>JAGODE010000043.1 GCA_017998385.1 Chitinophagaceae bacterium | reverse complement strand
GTAGTATTGGCAAGTACTATAATAGCAATAGGTTTTTCCAGTACACGAAGAAACACCGCCTGCGCGCCCATGATGCTGCCGGGTCTTTTAAGAATAGTATAATTGCGGCCATGCAGGGTATAGTCATTGTATATCCAGGTGCCGAGGCCATATTCGCCCTTGCCGGAGGTACAAAGCAGTTGTAAGGATTGGGCATTGATCAGTTTGCCTGAAAACAGGGCATTGGAAAAGGTAAGCAGATCACCGGTAGTAGAGTAAAGCGCACCTGCCGCATACCAGTTTTCTATATACACCGGCAGGTCGGGAGTAAGCCGGCCGCTGGCATCGCGGATAAAATAAGTGTCGGCCAGTTGGGGAAGGATAGTATCCTGCCGGACTATGCCGGTATTTTTTAAGTGCAGTGGAGACAGGATCATATCTTTCAATGCCTGCTCGTATGTTTTTCCGGTTACCCGCTCTATGATTTTTCCGAGCACGATAAAATCGGCATTGTTATAGTCAAAATTGCTTCCGGGGGTGTTGGCAAGGCTGTCGCTACAGAATTTTTCCAGCAGTTCATCGCTGGTATGCGGTAGTTGATATACAGGCATGCCATTGCGCAGAGCGCTTTCTATGGAACTTACTGTGTCGATATTTCGCATGCCGGATGTGTGATTGAGCAACTGATGCAGGGTTACTTTGTTGCCGGCTTCACCTGTATAGTCCGGCATATAAGTGCTGATCATTTTTTCAAGATTCAGTTTTCCCTGCTCCTGTAACTGCAGCATCAGCACAGCGGTAAATAACTTGGTGATAGAAGCCACCTTAAACCGGGTATCTTTTTTATTGGGAATATGAAAGGGGATATTGGCCTCACCCCAGCTACGCTGATAGGAGATCTGCCCGTTTTGGCTGATGAGGATATTGCCACTGAAATGGTTCGCCTTGCAATAGGCGCTGATGAGGCTGTCGAGGCGGCGGTTCTGTGCGGCGCCGGCCAGTTGGAGCGCGATAGCGCAGGTAAGCAGGATAAACTTCATAAGAATTGTTGGTTAAGGTAAAGGAGAAAAGGTATAAGGAGAATTTGTTCAGGCGTTTACCTTCTGCCTTTTACCTTTCATATTTCCCTCAGACGGGGCTGTTGAGATAAAGTTACGGCTACGGCGACAAAAATATTTATGCGTCCTTTTTAGTAAAACCATATACGCAATGCCGGCATCCATTCTGGCAGCAATATCCCCGTAGCAGATGATACAAAGGGGTGAAAATCCAGGCATTCCCTTCTTTATAGTAATGAAGTCCTTCGGTGAGCATTTCTTTTTGTGTGGGAAAACGATAACTGCCGGCTGTTTTAATAGCCTGGTTCAGTTCAATCAGGCAGGACTGGCAAAGGCAATCGAAAAAAGTTTTCTCCAGGAATTGTATCGTTTCAGTACTTAACTGTACACAGCTGCACTGGCAGCGGGTTATATCGCCCATCCGGCAGATGAAGGGCCGCTGGCAACGCGGGCAGCTTTTTTCTTCGTGCTTTTCCATTGTATAAAAGCCGGATGGCGGCTATCCGCCACCCGGCAATGGGTTACTAATTTACAGGATTGGCTACAGCCTCGCGGAGTGTTTTAGCTGCGCCGACCATTTCAATAAGTGCCTTACGGGTTTCATTCCATCCTCTTGTTTTAAGTCCACAGTCGGGGTTGATCCATAACTGAGCAGAAGGCAGCACGGCTAGTGCTTTTTCGATCAATGCAAGCATTTCCTGCCTGGTAGGTATGCGGGGAGAATGAATGTCATATACACCGGGACCAATATCGTTTGGATAACGGAAACCGGCAAAAGCCTGTAGCAACTCCATCTGTGATCGCGAGGTTTCAATGGTGATCACATCGGCATCCATGTCGGCAATGCTGCTGATGATATCATTGAACTCCGAATAACACATATGGGTGTGGATCTGTGTTTCATTCTGCACGCCCGAAGCGGCAAGGCGGAATGACTCTACTGCCCAGTCAAGGTAAACCTGCCAGTTTTCTCTGCGTAGCGGCAGGCCTTCACGTATAGCCGGCTCATCGATCTGGATAATGCGAATGCCTGCTTTCTCCAGGTCCACTACTTCGTCGCGGATGGCCAGTGCAATTTGTCTGCATGTTTCACTACGTGGCTGGTCGTTGCGTACAAAGCTCCATTGCAGCATGGTGACCGGTCCGGTAAGCATACCTTTCATTCGGCGGCTGGTAAGAGATTGCGCATAGCAGCTCCATTCTACCGTCATGGGCCGTGGTCTGAAAACGTCGCCATAGATGACGGGTGGTTTCACACAGCGACTGCCGTAACTCTGTACCCAGCCATTCTCTGTAAACACAAAGCCGGCAAGCTGTTCGCCAAAATATTCCACCATATCATTGCGCTCAAATTCGCCATGCACCAGCACATCAAGGCCGATCTCCTCCTGCCAGCGAACGGCTTTTTCCGTCTCCGCTTTTAGCAGGTTGTTATAATCCTCGTTGCTGATCTCTTTCTTTTTCCATTTGGCCCGCCAGCTGCGCACTTCCTTTGTTTGAGGAAATGAACCAATAGTGGTTGTGGGAAAAAGCGGAAGCCGGAGTTTTTCCTGCTGCTGTTTTTTGCGGATATCAAATCCAGCCTGGCGCTTACTGTCTTTTGCTGTGATATGCTGCAGGCGTTCCTTTACCTCTGGCCGGTGGATCAATGCAGAATGCTCACGATGTTTGAAGATAAGTTTATTTTCCTCCAGGGCTTTTTCATTGATTGAATTTGCCAGTAGCTTCAATGTACTTAGCTCATCAAGTTTTTGTTTGGCGAAAGCCATCCATTGCCTGATCTCCGGGTTCAGGGATGTTTCTGCATCCAGATCGCAGGGTACATGTAACAGCGAACAGGAGGGAGCCAGCCATACCCGGTCACTGCCAATATTGTCAATAGCCTTGTTGATGAGTGCAAGCGATTGCTGGTAATCATTTTTCCAGATATTTCGCCCGTCTACTATGCCCAGCGATAAATGAAGCTTACTGTTTTTGATACCGGTACTAAAAATATCATCCAGTTGAGATGGGCAGCGTACCAGATCAAGATGCAGTGTATGAACAGGCAATTGCAAAACTGTCTGCAGATTCTGACCATAACACTCAAAATAGCTGGCCAGGATAACCTGTAGTTGCGGCACATGCGTTTTAATTAACCTGTAGGCGTGGGTGAAAGCAGCCTGTTCTTCTGTAGTGAGATTCAGGGAGAGGCAGGGCTCGTCGAGTTGCACATAATAAGCCCCCAGCTCGTCCAGTTTTTTTAATACTTCGATATAAACAGGCAGCAGTTTGGGTAACAGTTCAATGCGATGAAATCCTGCTTCTTTTTCTTTTCCTAGTAGCAGAAAGGAAACAGGCCCCAGCAGTACCGGTTTTGCCTGTATGCCCAGCCGTTTTGCCTCGGCAAACTCCCGGAGTATTTTGGTCTGAAAGAGAGAGAAATGCTGGTCTTTTGCAAATTCAGGTACGATGTAATGATAATTGGTGTCAAACCATTTGGTCATCTCCATGGCAGTGATATCATAACCATCCTGCTGATAACCGCGGGCCATGGCAAACAGCAGATCCAACTGATTGATCTTTTTATCTTCGATCAGCGGAGAATAGCGTTGGGGGATTGCTCCGGTTAACAGGCTGGTGTCGAGTACCTGGTCATAAAAGGAAAAATCGTTGCAGGGAATCCAGTTGATGCCGGCTTCCTGCTGCAATTTCCAGTTGAACGCCCGGATCGATTGGGCTGTCTGCTCCAGTTGATGGACTTCTGTCTTGCCTGCCCAATATTGTTCACAGGCTTTTTTGAGTTCACGGTTGTTCCCGATTCTCGGGTAACCGAGGTTGTGTGTCAGCATACGCAAAAACTTTAGGTTAAACATTAAATGAATAATGCCTTTACGTTTAAGTGTATGCTTCCGGAATTTGAAGGGTAAGAGAGGAGTCAGTGATCCTTCAGGTCAACCACTGTTCCTGACTACTGCTTTAAACTGCGAAAGCATTCGTCCCGTTAAGCAGGCAAGTATCTGACTTTCTCTACTGGCCAGGCAGAGATCACAGTTGCGCAACAGTCCGTGAATTTCACACGGTTCCTTTTTAATAACCGGCAGACCGGTTAACCTGAAAACGATCATTAAAGTAAAGAACGAGACAACGAAGATAGTTGAAATAGTTCAGATGATGATAAGAGGAGGGGAGGAGGTAAAAGGTGTAAGGTATAGGGCAGGTATAGGGTGTAAGGTAAAGGGAGTAAGGCGTAAGATTAGCATGCCCTTCCTATTTCCTTTTCCCCTTTACCTTCTGCCCTTTACCGTACACCCTATACCTGCCCTTTAAGCCTTTCTGCTATTTCCGTAGGAATTTATAAACCCTGATAGCCGCCAGCAGAACAATGATCAATGCTGCAAGTCCCAATACTCCCCACCAAAAGCCGATAGTGTTTTTCAACACCACCAGGAATACAATGGCTACCAGCAGTACAGTGGGGACTTCATTCCAGGCACGTAGTTGCTGACTGGTATACCGAAAGATCAGTTTTTGCTGCTGGCGTACCAGGAAGTGGAGCGACAGGTGATAAAGAAATAGGAGTAATACAAATACAAGCTTCAGCTGCAGCCATCCGGCCATGGGATAGATCATGAGCAGGCGTGTACCGATCAATAGTGTGATCACTGCAGAAGGCCAGGTGATACCATATAGCAGCCGCCTTTGCATCAGCTTATATTGTGTGATGAGAGTGATGCGTACATGGCCACTGGTAAGCTGATTGGCCTCGGCAGCATATACCAGCAGACGGGGTAAATAAAAGAGACCGGCAAACCAGGTCACCACAAACACGATATGTATAGCCTTTATATAAGCAAATTCCATATTACAATTGATTGATAAAACTCCTTGACGCCTCAATAGTTTTTGCTATGTCATTCTCACTGAGCGCCTGGCAAATGAACCAGCTTTCAAAGGGAGAGGGAGGTAGGTAGATGCCCTGACTCAGGCAGTGATGAAAATATTTTTTAAATAATTCATTGTTGGCAGCGGCCGCACTGCCAAAGTCGGTGACCGGTTTTTCGCTGAAATGCAGACTCATCATACTTCCTGTTCTGTTTATAACCGAGGGAATACCTGCATGATCAAATACTTTTTGAATGCCGCTGGCCAGTCCGGTCGTTTTTTGTTCCAGCTCTTCATATATCTGCGGCTGTTGCTGAAGTACAGAAAGCAGTGTGAAGCCGGCACGCATAGCCAGCGGATTACCACTTAGCGTACCCGCCTGATAAACCTTGCCCAGAGGCGCTACATGTTGCATAATCTCTTTTTTGCCACCGTAAGCTCCCACAGGTAAGCCTCCGCCAATGATCTTGCCATATGCCACCAGGTCGGCTTCAATGCCGAAGTAAGCCTGGGCGCCACCGGCAGCCAGCCGGAAACCCGTCATCACTTCATCGAAAATCAGTATGATCTGATGGCTGGTACATAAATGACGAAGCAGTTGCAGAAAACCGGGTTCAGGCGGAATGCAGCCCATATTGCCAGCTACAGGTTCTATGATGACGGCTGCCAGTTGATCCTGACAGTGCCCGATAGTTTCCTCTAATAGCTGTGCATTGTTGTAAGGAATGGTGATGGTGTCAGCGGCAACGGCCTGTGTTACTCCCGGCACATGCTGTATACCCAGCGAGGCCACGCCACTGCCTGCCTGCACAAGGAAGCTGTCTGCATGGCCATGATAACAGCCTTCAAATTTGATGATCTTATTTTTGCGCGTATATCCACGCGCCAGGCGCAGCGCACTCATACAGGCTTCGGTTCCGCTGTTGACCATGCGGATTAATTCAATAGAAGGTACCATCTGTTTGATCAGTTCCGCCATTTCGGTCTCCAGACGGGTAGGAGCACCATAACTTACGGAATGCTGTAGTTGTTCCTGTAACGCAGCAATTACAGGCGGATAGGCATGTCCCATTATCATTGGCCCCCAGCTATTGATATAGTCAACATACCGATAATCATCTTCATCAAACAGGTAGGCGCCACTGGCACTTTTAATAAACAGAGGAGTGCCGCCAACACTCTTAAAAGCGCGTACAGGTGAGTTGACACCACCAGGAATGGATTGCCGCGCTTGTTCAAAAAGCTTAGCACTTTGCGGATATAAATTAGTCATATGCATTATACAGTCATCGAGAAAATTCTTGTCTGGGGTTTATGCCGTAGCATCCGCAGATCAAAAGCCATCGCAATATTTCGGATAAAAGGCCGCCCGGCTTCTGTAACACTTAGTCCGGTGTCGCTCAGCTCAAGCAATCCGTCAGCTTCCATTTCCTGCAGATGGTGATGCAGGCCGGCCATTTCTGGTAAATATGTTTCGGGATCAGCCCAGGATGTTTGCATTTGACACATCAGTTGCAGGATATGCCTGCGAACAATGAGATCTTCGCCTGTAAGGATATGTCCGCGAAATACAGGCAGTATTCCCTCCCTCACTTTTGCCATATACCCTTCTACCGTTTTATCGTTTTGTGCAAATGCATACCAGCTATCGCTGATGGCCGACATGCCCAGGCCAATCATGAGTTGCGTGGTGGAAGATGTATACCCCATAAAGTTTCGGTGAATGCGTTTATGACGCATGGCTTTGTATAAGGAATCACCGGGCAATGCAAAATGATCCATACCTATTTCAACATAACCGGCTTCTTCAAAAAACTGTTTTCCTTTTTCATACAGTTCCCTTTTTAATCCGGGTGCCGGCAGGTCTGTTTCATCATATCCTCTTTGTCCCACCCCTTTGATCCAGGGTACATGGGCATAGGAGTAAAAAGAAATACGATCCGGCAGCAGCCCGCAGGTCTTTTCAATCGTATGGGCCATACTCTCCCAGGTTTGATGTGGCAGGCCAAATACCAGGTCATGACTTATGCTGGTATATCCAATTTCTCTGGCCGCTTCGGTGACTTGTTTTACCCGCTCAAAAGGCTGCCGGCGATTAATAGTCTGCTGTACTTTTTCATCATAATCCTGTACGCCGAAACTTACCCGCCTGAAACCAAGCGAATAAAGAGTTTGCAGATGAGCAGTTGTGGTGTTATTGGGATGGCCTTCGAAACTCAGTATGGCATCGGACGAGAGGGTCACATCATTGAGTATGCCTGTTATTAACAGGTGCAGATTTTCGGCGCTGAAAAAAGTGGGTGTACCGCCACCCAGATGCATTTCTTTCAAATGAATTTTCTCCGGCAATAAACCGGTATAAAGCCTCCATTCAGCCAGTACGGTTTCGAGATAAGGACGCTCCACGCTATGTTGCTTCGTGATATGTTTATGGCAGGCACAGAAGGTGCAAAGGCTTTCACAATAAGGTAGGTGTATATATATGCTGATGCCTTCCTGCTGGTTCGACTCCCGGAAACTCCTCGCCAGTGTTTGTTCCCATTCATTTACCGAAAAATATTTTTCTTCCCAGTAGGGTACAGTGGGGTAACTGGTATAACGTGGGCCGGGAACATTATATTTCTGGACGAGACCTGTTATAGTTGCCATTTCACACGGTTTAATAATTACAGCAGCGAGGCAATGTCTTTGGCAAAATAGCTGGCAATGATGTCTGCGCCGGCTCTTTTGATACTGGTAAGTGTTTCGATAGCGGCAGTTGTTTCATGAAGCCAGCCCTGTGCAGCAGCAGCCTTGATCATGGCATATTCACCACTTACCTGGTAAGCTGCCACAGGTATGTGCACATGCGCTTTTACCTGGCTGATCACATCGAGATAGCTGAGCGCCGGTTTTATCATTACGATATCGGCGCCTTCTTCCACATCGGCCAGTGTTTCGCGAATGGCTTCGGTACTGTTGGCCGGATCCATCTGGTACGTTTTTTTATCCCCGAAACCGGGTGCTGAATCCAGCGCATCGCGGAAGGGGCCATAAAAGCAGGATGCATATTTGGCACCGTAACTTAGTATGCCGGTCTCCGTGTATCCATCGGCTTCCAGCGCCCGGCGGATAGCTCCGATTCGTCCATCCATCATGTCGCTGGGAGCAACAAAGTCGGCTCCGGCTGCAGCGTGGCTTACACTCATTTCAGCAAGCACTTCTACAGTGGCATCGTTGACGATGATACCGTTTTCTACAATACCATCATGGCCATAGGAAGAATAGGGGTCGAGAGCTACATCTGTCATAACCAGCATTTCCGGTACAGCTTCTTTAATAGCTCGTATACTTCGCTGCATCAACCCGTTCTTATTGAGCGCTTCCGTGCCTTTGTTGTCTTTTAACTCATCAGAGCATTTAATAAAAACTAAAACTGATTTAAGTCCCATTTGCCATAATTCCCGAATCTCTGTGAGGGTATTGTCGAGGCTCATACGATAATATCCCGGCATAGAGGAAATCTCTGTTTTACTGTTTTCGCCCTCAGTAATAAAAAGCGGTACAATAAAATCGGCCGGAGTAAGGATGGTTTCTGCCACCAGGCTGCGAATGGCTGGTGTGCGGCGAAGTATGCGATGTCGTTTTTGAAGATACATGGTTGTGTTATAAAATGATCAGCGGATAAAGGGGGACGATACGTTCGTAACAGCATATTCTTTTACGGCATCTACAAATGCCCGTGCATTTTCTACGGGTATATTGGGTGTAATGCCATGCCCGAGGTTGGCTATATACCGCTGTGGACCAAAATCTGTGATCATTTGCTGTACATCGCGCCGGATGCGGGAAGGTGATTGCAAAAGACGGGCAGGATCATAGTTGCCCTGCAGCGTAATACTGCTGTGGGTTAATGCCCGTGCCGCCTGCGGTGTGTTGCACCAGTCCAGTCCAAGGGCAGCAGCACCGGTCTGCTGCAACTCGGGCAGGCTGTGCCATACGCCTTTGGCATATACAATTACCGGGCAATGACTGCTCACTGCCTCCGTAACCTGCTTAATATAGGGAAGGGAAAAAGTTGCAAAGCCTTCTTTGTCCCATAAGCCACCCCAGCTATCAAATAACTGTACACAATCGGCGCCTGATGCTACCTGTTGTATAAGGTAAGGGATGGTAACGTGGGTAATAGCCTGCAGGAGGGCATGTGCTGCTTCGGGTTGCTGATAACAAAACGATTTGGCTTTGTCAAACGTTTTACTGCCTTTGCCTTCAATCATATAACATAGCAGGGTCCACGGGGCGCCGGCAAAACCGATAAGTGGTACGCGGCCGGCCAGTTGCTGCCTGCACAGGGCCAGGGCTTCATACACATAGTGCAGACGATGGGGCGCATCGGCCACTATCAGTTGCTGCACATCGGCGAGATTATTGATTGTTTGCGGCAGCAATGGCCCCTTTCCTTCCTGCATCTCTACCGTCATTCCCATGGCCTGCGGTACCACCAGTATGTCGCTGAAGACAATAGCAGCATCTGTTCCGATAATATTTACCGGTTGCAAAGTGATGGCGGATGCCAGCTCAGGCGTCTGAATACGCGTGAAGAAATCGTATTTTTTCTTTAACTCCATATACTGTGGCAGGTATCGGCCTGCCTGTCTCATCATCCATACCGGCGGCCGTGGCACTTCTTCGCCCCGCAGGGCTTTCATCAATAAATCGTTACCTGCTGAGGTGACAGGAGGAGTGGGGGTGGAGTAGAGAACGGTATTTTTCATATTTATTTTTTTCGAAGGTTCATGGAAGTGACGGATCACTGTTTGCAACAGCGCCTCCTGGCTGGGCGTATCGGCGGCAATAACCGGATTGCTGGTAAATTCCTTTACGGCAGCAGCCGTGACCTGTCCGATACAAAAACAGGGAATATGCGGCCGCAGAATATTTGCCTGGAAAAATGCTTCGGCAGCACTGGGACTAAAGAATGCGACAGCTTCATAAGAATCAGTAACGCGACGCGGACATAATTGTGTTGAATAGATCTCCACTTCCTGTACAGCAATGTGTTGCTTTTTGAGAATATAAGGGAGGTCATTGCGGCGCCTGTTACCGCAGATAAAGCTTACCGCAGTTATTCCATCCTGCTGCGTGATCAGGTTGGCGAGAGCTACAGCGTTTTTTGCTGTACCCGATACATGCAGAGTGGGATAGGGGCTGAGCGCACAAAGCGTGTCTCCCTGCAGGCAAAAGACCCGGCGCTCAGGTACAGGCAGATCATATTCGGCTAAGTTCTGAACAAATGCCCTTACTGCATTGGCGCTGGTAAATACCAGATGGGGGTGGAGATGTAATAATGCCTGTGCCTGCCGCGGCGATATGAGTGGTGTGGTACGGATAAAACTCGTGTCGGTAACAGCAATCTGATGCCGACGCGCAATGGCATGGGTACTTTCTTTTAATGGACGGGTAGATAATAACACAGTTTGTTTCTTCATGCGGTCAGAAGTTGATGAGCACCTCGGGCAATAAGCTGACGGGCTGCCTCAGACGCCAAAACTTTATACTCAGTTGTGATTCCTGATAATTGCACCGTTAACTGATGACTGCCATCAATGGCGGTAATGTTTCCGTTTAATGTTAATGTGTTGCCGGTAATAGTGGCAAATGCGGCAACAGGCGTGGAGCATCCGCCACCCAGCTGACGCAGAAACAACTTTTCTGTTTCTGTACAAATACGGCTGGGGGTATGGTTTAAAAGTGCGCAGAGCTGCTGCATGGCTTCATCATCTTCCCTGCAAAGAATGGCGATGGCGCCCTGTGCCGGTGCAGGCAACATCCAATGCAGCAGTTCGCATGGCCCGGTGTCGCTTTCACTTAACTGCAATCTTTCCAGGCCGGCAGCAGCAAAAATGGCGCCGTCCCAGTGAGCATCCTGTAACTTATGCAGGCGTGTGCCTACATTACCTCTTATATTATACAAAACAGATTGCGGATAGCGGTGCAGCCACTGCGCCTTTCGCCGGATGCTGCTACTGGCAATATGTACGGGTGCATTGCGCCGTAATCTTAAACGGCTCTCCTCATTCCGGAAAACAAGTACATCCAGCGCAGTTGCTCTCTCCAGTACTGCCGCTACACACAGACCGGCCGCAGGTATTGTAGGAACGTCTTTATAAGAATGAACGGCAATATCAATTTCGTGGTTGAGCAGGGCGCTGTCAAGCTCCCGCGTAAAAACCCCCTCCACACCCATTTCATATAATGGGGTGATCAGGTTTTTATCGCCCATGCTGCGAATGCCTGTGATGACGGGTTCGTATACGCTTCTGCCCCGGATAAGCGCTGCAGCAATATGAGCCTGTGCCATCGCCAGCGGACTTTCGCGGGTTCCTGTACGCACGTTCTTAATCATGATGTCCGCTGTTTAAGAAATCATTAATCGCATTAATGTACTGGCAACCCTGCTCCTTTTTATCACGCAGGTTCATAGCCAGGCAACCCACCGTCTTATTGATGCGCTGGTTTACCTGCGAGTCAGGAGTGGTACATTCGGTTTTGCCAAGGGCATATAATTTATTCTTCATTTCATTTATTAATGGCACATGCCTGTATAGCGCCAGCCAGGCATAAAAATTTTTGAGATGCTCCTGTAAAATCTTTTTTGCTTTGGGTATCTCCAGATTACGGACAGACAGGTTTGCGTCGAGACATTTTGATACTTCATCAATGCCAACGAGTTTTGCTCCGGGTATATCTCTGATAGCAGGATCTGCATTTTGTGGTATAGACAGGTCTATAACAACGACGGCCTTTCCGGGCGATAAAAAATCTTTTTGGATCACATATGAAGGCGCATGCGTACAGACTATGATAATATCTGCCAGCGCGGTTTGGGCTTGCAGCGTACTGAATTGGGCAAAGCTGCTGTTTGTTTCGGCAGCCAGCTGTGCCGCCCTAATTTCGTTGCGGTTGGTAACCGTGACGGATGCAGGAGTCAGGTAATGGAGAATGTTTCTGGTGACATTACGCCCCAGCGTTCCAGTACCTACTACCAGTATAGATGACTGGTCGATAGCTGAAATATGCTCCAGCCATTCAATCACCGCATAGGATACAGATACAGTACCCTGGCTGAGCCGGGTAGATGATTTAACCGCTTTTGATGCCTGTAGTGCATAGCTGATTGTACGGTCCATAAGTGGCCCAATCAGGTTGTATTGACGTGATAAGGCTACAGCAGCTTTGAGTTGTCCGGCAATTTCATAATCCCCTGTTATCTGTGAATTCAATCCTGCAGCAACATCGAAAAGATATTCAAGCGCCTGCCGGCCACGCCTGACAATACCGTGACTGTTAAACAGTGATTTGGTGCTCTGGCTGTGATTTATTAATAGTTCTGTCATGCTATTGTCGTGGTCGCAATAGCCATATAGTTCTGTTCGGTTGCATGTAGATAAAACAAACAGGCTTCGGAATCCCTGTCGCCTGGCATTCGCAAGTAAATTATGCTGATGTTCCGGTGTGATAGCGAATAGACTTCTTTCAGTGGTGGCTGTCTTGTGAAAGCTGATGCCCACCATGCAAAAACGTGCTATGAGATGCTCTGAATTTTTTGATTCAACTTTCTGCATAAAGAAAATGTGGATATGCAAAATTCCATGCTATTAATTGTTGTCTGTCATTATTACGTAAAAGAAGAGTGACTGACAAAAGTTTTACAATGAGCCCTTATAGCTTTGCAGTTAATTCTGAATCTGTAGTTATGTCTGCATCTGCAATCTTGTTGATGAATCTCGGTTCTCCTGATAGTCCTACTGCAAAAGCATTACGTCCTTATCTGTCAGAGTTTTTAATGGATGAGCGTGTAATCGATCTGCCATTGTTGACACGTACGCTGCTGGTAAAAGGAATAATCGTTCCTTTCAGGGCGGCTAAAAGTGCTGCCAAATACAAAACTATCTGGACAGACGATGGTTCACCACTTCTAATACACACGCAGCGGTTGCGCAATATGTTGCAGCAGCGTTTCGAAGCACCGGTTTATTACTCCATGCGATATGGAAACCCGGCTACAGGGCTGGTGTTACATACGATACAAAAAGAAAACTCCGATCTCAAAGAGTTAATTGTACTGCCCTTATATCCGCATTACGCCATGAGTAGTTATGAAACGGCTGTGGAGCAGGTGAAGCACGAGTATAAAAAATCAGGTTTCCGGTTTGAGCTGAAAGTGGTTCCGCCGTTTTACCGGCATCCCTTATATATCTCAGCACTCGCGGAGTCGATAAGGCCTTATTTGGAAAAACCGTTTGATCACCTGTTGTTTAGTTACCATGGTATTCCCGAAAGGCACATATATAAATCAGATTGCTCGGGTTTGCATTGCCTGCGATCGGCAGACTGCTGTACGAAGGAGTTTGATGCGCATGGGTTTTGTTATCGTCATCAGATTATCACTACTACAGAACTTGTAGCTGCTCAACTGGGATTGAATAAAAGCAGGTACAGCTTTTCTTTTCAGAGCCGGCTGGGAAGAGATGCCTGGTTAAAACCCTATACATCCCGGCAATTGAATGCTTTCCCCGGGCAGGGCATAAAAAGATTGCTGGTGGTTTGTCCGGCTTTCATAAGCGATTGTCTCGAAACGCTCGAAGAAATTGATCGCGAAGGACGCGAGGATTTCCTGCGTGCCGGAGGTGAGTATTATGAAATGATTCCCGCTCTCAATGAGGATGTTGCCTGGCTTGACTGTGCTGCCACGCTTATAAACGAGCAGCAAACAGCAGTGGTGTCTTACTCGGTATAACATTCTTTAAGTAGTGGCTTTATTCGGCTGGTAATATTTTCTCGTGTCCTTTTTCCTGCAAAATTATCTAAGGTATGCTACGTATTCTGTTAATAAAAACTCCTGTAGTCAGACCCCGGAAGCCATTTCAGATTGCGTCACCCGCTGCTGTGTTACTTAAATAAAGTACATTTATAAAGTTTAATTGAATACTATGCCTGCTGCACGCCAACGCCGCACCTGCGCCAACGGTCATGTGTATTATAAAACCAGCGACTGTCCGGTTTGTCCGCAATGTGAAACAGCCTTACGCTCTCAATCGGGCTGGCAGGCCAGGTTGTCTGCTCCGGCAAGGAGGGCTTTGGAAAATGCCGGTTTAAAAACACTTCAGCAACTGTCTTCTTTTTCGGAAAAAGAAATATTGTCGCTCCATGGAATGGGGCCGGCTTCGCTGCCGCATCTGCATGCGGTTATGAAACAAGCCAGGCTTTCGTTTAAAAAGAAGGGCTGAGCAATTAAAGGGCTCCGATCAGGATCCGCAATCCCACCAGTCCGATACAGGCAGCGAGCACACGGATGATGATTTGCCCGTGTATTTTATGTGAAAGATATGCGCCAAGTTGGGCACCTGCCAGTACGCCAATGGTTAGTGTGATCACCATTCGAATCACATAAGGATCGTTGTAGCTGCCATTGAATACATGCACCAGCACACTTACAGACGCCATAATAGCCAGGATGAAATGTGAGGTCGCAGTAGCAACATATACCGGGAAGTGAAGCCAGTTGACCATAGCCGGCACATGAATGATGCCTCCGCCAATGCCCAGCAGGGGCGAAAGATAACCTACAATTACACTGATGATAATGCCCAGTGTCTGATTGTAAGTATAGCTGAAGCGTGTACCCTGTTTGTCTTCAATGCTATGTTTTTTCCAGCGCCTGAGTGCGGGATTGTAAGACGCAGGATGATTGTGCGCCTGTTTTTTGAAAATAAGATAAATGGCCAGCACCAGTAGCAGGCACCCAAAAATGACATGAAAAAGATGAATAGGTATAAACCGGGTGCTGTAAACGCCAATGATACTACCGGGTATGGTGGCCAGGGCAAAGATCAAACCAGCCCTGTAGTCAATTCGTCCGATGCGGGCATAGGCAACAGTACCGGAAATGGCATTGCCGGCTACAACAGCAATGGAGATGGCTGTAATTGTTTCTGCCGAAAAATCGGGATGAGTAAGAATGAGTAGTGGTACCAGCACAAAGCCGCCGCCGGCACCTATGAGCGTACCCAGCGTACCAATAACAAAGCCAATCGTTAGCAAGACCGCAATACTGTCCATGCGGCAAAGGTAGGGAGAAAGGTATTGAGGTTTAAAAGTTTAAAGGTTTAAAGGTATAAAAGTAAAAGGCCAAAAAGGAAGGAGTGCACTAAAGTGTTCCTATCGTAACCTTTAAACTTTTATACCTGTAAACTTTTATACTATTTCTCTAACTCACTCAGCCACTTCTTAACAAACTCCCTAGCCGTTTCTGTTACTTCTTTTCCTGCGCGGAAGCCCTGTTTCCATTCTGTTCTCTTCGCTTCATACGTTGGATTGGCAAATCGTTTTTTGCCATATTTTTCCACCAGGGCAGCGGAGTAGTCGATGCCATTGGTGTACTCCAGCATCCGGCGAAGTTTGTCGGCGATAAAGAGGTTGACATTTTCAGGATAATCTTTTTTCCATTGCGTCATGGCTTCTTCATAACGTTTCCGCGCATCTTCCTGCTGGTATTTTTCGCCATCAGCGATAATGGCAAACATTTCATTCTTCGGGTTTTTATAATCCTTTAGATTTTGTTTCAGCATTTCCAGTACCGGCTGCAGGGATTTGGCAACATCGCCTCCCAGTTCTTTCATTGACTTTTCAGTGTCTTTGATTGATTTTTCCGTTTTTTCTATTTCTTCCTTTTGAATTTCTTCAATAGTGCGCAGTTTGCGCGGCTCCGGTGCAATAGGTTTGGCATATTGCCTGGTCTCTTCATACTTTGCTTTGAAAGCAGCACTACTGATAAATTTACGCGTATAGTCAAGCAGGTCGCGGGCTATTGCCTGGCGATCCTGCACGGCAATATTTTTGATATTGCGTGCTCCATAATAGTTCAGGTAGCCATTCAGAAAGCTGTTTCGGATGTTATCGGTTCCGGCCTGTTTGCTGATACCCAGGCTGGCCCAGATATCGGCGGCTGCCTGGCGGCTTTTAAAGGAGCTGAAACTGATCAGTGCAGCCAGCAATAACAACATTGTAACCGGAGCCAGCAACAGAGATATTCTTTTTGTACGCATAAATTGTAAAGGTTTAATGGTTTTTAGGTAAATCTGGTAGCGAAATTGACCGCTGTATGGCCTTTCTCAAAACCCAGCCGGCATGGCCTGCCGTAAACACCGGATGAATTGACTGTAATGGCTTGTGAAACATAGCAAACCAGTGGGCAGGCGAGCCCCGGGAAAAGGACGAAATTCGGGTACCCAGTTCAACCCCTCCTTTACACAATTCATGCAGGTAATCCCACAATCAGTAAGGGTGGACATAAAAGAAAGGCTAAAAGGCCTTAATTTGCTGTAAGCCAGATGATAAAACTGCCACGATACACCAGTAATGACCTGCCCATAATGCTGGGCACCATCGTGCCCTTTACGGTTTTGCTCAATTGGGTCATTTTTGGCAGCGCTTATTTTACCGACTGGCGTACCCTTTTACCGGCATCTCTCATCAGTGGAGTTGTACTGATCTTTAGTTTTATCGGGTATGGACATATTGCCCTGGCATTCCGGAACAGGTTTAAAGATGATACCCAGTTCCTGAAACGGGTGGTGTTGCAAATACTGCTCTTTCTGCTCATGACAGCCCTCATACTGGTAGGTCTTTTCAGCCTGTACAGCCTGTTGGGAATGGCAGACGGCAGTTATGAAAATAATTTTATCTGGGCCTTTGTACTTACCGGTATCCTGAATGTCTTTCTCAGTTTTCTCAACGAGGCTATCTGGCGTTTTGAGCAATGGAAAGAAGACCTCAAAGAAACCGAACAATTGAAAATTGCCTATAAGCAGGGGCAGTTAATGGGCCTAAAAAGCCAGATCAACCCGCATGTGTTGTTTAATAGCCTTAACTCCCTGTCTGGCCTAATACAGGAAGATACCGAGCAGGCCGAAAAATTTCTGGATGAAATGAGTAAGGTTTACCGGTATATGCTGCGCAATGAAGAGGAACAACTGGTAACGCTTGCTACTGAACTGCAGTTTATCCGCTCTTATTATGCCTTGCTGAAAGCGCGTTATAATGAGGCCCTGGACTTGCGGATGGAGGTCAATGAAGAAGATATGAACAGGATGCTGCCGCCGCTTAGCCTGCAGGTGATTATTGAGAATGCACTTTTTCAGCATGTGGCCAGCCGTGATTGTCCCCTCCGCATCTGTATACAGTCGGTGAAAGGAGAAGCGGTGGTAGTGAGCAACAACGTGCAGCGTAAAATTGGCTCTGAACTGATAGATTATGAAGCCGGGCTCGACAACCTGGTCAAAAAATATCAGCTTATGAATCAGCTGCCCGTAGAGATACGCGAAGGTGAGGAAGAGCGGAAAATCCGTCTGCCCCTTATCACTCAAACAGAGGAGGCCGCCCTATGAAGGTCTTCGGAAAATCCACCCGTATACAATGGTTGTCATTTCTGACTTCCATGCCGTTGATTGATATAGCTATCAATCACGTGCTCTATGGAGAAAGGCTTTTCAGTGACAGCCGTATCTGGCTGATCTCTTTTCCGCTGATCTGGGTGATTGGCCTCGGTACCTGGTACCTGCATGTCCTGTACGAAGACTGGGTACAGCGCAAATACCCGGAGATACGGGAAAGTGGCCGCCGCATACTGGCCAAGAGCCTGGTTGTATTCCTGGTAATGACACCTGCAGCCCTGCTGATTTTTATCGGCTATGACTGGTTCCACATTCTTGGTTATGAGTTGACCGAACTAGATCTGAAACTGGGAGTACTTATTGGTTTTGCAGTAAACCTGATATTTCTGACTCTCTGGGAGGCCATTTATATCATGGAAAAACATAAGGAAAGTATGGCAGAAAAGGAGCTGTTGCGGCAGATGTCGCTCCAGCAGGAGTTTGATGTACTGAAAAGTCAGGTCAACCCGCATTTCCTGTTCAACTGTTTCAATACGCTTTCTTCGCTGATAGCCGAAGATACGGCCCGGGCAGAGACGTTTCTGAATGAACTGAGCAAGGTATACCGCTATCTGCTGCGCAACAATGAAAGCAGTCTGTCAACGCTGCAGAACGAATTAAGGTTTATCGAATCCTATTTCCGGCTGCTGAAAACCCGTCACGGCGAAGCCATTCAGCTGCAAATGGAAATCGATAAACGATACGATAATTACCTGCTGCCTTCGTTAAGCCTGCAGTTGCTGGTAGAAAATGCAGTAAAACATAATGTACTGTCGAAAAACAAACCGCTTACTATTGATATATTCACCATGGCTGGCAACCGGCTGGTGGTGACCAACAACCTGCAACGGCGTACGATTAAGGGGCCTTCCAATAAAATTGGCCTTGATAATATCAAAGCCAAGTACGATCTGCTGCGTCAGCGGGGTTTTCAGGTCATGGAAGATGCGCGAAGCTTTACCGTTGTGCTGCCGCTGATCTGGAACAATAGCATGGATGACGGGCAGTGGGGGCACAGGCCGGAAATAAAACAGCAAACCAATTTGTCGAAATAATAACCACATAATACAACCACACATGAAAGTCCTAATTGTTGAAGACGAAGACCTGGCGGTAAAAAAAATCCAGAAAACACTGGCAGCCGTCGACCCCGATGCCGAAGTGGTGGGCGTTACAGACAGTATTATGGCCACCGTCAGCTGGATCGAACAGCATCCTGCTCCGGATCTCATACTCATGGATATTGAGCTGAGTGATGGGCAAAGCTTTGAGATATTCAACCGGGTTGCCATCAAGAGCCCTGTTATATTCACCACATCGTACGATGAGTACGCCTTGAAAGCTTTCAAGGTAAATAGTGTGGACTACCTGCTGAAACCAATCCAGAAAGAAGACCTGGCAGCAGCCTTGCAAAAACTCGATAGCCTGAAAGGGATCTATCAGCAGCAATCAGCCGAGGCCAGGCCGGAAGTAAACATAGATTCTCTTGTAAAGGAATTGCAGCAGAAATTGCAACCCAAAGAATATCGCAGGCGTTTCCTCGTGCGACATGCGCAGAAGCTCGTGTCTATCGATACAGACGAGATCGCTTACTTCTTCAGCGATGGCCGCCTTAACTTTTTTAAAACTTTCGACAATAAGAAGTTTGTAGTGGATTATACCATGGACGAACTGGAAGAAATGCTGGATCCTAACAGGTACTTCCGGATCAGCCGCTCCTTCTATATTTCTGTAAACAGCGTAGACCAGATACACGATTATTTTGGCAACCGCCTGCTACTTCATCTCAAACCAGCTGTAGACAAAGAATCGATTGTGAGCAGAGAGAAGGTGACAGAGTTTAAGAAGTGGATGGGGAAATAAGGAAAGGTATAAAAGTATAAAGGTATAAAGGTGAAGGGTAGAAGAAGCAGAGGAGTTTTGCACCGCCGATAGAGCGGCTTTGTCTAAAAAGTAAAGTAGAAAAGGCCAGAGAGGAACACTTTAGTGCACTCCTTTTTGACCTTTTACTTTTAAACCTTTATACCTTTAAACTTTTATTTCACCGGCACCATCAACAACACCGCGATTCCACTCCGGTCATATTGAATATCTGATTCGGCATGCAATGCAGCTGCATGTGTGTTTATGCTGCGGATAATGGCTTCAATTTCGGGAAGATTGGCATCCAGCCGGGCAGTTGAATCCTGCAGCTTTAAGGAAAGTCTGTTTTTGAACAGGTCTATATTGATCAGTGTATTACGACCTTCGGCATATTGCACGATCATTTTCAGTCCTTCCTTAAAGATCAGGAAAAATTCATGCCTGATCTTCATATCCAGTTTCAGGGACTGTACTTTTTTATCTACACTTAATTGGATGGTAGCCGCATGCCTGTTTTTTAAGGAGTCTGTGTATTCCATCATCCGCAGAATGGTTTTTTCCATACTGTCGTTTTGGGGATCAATACTCCAGAGGATATCATCCATGGCAATGATCATATTGTGACTCTTTACACTGATCTGGTCGATATATTCTTTTGAACGGTCAATATCCTTATCGGCCTTTATCTTGGCCATTTCTCCCAGCAGATTGATATTGCTGAGTGTAGTAGTTACATCTTCATGCAGGTTGGTGGCAATTTCTGACCGTACACGCTGCAGTTCATTGAGCCGGCGTATACGCTCGCGGTCAATCCAGTAAAGTACCGAGGTGGCAAAGAGCACAATCAATCCGTAAAACCACCAGGTTTGCCAGAAGGGCGGGGCTATACGAATCGATACGCGGGTGATATAAGGCCCTTCTTTGCCATCCGCATCTTCACTTTTAGCTATGAAAGTGTAGGTGCCGGATGGGAGATAGGTATACACGGCCTGGTTGGCTTTGTCCGATACGCGCCAGTCTTCATCAACCCCTTCCAGTTTATAACGGGTTAGGTAAGCGCCGTTGAAATTGAGGCCGGAGAAACTAATGGTGATGGAGTTCTGTTTATAAGATAATTCAATTCGTTTTAGATTAAGCAGTGAATCTACCAGCAGCGGTTTACCCATCAGCGAAAACCCGGTAATTGTAATGGGAGGGGTGGCGTTGTTGATACGTACCTCACCGGGATTAAAAACAGTAAACTGATTGTCGGCTCCAAAAGCCAGTCGTCCTCCCGGCAGTTTGGCGGATGCTGCTACCAGAAACCGGTCATCGGCGATACCATCGACCCGGTCAAAATGCACAAAGATGCGGTTATAGATATTGACCCGGTAAAGTCCCTGTGTGGTCGATACCCAGAGATAGCCGCTGGCTTCATCTTTTTCTACCGCAGATACCACTCCTGAAATTGTTTCAGGGGTACCCACTGTTCGCAGTTTGCGTGTAATACGGTTGTACAGATGTACGCCGGTACCGCCGGCCAGTACCATGATGCTGTCGTTGTATTCTGTTATAGAAATGACCGGCTCAACCGGCGTGCTCCTGCCGTTGGAGTCAATGGCAGGCAGGTGTTGTGCTAGGCTTCCATCGTTCGGGTTGAAGATGTAGATACCAAGTCCCACGCTGGCTACCCAGATATAACCTTTTGAATCGATATAGATATGAGCGATAGAAGTGAGAGGCACATCTTTTACAGGCATTATACCATCTTCAAATTTCTGCCTGCCATGAGCAGGATCCCAGCGAAAAAGACCAATGCCTTCGGTGCCGATCCATAAGTATCCCTTGCGGTCCTCGCGTATCTGTCTGACAGTTCTGTGTTTTAAAATCGCCGGATCATAATAGCGGGTAGAATTGCGGCGGAGATCGTAGGCGATAATACCCGGCTGGCAACCCATCCATAGTATGCTGCTATCGTGGTTCAGTGTCGTACCCCAGACGGTAGCATTCTTTTTTTCTCTCATGCCGCCAATATTCAGCGGCTTGAGATTGAGCTGCTGATCATAACGGTAAATGCCGTCACCCCAGGTTGTGACAAGCAGGTCGCCGGAAGGCAGATTGGTAAAACTCAGTACACCTCCCTTACCACTCACACCCGAAAGGCGGTTGATATGCCGGACGTTGGTAAAATATTGTTCGGCAGGATTGAAACGGTAAAGTCCGTTATTGTTAGTCGTGAGCCAGATATTATTGTCATTGTCTTCACAAAACGAGGTCACTTCTTCATAGACAATGCTCTGTTCGTTCATATAGCCGTTATAGACCAGCTGAAATTTATTTTCAGTTTCGAGATACTGGGCCAGTACGCCAACGCCACGCAACCAGATCGTGCCATCCTGCTGCTGCATGAAGGCATGTGTTTCGTAATAGGATTTGATCTGTGTAATAAACTCAAATTTCTGCAACAGGAATTGCTGCTTTTTGGGATTATAACAGTTTATGTAGGGGAAACCAGGGCCCCAGTAATTGAACCAAAGTCGTTTCGATTTGTCAAAGAAAAGGCCATAGGGTATAGCTGTAGAATCAATGAGCTGAAGAATGGCTTCCCTTTCTATATTATGATTACGTGAACTAAGGGTTTGCTTATCGCGGTTATAGATTAGCAATCCTTTTTGTCCGGAGATCCAGTAACGTCTGTCGCCTGGTTGCTGGCAGATGTCAACGGGTTCCACATCGGTAGGCAGTGGAATGAAATTGTAGTCAGACGACATATCACCACGCTCTGCATTCCAGGTAAGCAATTCACTTCTGGCAGCAATCAGCATTACATTGCCGTATTCGTCTTTTACCAGTTTTTTTACTGCCATCCGGGAAGAAGCGCGTTTGAAGCGAACCGGTACGGGAGTGAACTCCATCCGGCGCGGATTGAAGATGGCTACCTTATTGTCGCCGCAGAGTACCCAAATGAGGCCATTTGTATCGGTTAGCAGTTGAATGACGAAATTATGCGGCAGTGAAAGCGGATTGTCTTTGTCGTGGCGCAATGAGATGAATCGGGCGCCATCGTAGCGCAGGAGGCCGTTGTTGGTGCCGATCCATACATAACCGTCTTTGTCATGCAGAACCGCCCTTCCCTCATTTGACGTAAGTCCGGCCGAGGCGCCATAATGGGTAAAGGAATACTGACGCGCATCCTGGGCATTTAAGCCACAGCAATCCGCGAGGAGGAAAAAGGCAGTTAGGAAAAGCAGGTATTGCAAGGTATGTGCTTGTATGTTCAAATATACTTAGCGCCGCATCAAATAGCCAGATTTTACTCCTGAATTGTCAGTATCGTGGTTGGGTTGCCTCAAAACCAGTCTGAATTGACGGGCACTGCCGGTAAAATACAGTTGGCCCGGCATTTATTGCAGCTCATGCTGTTGCTGCTTGCCTCCGGGCATACAGGCCGTCAATTTTGCCGGGCTTAAATTATTAATCATTAAACCTTCGTTATGCAACGGTACAACATGTTTCATCAGGTGCACAAAGGCTTACGGGCCATGCTCTATGAAACGGCACTTTGCCTGCAGCACACAGAATTTGACGATGCTGTACAGGCCCGTGAATCCCTGGCACAACTCCAGGAAGTAATTTATCTTTTTAATAAGCATGCACATAGTGAAGACACCTATGTGTTTCCGGCAGTCGAAAAATTTGAACCGGCTGTGGCAGATGCATTCGAACAGGAACATGTAAAAGATCATGAACTGGGCGAATTACTGGATCAGGCGATTGCTGCCTATGGCGCAGCTACAGGT
>JAGODE010000290.1 GCA_017998385.1 Chitinophagaceae bacterium | reverse complement strand
TACAGATACTGTAAAACCAGTGAAGAAAAAATTGTATCAAACAGAGTTTGATGATGAAATAAATACAGATACAACTAACACAACAACAGATAATACTAAAACAGCAATAGCAGAACTTGTTCTGTCCAATTCTTCTGGCAACAATTTTCTTTTCCAAAAACTGTGTATGAAAAAATTAGCATGTGTATTAACTGCCATGCTGCTGATGTCTCTCACGTGGGCTCAGCAGACGGTGCGTGGCAAAGTCATGGATGCCGGTGGTCAGCCCCTGCAGGGTGTGAGTATCAGCGTCAAAGGTAGCAAAGCATCAACCCAGACCGGCGCCGACGGTCTTTTTACCATTACTGCATCACCCGGCAATGTGCTGATACTTACATCGGTAGGTTATGAGCGCAAAGAGGTGACGGTAGGCGCAGATAATAATATCGCGGTTCAGATGACGGTGGAGGCGCGCGAAATGAATGAAGTGATTGTGACAGCCGCTGGTATTCGCCGCGAAGCCAAAACACTGGGTTACTCGGCGCCTACAATTAAGAATGAAGAACTTACCCGGGCCCGCGATCGTAGTGTGCTCAATTCACTCCAGGGCAAGGTAGCGGGGGTAAATATCACCAGCAGTTCTGGTGGGGTAGGCAGCTCTACACGTATCGTATTTCGCGGAGGTACTTCGCTGCTGGGAAACAACCAGGCATTGATTGTGGTAGATGGCATCCCCATCGATAACTCACAGATTGATCCGGGCGATAATCTCAATAACCAGGTGGATGCCGGAAACCGCGGCAATGATATTAATCCGGAGGATGTGGAATCGGTAACAGTATTGAAAGGCCCTGCTGCTGCAGCGCTTTATGGCAGCCGCGCTGCAAACGGTGCGCTGATCATCACAACCAAGAGTGGTAAACGATTGGGTAATAAGAAAACGGAAGTGGTATTTAATACCTCTTATTCACTTGAGCAGATACTGCGTGTACCCAAATACCAGAATGAGTATGGCCAGGGCGGTAATAAAGAAACCGACCTGCGCGAAAACTTCAGCTGGGGCCCCCGCTTTGATGGCAAACTCAAACCCTGGGGACAGGTAGTGGATGGCGAGCAGCAGGTGAAGCCTTATGTGGGTCTGCCCAATAACGTAAAAGAGTTTTTTGATATTGGCCAGGTATCCAATACAGGTTTGTCTCTGTCGCAAAATAATGATCGCAACAGCTATTATCTTTCTGCCAACCAACTGATACAAAAAGGTATCATGCCTGGTACAGAGTACAAGCGCACTTCGCTGCGCTTTACCGGCACAGCAGAGATTTCATCCAAGCTGAGTTCAAGTGCCACCATAAACTATATCCGTGGTGTGGGTGATCTTTCGGTTCAGGGCCAGGGTGCATCGCCTTATGACCAGGTACTGCAAACTCCACGCGATATTTCATTGCTGGATCTCAAAGATTATAAGAACAATAAATTTAATACCCTCTCCGGCTATTACGGAGCTTATACAGTCAATCCCTGGTACTTCCTCGGCGAAGATTCTTACCGCAGTATTGTTGACCGTGTATTGGGAAATGTGGAGTTTACCTATAAACCGGTGAACTGGCTTGATGTGGTATACCGGATAGGTACAGACGTGATCAATGATGGCCGTAAGCAAATCGTCTCCAAACGGGTTATACCTGATCCGAACAATCAGAACCATGGCAACGAGTTTGCCGGTAGTTATTCAGAAGAGGCCATCAGTATCCGTGAGCTTACCAGCGATCTCACCGTATCAGGCAAATTCAAGCTGACCAACGATCTGTCGCTGCGCGCCATGGTGGGACATAATTTCCGCGAGCGTACAACCAATGACCAGTTCAGCAAGATCAATGACCTGGTGATTCCCGGTTTGTATAACCTGGGCAATACCAGCGGTCCACCCGAGGCAGATAATACTTATCAGAAACGCCGTCTCTTTGGTGTGTACACAGATATAAATCTCGCGTTCAAGGATTATTTATTCCTTGGTCTTACCGGCCGTAACGACTGGTCATCTACACTGCCTGTAAATAATCGTAGTTTCTTTTATCCCAGTGCGAATCTATCGTTTGTTTTCAGCGAAGCGTTCCAAATGCCTAAATGGATCAGCTATGGTAAAGTGCGTGCCAGTGCTGCCCGCGTGGGTAACGATGCCAACCCTTACCTGCTGCAGTCCAACTTTGTGCCAGGTGTAGTGGCTGATGGATATAATAACTCACAGCTTACTTTCCCCTTCAATGGCATTCCCGGTTTTACGGTAGGTGCCACAATCGGCAATCCGAATCTTACGCCTGAGTTTACCACTTCTTATGAAGGAGGTGTGGAAGCGTCTTTCCTTAATAACAGGTTGGGTATAGACTTCACCTATTATCACAACAAGACAACAGACCAGATCATCACACTGCCTATTGCTGCTTCTACGGGTTATACGTTTCGTGTAACCAATATCGGCCAGGTATCAAACAGGGGAGTGGAATTGCTGCTGCGTGGTATACCCGTGCGTACGAAAGACTTTACATGGGAGTCAACTGTCACCTTCTCTAAAAACAAGAGTAATGTAGATGCCATTGCGCCTGGCACATCCAGTATCACCCTGCCGGGTGGTTTCAATGGCGGTACAGTTGTGGCACAGGTAGGTAAACCTTACGGACAGTTTTTTGGCAGCGGATTCCTCCGCGATTCGCTGGGCAGGGTAGTAGTGAATGAAGCAACAGGTTATCCCGTTGCGGATCCGCAGGCGCGTACCTATGGTACTTATCTGCCTGACTATATTGCGAGCTTCTTCAATTCATTCAGCTATAAAGGATTCACTCTTACGCTGCTGTTTGATGGCCGCAAAGGCGGACTCTTCTTCAGCCGTACCAAGTCACTGCAGACTTTTGTGGGTACAGATCCTAAAACGCTGTACAATGACCGCGAATCGTTTGTAATTCCCAACAGTGCCGTGCTCGATCCCGGAAGTGGCAAGTATATCGCCAATACCATACCTGTGGAAAGTGCGCAGGATTACTGGACCAATTTCGTGTCTAACAATGCCATTGAGAACCTGCTGGATGCCAGTTTTATCAAACTGCGTGAAGCCACACTGAGCTATCGTATTCCGAAGCAGTGGCTCAATAAGATAAAATTCATCAGCGGTATGCAGATAGGCCTGGTAGGTCGTAATCTCTGGCTTAAAACACCCAAAGAGAATACCTATTCTGATCCGGAAACCAGTTCATTTGGTACAGGCAATGCGCAGGGCTATGAGTATGGAAGTGTTCCTTCTGTACGCAGTTTTGGCGCCAATCTGCGCATTGTATTCTAAATTTTTAAACGACCCAACATGTTTAAACGAATAATTTTTCTGATAACCGTCACGACCGGTTTGCTGGCGCCATTCAGCTCCTGCAAAAAAATACTGGACGTAAATACTGATCCCAATAATTCAACCCAGGCTTCTATTAATCTCGTATTGCCATCGGCCCTGGGATATACTGCCTACAATATGGCTAACCGTTACCAGATTCTGGGTGGGCTTTGGGGGCAGTACTGGACACAGGGACCTACTGCCAGTCAGTACCGCACCATCGATCAGTATGCGATTGTAAGTACCGACTTCAATACTCCATGGAATTCCCTGTATTCAGGTCCGCTCCAGGACATGAAGTATATTATTGATGAAGCAACTGCTGCCGGGCGAAACAACTATGCAGCTATTGGTAAGTTTATGCAGGCATACATCTATCAGTATCTTACCGATCTGCATGGGGATATACCTTTCAGCCAGGCTCTGAATGCATCGAATGCCACGCCCAATTTTGACACACAGGAGCAGGTCTATGATGGCCTTATTAAACTGGTGGATGATGGTCTGGCCCTGCTCAACGAATCATCGTCTGATCATCCGGGCAATGATGATCTGTATTATCAGGGCGATATGAGTGCATGGCACAAGTTTGCCAATACACTGAAACTGCGTATTTATCTCCGCCAGGCTTATGTACGTCCGTCGGTAGCCCAGGCTGGTATTCAGGCTATGTATACAGCAGGTGCGCAGTTTTTGGGTACAGGCGATGATGCGGATATGCAATTCACCACTACTACTTTCAATCAGCATCCGCTTTATATGACCTTTCAGGCGCTTACATCGGCCAACCTGATTGCCAGTAATACGGCACTCGAATACATGGAAAACTCCAACGATCCGCGTGTGGATGTTTTGTATCAGCGCGCTACGGCAGCACCCAATACCGGTAATCATGCCGGTATTGACCAGGGCAATGGTCCCAACCTGCCCGGCACACAAAATGACCGTAGCTATTCCAAGCCAGGCCCCGCAGTAGGCGGTCCTGATGGAGGAGCAGCTGCCCCCGTGATTCTGATGAGTGCGGCAGAAAGTTATTTTTTGCAGGCCGAAGCAGTATTGCGCGGATGGGGAAGCGGCAATGCGCAGACATTATATGAAAATGGTATCAAAGCATCTTTTGCCTACTGGCAGTTAAGTAACGCACAGGCCACTACATTCCTGGGTCAGCCATCGGTGGCATATCCGGCTGCAGGCAGCACCGAAGAAAAACTGAAAGCCATCATCAGCCAGAAATGGGTAAGCATGGATGGCACACAAAATCTGGAGGGATGGACAGAATGGCGACGCACCGGCTATCCTGACATTTTTACGGTATCGGCTACCAGCAATATCGGCAACAAATTTCCCGTGCGTATTCTTTATCCTGATATAGAGGTGACGCGTAATCCCAATACGCCCCCGCAAAAAACAGTTACCGATAAGTTGTGGTGGGATGTGAATACAACCGGACAGAATTAACTACTAAAAAAAACAGTATGCATACAAACAGCAAACGATACCTGTACCTGCCCGTTCTGGCTTTGTTGCTAATAATGGGCTCGTGCAAAAAAGAAACTACCAAAGGGGTTTCCAAAACACTGAAGGTGCCGGTAATAGAGCTTAAAGGCGATGCGCTTATCTCCATTGCTCCCGGCAGCACCTATACCGATCAGGGCGCTACCTATTTTACCGAAGATGGTACCCAGGAGCCTCTGGCAGCTTCTTCCAATAATGTAAACACGGCCGTGCCCGGCCTTTATTTTGTGACCTATGAAAAAGAAAGTGGCAGCGGTATTTTTCATACGGTGGCTACCCGCATTGTAGCGGTGGCCTATCAGGGCAATACCACCGACTACAGTGGTACATACCTGCGTGCGGCTACTGGTATGAATGCTTATGTAACCCGTCTGCTGCCCGGCTTTTACCAGGTGCAGAACCCGGGTGGTGCCACCGGTGCACATACCGGGGTAAAGGTTTACTTCGTTGAAACAGCAGCCAATACATTTGCTGGTCCGCCACAGCCAAATGACCTGGTTGGCGATATTGAATTTGCCGATGTCGTATTTACCAGCACAGGTGCTTCCTGGCGAATCATCAACAACCCCTACTACGGCACGGGCACACGCACTTTTGTAAAACAATAAGCAGATTTTTCACAAAAAACAAAGCCGCTATTATTCTCAAATAATAGCGGCTTTTGTATTTCAGATAATAAAAAACAAATAAAATACATATACT
>JAGODE010000289.1 GCA_017998385.1 Chitinophagaceae bacterium | reverse complement strand
CCATCTATATGCTCCATCAATGACGGATCAATATTATTCCACATCGGATCAAGAATAAAATCAATGCCTTCTGTTCGGGCCAGTTTGGATGCCGGAACAAAATCTGCATCACCGGAAATCAAAACAATTTGATCTACGAACTTTTTAAGTGTAAGTGTAGCGATATCTATTCCGATCTTCATATCAATCCCTTTTTGACGGAGGTTATAAGAAATGTCGGATTCTTTCACTTCAGCTAAATTCAGTTTACCGCTAAGCAGCTTTTTTAAAACATCGCTTTTAATACTCCATTCACCCGAGTCTTTCAGGGAACCAAGACGCAATGCCATTTTCCTTTTCTGCTTCAGGGCCTCAAAAAGTTCTTTCCGGAAATTATGCTGGTCTGTACGTCTGAAATCAACTAAATGATGTGTGATCAGGTGATGAATCTTTTTCTCAAAAGGACAACAGTCGTAATAAAATATGCGATATAAGTGACGCTGATCTTTCACATGAGAAAGCGCCATCTGATAGAGATTATCAGCCACCTGCTGAGCTGAATGATCTTTGGAAATCAATTGGCGGTACCTTTTGAGAAAGAAACCGCCATCTACCAATACGGCAGTACTGTGGTTAGGATGGTTCATGGCTATTAAGATAGGATAAGGTAAAAAAAAAGCCTCTGGGTGGGTATCCCCGCTATGGGTGCCTCTTATTTTAATAAGAGGTTGGAGATACGTCGGCCAGAAGCGCTGTCAATGCAAGCTACTAAAAAAAACTACTTCACTCCAAAAAAAAATTACCCCCTCATTACCGCATTGATTCTCATACCTGACCCGGATCCGTTGCAAATAGCCGGATATCATATAACTTGCAACTAATGAAACAATACCTGATATATGCATGGGATGGCAAAGATGAACTCGCCCTCGACAGGCGGATGAACATTCGCCCCACCCACCTTGAAGGAGCTAAAGCGCTCAAGGAGAAAGGCCAATTTCTAATTGGCGGAGCCATGCTGAATGAAGCCGGTCAAATGGCTGGCTCTATGATGGTGGTACAGTTTGAAACAGAGGAGCAACTGCAGCACTGGCTGGATCACGAACCTTATATTACCGGCAAAGTCTGGGAAAACATCCAGGTAATCCCATTTCGCGTTGCCAACGTATAAGTAAATCTGTTAATGATTTGACAACAAAATAAACTGCTATATTCTGGCAGTTTGGTTGTATCTTTGTCCGGTCAATTTGAGATGATATGGCATCTTTTGTATTGAACGATTTTTTCTGCTACGCATTTTTCTGCTAATAGTTAGTCTTCTTTACTTTGCTTTTTTCTCAATTTATTATTTATTTTTTTCAATCAAACGAATGAACATTTACGTTTCAAACTTAAGCTTCAACGTTCAGGACGAAGACTTAAGAGAATTTTTTACCGAGTACGGTGAGGTTAACTCTGCAAAAGTTATTGTTGACAAATTCACAAACCGCAGCAAAGGCTTTGGTTTTGTTGAAATGCCCGATGACGAAGCAGCTCAAAAAGCTATTTCCGAACTGGATGGCGGTATCGTAGAAGGCCGTGCTATCAAAGTAATGATAGCTAAGCCCCGCGAAGAAAGAAGCAACAGCCGTCCTTCTTTCTCTAAAAACCGTTGGTAATTACTACCGGTTTAAGAAATTAAAGGGGCTGTTGATAACAGCCCTTTTTTAATGAAAAAGGTCCTGCAGTTATATCTTATCTGCAGGACCTTTCTTTTATTTATAACCTGGGCAATCAGGCACGTTGCCGGGCCGCGGTTTTCTTTTTTACTTTTTTCAGTGCATCTTCAATAGCTGCGCTTAAGTTGGCATAAGTGGGTTTGCCAGTAAAACGCTCTCCGTTAATGAAAAACGCAGGTACGTTTTTTACACCCAGGTCCAGACCTTCTTTGAGGTCATCCTGCACCTGCCAGCCATATACGCCATTGACCAGGTCGTCCAGAAACTTCTTATTCTTAACGCCGGCTTCTTTGCTATGGAGCTTAAGACTGGTAGTACCCAGGTTACGCCTGTTGCTAAACAGTACGTTATGCATTTCCCAGAATTTACCTTCCTGAGCAGCAGCAACTGCGGCCTCACCAGCTTTCATGCTTCGCTGGTGTACCATGGTGAGGGGGAAGTGGCGGAAATTAAACTTGATCCGGCCCTCATACTCTTCCAGCAACTGCTTTACCACTTCATTTGCTTTCGCACAATCTTCGCTCTCATATTCACCAAATTCCATCAGCGTAATTGGAGCGTCTTTTTTCCCTACAAAAATGTCTTTCGGTTCAATGATTTCTTCAACCTCTTTCTTGAATGCCATAATAAATATCTCCTTTTTTTGACTCTTCGCCGTACCATCGGATCCGGGATCGTCAGCATATACATTAACAACGCAGGTGCATTTTGGTTGATATGAATATCACTTTGCTCACCTGCCCTTTTGGGCGGCTGAAGGTAGTACATTTTCCAGCCTCCATATGTTCAAAAAAGCTAATTTTATCCATATACATTCCCCCATCTGATTACCAATCTATTGCAGACTCGTCAAAAAAACACTTAATAAGAAATTTGCTCATTTTATAGCTTATGGCGGCAAACAATCGGCCCTTAGAGTGTTCCTTTTCCCTTCTCAGAACTTTTTTCCGGCAATCCTGCATATATAAGCAAAAAAACGCACTAAACAGCGTTGGGTGTGGGGCACATAAAAAGCATATTAAAATGATTATAAACACATTACGTGTAAAAAAGCAGGATTGAGATACCGAAAAGCAGTATAACTTGGTTTGGTACAGGTGCTACCGCGCTGTAGTTTTGTGTCATCAAACGGCGATTCTGCCAAACCGGTCTACTAACAACCGTCCTGAATACCAGGAAATTTTCTTGCCCCAACCAAGTCTGCTTGCTACCACGATTGTTGCCCCGAAAAGCAGTAAATAATAGCATTCTATAAAAATTAAAACAAAAGACATGAAAACTATCATCACCCTTGTTGTAGCCCTGTTTACCGTAACACTGGTTCAGGCCGCTCCCGTTGTAACCGAAAAGAATCCTACTGGTGTAGAATTTAAATTTCTTGGCAACCACAAAAACCAGCCTGTACTGGAACTGACCTTCAACAATCCTGAAGAAGTTGAGTTTACTGTAGAAGTGGTAGACGAGTACAACACTGTACTGTATAAAGACGTGGTAAAAGCCAATAACACTACCAAAAAATTCCTGCTTAATACAGAAGAGCTCGGCAATGTAGGTCTGCGTTTCCAGATCACTGGCCGCAAGAGCAATAAAACAGTTGTATACGAGGTAAACCGCAATGCGCGTGTGGTGGAAGACCTGGTAGTAAACAAAGTAAAATAAGATCCCTGTGATCGCCCTGTAACAAACTGAAAGAAAAGAGGCTGTCTCAAAAAATATGGGGCAGCCTCTTTTTATTCGGAAAACTGATGGAAACTGGCAGGCATTTAAGCGATTCTCAAGTCCTTCGTTTATTATTGATACAACCTCTTTTCTTTTTCTGAGAAGACTATTTCCCGGATTTGGAAACAGCCTCTCTGAAGCTTTTAACAAGACTGTTTATATCCCTGAATAACAGCGTTTCGTTCATAGAAAGCAGGGAGTGGTTGTTTGCATTGGGCTTCGGTATTCTAATCTGGTAATCTGTTGCGAGCATGGCGCCCATTTTTACTCCGTCAATACCGGCAGCCAGTTGTAAGGCATAGATATTTGTTCCTCCTTCGAGTGGCTTGAGTGATACGCCCGGCAGTTTGCTGAGTTGGACTGACAGTTCACTGGCACTTTTTACTGTGGCAGCAAGTTTATCATCTATCTGGTTAAGTTTATCAAGCGCCATGGCAGCATTGCTCCAGTTGGCATACATGGTACCTCCATACACTTTAATGTAGTGAGGCATCTGAGCAATCATTTTTTCGGATCCGCATAACACAGCTCCCGACGCTGCACCCAGATATTTGTAAAGGGATATGTAGACAGAATCAAAATAGGCGGCATATTCTTTTACCGGTATACCAGACCAGGCGCTGGCCAGGTGTATACGGGCCCCGTCAAGATGAAGCGGAATATTTCTTTCCCTGCATAGCGCACTGATCTTTTTGATCTCGCCAAGAGGCACCATTCTGCCATCTGTCCGGCGTACAGGGTTCTCAATGGATACACAGCCCAATCCACTCCGAAAGACTTCCTCCCTGTCGAGATAATTGAGCATTTCTTCAAGCTGAGCCGCGGTAAAATAGGTTTCGCCTTTTGCCAGCGGAATCAGCCTTTTGTTATGTACAGACTGAGCGGCGTCTGCCTCATCTCTGTATACGTGGCTTGTTTCCTGCAGCAATACTTTAGTATTGTTGCCGCTGAGTACAGCTATTGCAAGCTGATTGGCCATAGTGCCCGTAGGCATGAATATGGCTTTTTCCTTTCCGGTAATCGCTACAAATTTTTTCTCCAGCGCAGCCACGGCTCCACCATTTCCGTATATATCCCGTTCGATCGGATTTACACGACCTATCTCCTGTAGACGGTTCAGATACTCCATGGGTTGTAACGATTCGCCATCGCCATAAAACTGAACGACAGGTTGCTTTTCCTCTCTATGATTTACGCCATCAGCCGCCAGTAACTGGCCTGCCGGCAATAAAGCGGGAAGTGCTGTGGCGCCGGATAAGCGGAGGAAATGCCGGCGGTTAAATGATCGCATACCTTAATTATTTATTGATGAAAACTTTTTCCGATAAACTGCAGGGCATCCACTATACCGGAGCGCCAGTAATTCCAGTCATGCACACCGTCTCTTACCCTGAACTCATGCGGCACCTGTTTTTCGGTGAGGGCAATATGCAACAGACAATTTCCTTTGATGAGAAAATCATCATCGCCGCAATCGATCCAGAAGCGCACCTTTTTCAATTCTGAAGCTGATTTTTTCTCTACGATTTTCAAAATCGAATTTTCGTACCAGGTGCTGGTAAGCCGTTGTTTACCTTTCAGGTCAGTACCATAGACCCGGCCAAGCGGAACATTCCAGCCGGGCTGCGCCATATTTACAATAGTACTGTCATCGAATACAGCTGCGCTCAAAGGTGCCGCCGCAGCAAACATATCGGGATGTTTGAGGGAATAAATAAGTGTGCCGTAACCACCCATCGATAACCCTGCTACTCCCCTGAACTGTTTGGCAGATCTGATACGGTATGTTTTTTCTATGCCGGGAATAAATTCTGTAATAAAAAAGTCTTCATACTTCTGCTTTCCGTCAAAGGAGTTGACATAGAAGCTTGAATCTGCATTGGGCATTACAATGATCATGGGGGGAATGGTTCCTTCGGCAATTGCTTTATCTGCATAACGGTTAATCTCTCCAAACTGCAACCAGCCCATATCGTTATCGGTATATCCATGCAGCAGATACACAACCGGATAATATCGTTCAGACGATTCATAATCAGGGGGTAAATAAATAGTATACCGGACCGCTTTACCCAGAATAGCACTGCTAAGCGTACGCGATTCCAGTACTTTGCCGCTTTGCCGGGCCTGTAGCTGCGTGCTCAGCAACAAGAGCATTCCTATACAT
>JAGODE010000042.1:22141-23265 GCA_017998385.1 Chitinophagaceae bacterium | reverse complement strand
AGATAATGGGGTATGCCTCCCATGACCATGTATAGTTGCAGTATCTGGTAACGATCGAGGCTGGTATTAAGCGACTGCAGATATTTTTCCGTTTCCCGCAACGTAAAGGGTAATAACCTGATTTTTCTCGTAATACGGTTATGAAGTCCGCCCCGATTATTGACTACATTTTTGATCATCCAGGAGGCGGCTGAGCCGCATATGACCACAATGAGGTTGGTCTGTTTATTTGCCCAACTGTTCCACCAGTGATCAAAGGCGGCCAGGAAACCGGAACGATGGGTATGGAGCCAGGGAAATTCGTCGAGGAAGACCACAGATTTCCCTGCAGTCAGTTTAGGTTGAAGCAGGTGGCTCAGCAGATCAAATGCATCGGGCCAGTTAGCCGGCTTCTGATAAAGTTTGGGATTACCGGCTGCTTTTCCCATGGCCTTGTGAAAGTTATCCAGTTGCGTGCGCATGGATGTATCGTTTGTGCCGGTCAGTTCAAATACCAGTTGGTTCTTCAGGTATTGCCGGATAAGAAAAGTTTTACCAACCCGCCGCCGGCCGAAGACGGCAATCAGCTCTGGCATCTTCGATTTGAGTACTTCATTCAAAATGGCTGTTTCTGTTTCACGGCCAATTAATACGTCCATCAGGTTCTTTATTTGCAGCCAAAAGTTAGTATAAAATATAGATTTGGCTGTAAATGATTCTGTTTATTTGCAGCCAAATCTGGCAAAATGAATAAGATTTGGCTGACAATAAGAGAGCTTATCCGCAGCCAAAACCAGTAATTCAAACTAATCAATTGATTATCATAATATTGAAAGATAAAAGGCATGATTATACCCTTTTAATCGGAGAATACCGGATCCCGAAACTTCGGGACGAAGCCTCGGGAGAACCGGTGAGGGCTTGCATGCCGCCAATGGCGGGAAGCGCCCCAGCCAACTGCGCTGCAAACGAAAAAAGGATACACTAATGTGTACCCTTTTCTGTGGAGAATACCGGATCCCGAAACTTCGGGAGAACCGGTGACGGCTTGCATGCCGCCGTTGGCGGGAAGCGCCCCAGCCAACTGCGCTGCAAACGAAAAAAGGATACACTAATGTGTATCCTTTTCTGTGGAGAATACCGGA
>JAGODE010000042.1:0-22041 GCA_017998385.1 Chitinophagaceae bacterium | reverse complement strand
TCCCGAAACTTCGGGAGAACCGGTGACGGCTTGCATGCCGCCAACGGCGGGAAGCGCCCCAGCCAACTGCGCTGAAAACGAAAAAAGGATGCACTAATGTGTATCCTTTTCTGTGGAGAATACCGGATCCCGAAACTTCGGGAGAACCGGTGACGGCTTGCATGCCGCCAACGGCGGGAAGCGCCCCAGCCAACTGCGCTGAAAACGAAAAAAGGATGCACTAATGTGTATCCTTTTCTGTGGAGAATACCGGAGTCGAACCGGTGACCTCTTGCATGCCATGCAAGCGCTCTAGCCAACTGAGCTAATTCCCCTTACATCCCCTGACGGGGACGCAAAAATAGGGGATTTGATCAATTTAATAAAGGGAGTTTTAATCTTCTTTTTTGTTTTCCGCAAAGGGCTGATCGGCCTGGCCATCACTGGATTTTGTATGAGCAGTATCTGTACCGTTTTTACCAAGCCAGGAAGCCAGTTTGGCCAGTAACACATCCTTATAACCGGCCAGCAGATGAGAACTGAGGTTTTTGGCAACAAAGGGTATGGCGATGCGGGTGATCCAGCCGGCGCGGCCCAGTAATCCTTTTTTCACGATCACATCTACCAGGAAATCACTTGCGCCGGTGAGCAATACATTGTTGCGGTCGCGTGTGGTGAGGCGGCCCACCCACTCGATTGCTTTCTTTACAGGAGCCAACTCCTGTTTAATACTTTGCACATCCTGCCGCACCAGTTCTTTCTGGGCCTGCAATAAAGCGGTAAGCCGTTGCTTTTCCCGCAGCAGATCGTCATATGTCCTGATTGTCCTGTTCATATACTTTGCGGATGATTAAGTTGCGGATATAGGGAAAAATGATACGGGAGCGCATCCAGAGAATAAGCAATAGTAAAAGGGAGAAAGCAACAGCCCCGAGTACAAAGCCGAGTGCGCGGTTGTGCAGCAGATCGCCCAGCCACCAGGAGAGTGCGATGCCGAGAAATAAAAAGATAAGAAGCCCCAGTACACAAACTGCCATCATCACCACAGTTCCGGAGGCAATATTGGTAGCTTTCTGAGTGATATTGACAACGGCCAGTTTATAATAGGTATCAGCCAGGTCTTCCACATGGTCAACCAGATCGGCTGCTTTCTCTTTTAATTCTTCCATGGCGGTGCTGGGTTAGGTGATATAAATAAAAAGGCTATTGAAAGGCAGCTGAAGTAGCGTATCGGTTTTTCACGACCCTTCTGTCAACCCGCTTTCAATAGCCCTCTGGCAAAAATACGATTAGCTATTATAGCTTTCTTTCAGCTTGCTTACCTTTTCTTCTGCGGCAGCGCGGGCATGGCGTACTTTTTCCTTTACTTCTTCAGCCATTTCTTCTGCTTCATCTTTGCCTCTGTGCCAGAGTGTTCCAAGGCTATCAGCCCAATCGCCTGCAGTTTTCCGGATTTTCTTACGCATATCTTTCCCTTTTTCGGGGGCGATCAACATCCCAATAACGACGCCAGCGGCGGCCGCACCCAGAATGCCCAGCATTACTTTGTTACGGTTAGTCATAATTATACATTTTAAGCGTTAAGGAATCGGTTATCACAGTAAAGGCATAAAAAACCATACCAGAAACGTCCTTCGCGGTTTAGCATGAAAAAAGCCCCACAGAAGGGGCTTTTAAGTTATATAATGTGGGGTTTATTCTCCCCAGATATCGGCTTCCTTGTTGAGCCATTTTTTTACCAGCTCGGTTGTCACCGACTTGGGGCGCTCTATAGGGAAACCCAGCGCACGGCTCCAGCAAAGGTTGGCCAGCACACCCAGGGCCCTGCTTACACCAAACAAAACGGTATAATATTCATACTCCTTCATTCCGAAATGCACCAGCAGCGATCCGCTATGCGCATCTACATTGGGCCAGGGATTTTTTACTTTACCGAGCGATTGCAGAATGGGGGGAACCACTTCATATACATTCCATACCGTCTGTACCAACTTATCGTCGGGCATGTGTTTCTTGCCAAATTCCATTTGTGCAGTAAAGCGGGGATCTGTTTTGCGCAGCACTGCATGACCGTAGCCGGGGACCACTTTCCCTTCGCTGAGGGTTTTCTTCACATATTCGGCAATCTCTTCCTTGCTGGGGCTGTCTGTATTAAGAGTGGCCTGCATCTCAAAAATCCATTTGATCACTTCCTGGTTGGCCAGTCCGTGCAGCGGACCTGCCAGGCCGTTCATACCGGCTGCGAAGCTGAGATAAGGGTCACTCAGCGCAGAGCCTACGAGGTGTGTGGTATGTGCTGATACATTACCTGCTTCGTGATCGGCATGAATGGTCATATACAGACGCATCAGCTCTTTGAAAGTATCATCGTCATACCCCAGCATATGGGCAAAGTTGCCGGCCCAGTCGAGCAGTCCATTGGGTTGTATATGCTCGCCAAATTTGTATTTGCGGCGATAGATGTAAGCGGCAATACGGGGCAGGCGGGCGATAAGATCCATAGAGTCGTCGAACACGGCTTCCCAGTAATCTTTTTTATTCAGTCCGGCTGCATATTTTTTTGCGAACTGGCTTTCGGTTTGCAGGGCCATGATCGCTACCACAAACTGTGTCATGGGGTGTGTACTGATTGGCAGCGCTTCAATGGAGTGAAATACATGATTAGGCACATGACTGCGGCGTTGTAATACAGAGGTCACATGTTGCACATCTTCTTCTGTAGGCAATTCGCCAATCAGCATCAGGTAAAACAGGCCTTCGGGCAGCGGCTCCGAACCTCCTGGAGCTTTGGGTAGTTTTTCACGGAGCTCATCGATGGAGTAACCGCGAAAACGGATACCATCCTGTGCATCCAGCAGCGATGTCTCACTTACCAGGCCGGTAATACCCCGCATGCCCTGATAAATCTGCGAAAGCTGCACTTCGCCGATCACTTTAGTACCATGTTCCTTGAGCAATTCCTTGATTTCACCGCCAAGCTGGTCTGCTTTGGCCTTAAACCTTTCTTTAATTATACCCATGACAACGGATTTAAAATTCCAGTGATTATTAAGGGATAAAGGTAGCTAATGCACGTTGGGGTAACAAAAAATTGGATCGGAATGTTCAATTAGAAAACGATAAGAAGGCGCTTTATCGAAAAATGATGACAGAAGCCTGCATAAGGCCTCCGGCAACCCTTAAAGGAGCTATACCGGTAAACCGCTGGCGGTTTACTTGGGTGTTTTCCGGTACATATACCAGGCTACCACGATGAAAACGAGGTTAGGCAGCCAGGCGGCCAGTAAAGGCGGGAAATTGCCTTTGGTGGCAAATACGGTTGAGAAACGATCGGAGAGGATAAACAATACTGCAATGATGATACCCATTGCCAGGTGCATACCACTGCCACCCCGGGTTTTGCGGCTGGCAATAACGGCTCCTATAAGCGTCAGCAAGATCACTGCTGCCGGCGTAGCCGTACGGCGGTATTTTTCCACTTTTAGGGCACTCAGGCCTTCGCGGCCGCGCAATTCTTCGCGGGCTATATAAGCCGAAAGCTCGGGGGTAGTCAGCTTGTCTTTGATATATTCATCGTTGTGCAGTTCTTCCGGCTTCAGCGAAATACTCAGTAATAATGTATCGCGTAGCTGTGTGCGCTCACCCAGACTGTCTACAAATCGTTCTACGGCCTTAATAAGCTGCCATTTCTTATGGGCCGTATCCCAACGTACATAATTGCTGCGCACATTATATACGACCTGGTTGTGGCTGACACGTTCGAGGAAGAATTTACCGGCCGATTTACTGGCCGTATCAAAATTCTTAATCCCTACATAGGTGTTGGTGTCTACGCGCTGATAAAAACAATTGATGCAGGAGGTAAAGTTGCGATTCTTGGTAGGATCATCGCGGTCAATATAGCTTGCCTGGAAATTGCTCCTGATGGCATTGGCCCGTGGTATAAGGTAGCGGTTACCCAGCCACAGCAGAAAACCGAGAAATATGGCCCCTACAAGATAGGGTCGCAGCATACGGTTATAGCTGGTACCACTGGCCAGTATGGCAATAATTTCTGACCGGGTAGCCAGCCGGCTGGTAAAAAAGATAACTGCAATAAAAACGAATAAGGGAAATAAAAGGCCCCAGATAAAGGGTACAAAGCCGAAATAGTACTGCGTGATGATCTTGCCCGTGGAAAGACCTGTTTTCACAAAATCATCTGCTTTTTCGCTGCTGTCTACGGCAACGGCTACCACCATAAACAACATCATGCAGAAGAAGAAAGTGATCAGAAATTTCTTCAATATGTACCAGTCGAGTTTCCCCATTCAGCTTTCAACAGGCTGGGATCTTTAGTGTTAACACCCGGCGCCCGGGCTGCGAAGTAACAGAATTATCGGGGAACGAAATGTGAAAAAAGCAGAACCTGTCCGGTATATCATTATTACTTAACAAAAGAAAATGCAAGATTATGCGTTAATAGTTCGAGAAACCCCGTACCTCCCGAAAACCCGGCACTAAAAAAGCCCATTGCTCACAGGAAGAATCCCGTTTACAATGGGCCATCCGGAAAAGCCCTCAAAAAAACGATACGGCTAATGGTTAATGGTCTCTTTTAAGACCCTGACACAAAGCTGGGCAATTAAACGATTGAAGTCAAGGTGATTTCAACCCGAAATGACCCCGTTTTTTGACGGTAAGCTATTCCCGGTTTTAATGTTAAATTGTAGAAATATTGTTAGCAATATATTGATTATTATTAATTTAGATCTCCAAACCGTAAAAAAACCATCTGATTATGGCAAGCCAACCAATTCCTGTAGCACAGGCAAATGCTATGATGGCCCAGTATCTCGCTTATATGAATAGCCTGGGCGTAGACATGAAAACCCAAACCCACTGCATCTGTTATGATGCAGCGGCCCTTACCAAATGGATGAATGCTGTACAGCCCTATGCAGATGAATTCCGCATCTGCGAAGGCGTGTATCCGGAAGGATTTGTACAGGCGGGACACCTGACCGCTATTATCTGGCCGTACAAAGACGGCAAGCCGGCTGTTTTACCCAAAGAAATAAATCTGGGTGGCGGCTTGCAGGATCCTGATGGTACTATCAACCCATTCAATGACGGAAAGACCATGCCATGACCGCCAACAGTTGGGTAGCGTCGATAGTCATTGTTTTATACGATATCATTATTGGCGTTTCGGCTCTGGTGGCTATCCTCTTTCGGAAAGAGATAGCTACCAGAAGCCTTTTACCCTTAACCTTCCTGCTGCCTTATGTTTTTGTGCAGGAATTGATCCCTGATTTTTTCCCCTTCGAAAATTCGTTCGTTTATAATGTATACCGCCCCATCACTGTACTAGTGTTTCTACTTATTTACAGCGGCATTCCCTTTATGAAGCACCAGGTCAAACTGATGCTGTGGGTAACCGGCATTTATCTGGCACTGGTTATTCTCAATTTTACTTTCCTGGAATCTATCCGCGATCCGGGTGGCTACCCCGGCACACTCCGTAATTTTGTTTGTACATTTTTCGCTTTTTTATTCCTCATAGAATATTTCAAACTCGATGACCGGCAACTCGAAAAATACTGGCTTCCTGTATTGTGGGTTTCGATTGGTATTGTCATTTTTTATCCGGTAACTTCAATTAGCATTACCTTTAGAAAATTTCTGATACCCCGTGACATTATCCTGTTTGGAATGAAAGTATATCATTTGATTCCACAGGTAATGAGCATTTTTATGTATTCCTGCTTTATTTATGCTTTTTACCTATGCCGAGTGAGAAAGTCGACTTTATTATCTCAATAGTTGGCAGCAGCCTGTTTATTCTATTACTGGCAGCCGCTGCTGTTTTGCTTTTCCGCATATATCTGCGCCGCAAAAACCGGTTATTGCTGGAAAAAGAAAGAATGAGTATCCAGTTTGAACAAACCCTTCTCCGTTCAAAGCTGGAAATACAGGAGCAAACCTTCAACAACATCAGTAAGGAAATCCACGACAATATTGGCCAGGTATTAAGTCTTGCCCGCATCAATGTAAATGGCATCGATGCAAATGGCCAGGAAAGCCGCCTGCAACGTATTGATGACCTGCTTGGCAAAGCGATCTCCGATCTGCGCAACCTCAGTCACTCACTGGATAGCGAAGTAATCCGCTCTGCAGGCTGGCTGAAAGCAGCAGAACGTCTTTTTTCGGACCTGGAAAAAACAGGTCAATACCAGGTATCTTTTTCCACTGCACCTGCATTGCCTCCGCTGGGCGCCGACAAGTCCATCATTCTTTTCCGCATGATTCAGGAAATTGTGAATAATATTATCAAACATGCGCAGGCCAGTGCTATTGATTTTTCGGCCGAACCAATCGAACGTCAATTGCACATACGCATACAGGATAACGGACGCGGATTTGATATGGAGAAAGCCAAAAAAGGCGCGGGGCTGCAAAATCTCCGCAGCCGTTGCAGTATGATCGGCGGACAAATGCACATCGCAAGCGAACCCGGCAATGGCACACTGGTAACAATAATGATCAATACCTAACTGATGGATACACCTCTTATTAAACTGGCACTGGTAGACGACCACAGCCTGCTCCGAAGCGGACTACGTGAACTCATTTCTTTAATCCCGGGGTTTGAAGTGACACTGGAAGCCGATCATGGCAGAGATTTTATTGAAAAACTGAAAACCAACCCTGCTCCCGATATTGTACTCCTCGACATCACTATGCCCGAGATGGACGGTCACGAAACCGCTTTATGGATTCGCGACAATCTGCCCAACACCCGTGTACTGGTATTAAGTATGATGGACAATGAAGTAGCTATCATTAATATGATTCGTGCAGGAGCAAGAGGCTATATCCTGAAAGACAGCAAACCTGTTATTTTCAGGCAGGCGCTGGAAGAAGTACGCGACAAGGGGTTTTACATGAATGACCTGGTCAGCCAGCGGGTGCTCAATCATATGGCCGGGCAGGATGTATCGGGTACCGGCAACAGCACAGCCGGGCTCTCCGAAAAAGAAATCCGCTTTCTAAAATATTGCTGCACCGAAATGACCTACAAGGAAATTGCCGCTGAAATGGACTTAAGCCCCCGCACGGTAGAAGGCTATCGCGATGACCTGTTCAGACGCCTGCAGGTGCAATCGCGTGTAGGACTGGCCATGTTTGCGATCCGCAATGGCCTGTTTACATTATAAGCGCTGCCTAAGCCGTTCCACCATTTCTGTTTTCCAGGAAGCAAATACCCCCTGGCTTATTTTTTCACGCGCCTGACCTACCAGCCAGAGATAAAAAGCGAGGTTATGAATACTGGCCAGTGTAAGCGCCAGAATTTCTTTTGATTTCATCAGATGACGCAGATAGGCTTTGCTGTAATACTGGCTTACCTCGCAGGGCAAACCCGGATCGATGGGCGAAAAGTCGGACTCCCATTTTTTATTGTCAATATTGATTACACCCTGGGTGGTAAACAACATCCCATTACGTCCATTGCGGGTGGGCATTACGCAGTCAAACATGTCAACTCCCATGGCAATACACTCCAGAATATTCCAGGGCGTACCCACCCCCATCAGGTAACGCGGCTTCTGATCGGGCAGATGATCGCAACACCAGTCGCATATTTCGTACATCACCGGTTCAGGCTCGCCCACACTTAACCCGCCAATGGCATTACCGGTAGCGTTTTTGGCACTGATATATTCGCAGGACCTTTTGCGCAGGTCTTTAAAAGTGCCGCCCTGTACTATCGGAAAGAGGTTTTGGGTATACCCATATTTATCCGGTGTATCTCCAAAACGTGTAAGGCACCTGTCCAGCCAGCGATGCGTCAGTTCCATTGACTGAAGGGCATAGGCATATTCACTCCCACCAGGCGGACATTCATCAAAGGCCATGATGATATCACCGCCTATGACCCGCTGAATATCCATTACGTATTCCGGCGAGAAAAGATGTTTGGATCCGTCTATATGCGACTGAAAAGTCACGCCTTCTTCCCTGATCTTGCGGGTGCCTGCCAGCGAAAACACCTGATAGCCACCACTATCTGTAAGTATCGGCCCGTGCCATCCGTTGAATTTATGGAGGCCGCCGGCCGCCTCCAGCACCTCCAGTCCCGGTCTCAGATACAGATGGTAGGTATTGCCCAGTATGATCTGGGCCTGCACATCATGACGCAGCTGTTGCTGGGTCACTGCCTTTACACTCCCCACCGTACCCACCGGCATAAAAATCGGCGTGCGTATCTCTCCATGATCTGTCCGGATGATACCGGCTCTTGCCTTTGACCCCGTATCGCGGGCTTCTAATTCAAATGTCAGTGCGGCCATAGCGGTGCAAGATAAAGAAAGGTATAAAGAGTTTAAAAGTATAAAGGTTTAAAGAGTCGTCCCCCTTTTATACTCTTAAACCTTTATACCTTTATACCTTTCCTTCATATCTTCGCGCCATGCCACCAATTAACTGGAGTGAGATCATTTTCTATTCCTTTTGTGCCGTTACGGTTATACAGCTTTTCTACTATCTTTTCTTTTTCAGCCGCATCGCTTTTTTTACGCCAAAACCCAAACTTCGCAGTCAGCAGCATCCGGTATCTGTGATCATTTGTGCACGGGATGAAGACGAGAACCTGGCCCGCAATCTGCCCGGTGTACTGGTACAGCAATACCCCAGCACCTTTGAAGTAGTAACGGTCAACGACAACTCGGTAGATGACTCCAAATACATTTTACAGGAATTAAAAAAAACATTCAAGTCGCTTAATGTGGTGGAGCTGACACAGGAGGCTAAACTTATTTCGGGAAAAAAATATCCGCTTTCGATCGGCATCCGCGAGTCTAAGCACGAGATTCTGCTTTTGACAGATGCAGATTGTGTTCCTGCCAGCGAATTCTGGATTCAGAAAATGCAGGACGCCTACGATGAGGATACAGAAATAGTACTGGGTTACGGGGCCTATCACAAAAAGTCGGGAGTACTCAATAAACTGATCCGGTTTGAAACATTTCATACGGCGCTTCAGTATCTGTCGTATGCGCTGGCGGGCATGCCGTATATGGGAGTGGGCAGAAACCTGTCTTATAAAAAACAACTTTTTTTCCGCAACAAAGGGTTCTCTTCTATCAACCATATTCCCAGTGGCGATGATGATCTTTTTATCAATAAAGTAGCTACGCGTGCCAATACTGCGGTGATTCTTGATCCGGAATCCATTACCCGTTCGATACCAAAAACTACCTGGAAAGGATGGCTCCGGCAAAAATCGCGACATTATACCACCGCCAAGTATTATAAACCCCACCACAAATTTTTACTGGGCCTGTACTTTACCACCCAGTTTCTTTTTTATCCACTGCTGGCGGCGAGTATCATCTTTTTTGACTGGCGCTGGGCTTTAGCCGTGTTTGGAGCCCGTCTGCTGATACAGGGCTTTGTTTTTTATAAGTCCATGAAAAAACTGGGCGAAGGCGATCTCTGGCGCTGGTACCCGCTGCTTGATCTGTGGATGTTCTTTTATTACCTGATCTTTGCCCCTGCCCTTTGGCGCAAACCTGATAAACAATGGAATTAAACGCAGGCAGCAATCCTCAACTGGAAGTATTACTCCGGTATTTTTCTGATTTTACTCCCACACAACTGGCTCAGCTGGGTAGCCTGGGACCGCTCTATACTGAATGGAATGAAAAAATCAATGTTGTATCACGCAAGGATATTGAGAGTCTTTATGAGCGTCATGTACTTCACTCATTGAGCATTGCTGCAAGTTTTCCGTTTGAGCCTGGTATGGAGATTCTGGACCTGGGCACCGGTGGCGGATTTCCCGGCGTACCGCTGGCGATCTTTTTTCCGGAGGTGAAATTTCACCTGGTAGACAGTATCGCTAAAAAACTGAAAGTGATCGATGCGGTGGCGGAAGCTGCTGAATTGAAAAACATCACTACGCAACACAGTCGTGTCGAAGATATTAAGAACCGCCGTTTCAACTTTGTTGTATCACGTGCTGTGGCTCCTCTTAAAGATCTCTGGCGGTGGAGTCGTCCTCTTCTCGTGAAGGAACAGCCTCCGGAAAGTGAACTGCCTGTTCCCGGCCTTATCTGTCTGAAAGGTGGAGACCTGGCTGCTGAAATACAGGAAAGTAATACCCGCCCCCGACAGCTTCCTATCAGCGACCTGTTTGATGAACCTTTTTTCCAGGATAAGTATATTATTTATGTGCCCCGCTAGCCGAATTACCTGTTAGTGGTATTGGCTTATTGACCCACTTGAGCCAACTTTGCAGTATGAAAGATATCTCGGTATGTATTGTGGATGACAACAGGGATCTGCGCAATGCGCTGGAGGAGATCATCAGCATGTCAGAAGGCTATGAATGTGTGGGCACTCTTGGAACAGCCGAAGAGGCCATCCGCCAAATACCTGACCTTCAACCCGATGTAGTTTTAATGGACATCAACCTGGGTACGGAAGAAAGTGGTATTGATTGTGTGCGTATACTGAAACAACAGGTGCCCGCTACCAATTTTATGATGTGTACGGTGTATGAAGAAGATGAAAAGATTTTTCAGGCACTAAGTGCAGGTGCCAGTGGCTATATTCTCAAAAAAACGGCTCCGGCCAGGTTGCTGGGAGCTATCAGGGAACTTTATCAGGGTGGCGCACCCATGAGCAGCCAGATTGCCCGTAAGGTGGTAGCAGCTTTCCAGAGCAAGCCCACTGCCAGTTCCGAAACGGAGGCACTGGACGGCCTTTCCAACCGGGAAAAAGAGATTCTCGAACAGCTTAGTAAAGGTTTGATGTACAAAGAAATAGCTGCGGAACTATTTATCAGTCCCGAAACCGTGCGTAAACATGTTTACCATATTTACGAAAAACTGCATGTAACTAACCGAATCGAGGCTGTTAACAAATATTTTGGCAGGTAATAACTACCCGGCAGTTACAGGGTGGTATAAAAATACCACTAAAGTGGTATTTCCTACCCTATACAAACCCACTAGTTTCGTATAAGAATCGGAAGTTCTACTTAAACCTACCGTTAACCGTTAAACTATTCCTTCGCACGTTGCAGTCATAAACGCGAGGGCCCTAATCAAACTAAAAGCCATCCCGCTATGCGAGATGGCTTTTTAATTTTACTGTTTTTTTGGCGGATGCTGTTTATTGCAGCTTCAACTTATTGTTTTGACGTTCTGTGTCTGCCATACGCTGGCTGGGATCTATTTCAGCGAGCACAAGATCACCGATCCGGCGATCTGTTTCAATCACATACGTTTCGCTGGTCCATTTCCAGGCAGGATATACTTTGCGTTTGATCGTATCTTCTGCTGGTTTTGCTCCATACATAAGATCGAGTGGTATATAGTGCATTTCTGAAGTGCCATCGCGGAATGTGAGTTGCAGATCAATCGGCATAGGCATCAGCCCAACGCGTTTTACGCGTATCAGCGATTTGCCGCCTTCTTCCCACAGACTGTCGAAAGCATAATCAATCGTGCGCGTACCATTTACCCAGTATTCTTTATACCAGTCCAGTTCAATATCACTGTTCTTCTCGGCAATACGGATAAAATCATTCACATTGGGGTGTTTGAACCGCCACTGGCGATAATAATCCAGCAGTATTCTGTCCCGCACATCTGCGCCTACTATATAACCTAACTGCTCCAGAAAAACGGCACCTTTTGAATAGGCTGCGGCGCTGTAGGCAAAGTTTGTATTAAAATGATCGGCATGTGTGGTAAGCGGTTCTTCTTTGCCGCTCTTTACGAGTGAGAAGTAACCCCGATAACTGCCATCATGCATAAAGCCGGTGTTCCTGCCACTCAGGAAGGCGGAAATGCGGTCATCGGCATAACTGGTAAAGCCTTCATCCATCCAGGCATATAAGGACTCATTGGTTCCCAGGAGGCCCTGGTACCAGTTATGCATCCATTCGTGCAGCCATGCACCGGGGCTGGCGAGCAGGGTAGACATGGGATATTCCATACCACCATCGCCGCCATGTACAAATGAATATTGCTTGTAGGGATAGACACCGAATGTTTTTTCGATATAGGGAAATGCCTTTTCAGCATCGTCCAGAATTTTTTCCCATGCTTTAGCATTGGCAGCACCGGCTTTGTAAAGCAGGTGAAGTGTTACATCGGAACTTACTTTGCGTGTTTTGTGAATGTATTCAGGATCGGCAGCCCACATAAAATCGTGTACGTTGGGGGCAACAAATTTCCAGGTGAGCTTGTCGCCGGCTGGCCTGTTTACTTTTGTTCCGGGTGCTTCATATCCATAACCGATTTGGGCTGCATTTTGCAGATAGCCGGTTCCACCCAGGATATAATTTTTATCAATTTTAATATTCACATCAAAGTCGCCCCAGACACCATAAAACTCGCGGCCGATATAGGGTGTGGGATGCCAGCCATCATAATCGTACTCACACATCTTGGGATACCACTGACTCATGGAGTAACGCACTTTGGTGCCGGGATTGTCGCGGCCACTGCGGCGTATCTGCAGAGGCACCTGCGCCTCAAAATCCATATCAAATACCGCTTTGGTGCGGGGTAGTATGGGTTTATCGAGTGTTACTTCCAGAATGGTTTCCAGTACTTCATATTTCTGGGGGCGGCCATTCATTTTCAATGAAAGGATCTTCTGATACCCGATCTCATCAGGCTGCAGTTTCTGAATCCGGTCTTTTACACGGCCATCCCAGTCAGCTCCGCGGCCTATCTGGATGGTGCCCTGCCGGCGGCTGCGGGTATCCATCATGCTGCCTGGCTGAAATGCATTAAAATACAAATGATAAAAGACACGCTTCAGTGTGTCTGGCGAGTTGTTCCAGTATTCCAGCTTTTGTTTGCCGGTAAACTGGTTGGTGGTCACGTTCATGTCAATATCCATGACGTATTTCACCTTTTGTTGCCAGCGGTCTGGCTGAGCCTTAACCAACATGCCAACAGCCATTGCTGCGAGCAGGAAAAAGAATCTTCTCATGAGATGCCTTGTTTATTTACGATGAACAAAGGATAAATTTCGGGAAATGCTGGCTTTATGAAAAGAAAAAATGATCGCCGGCAGTCAGAACCCATAAAAAAGCGCAATGCCGGGCATTGCGCTTCTATAAATCTGCTGTTGTTTTACAGTGTGATGCTGGTCCGTAGCAGTCTTCCTTTCGGATTAAAGAATAAATATTTCTTATCCACGCTGCTTTTCTTAGCACGTACGCGGTATTGTTCGGTACCGCCCGGCAGATAGATCACCACTGTTTCTTCTACTTCCCTGTCGGCGAATTTGCTTTTATCAAATCCATCCTTTACCTCCTGGGGCAGTTTATCAAACTCCCAGGCTTTTTGCGTTTCTTTCCAAACGCCTTTGTTGGTGTAGGAAGCAATCATCTGCTCGCCTTCCAGTTCAAAATGAACGTCTACACGCACCAGCTGGTCCTTGTATTCTACATTCGTTGCTCCTTTATACTGATTGGTAAATGTTTCTTCCACGGCTTTGGGAATTTCCCTGATCTGGGCCCGGGTGGCGGTAACGGTCAGCAGGCCTGTCAGGAAAGTCAGCAGGATCAGAAATTTCTTCATGATAGATGTATTTTATTGCTCTTCTGCAAAATTGTTGCCTGTAGCCGGCAATTAAAAGGATCGGGGAGATTTTAAAGATAAATTATCATTTCTCTTTACCAGCCAGCACTATTACTATTTCGCCCTTTACTGGTTTTTCTCCGAAGTGCTGAACCAGTTCGGCCAGCGTACCCCGTTTGTTTTCTTCAAACAGCTTGGTGAGTTCCCGACTGACACTGCAGGAGCGGTCTGCACCAAAATACCCGATAAACTCTTCAAGGGTTTTGACGAGACGCATGGGTGATTCGTAGAAGATCATGGTGCGGTCTTCTTCTGCCAGGCGGGTGAGTAAGGTATGTCGTCCTTTTTTTTGCGGCAGAAATCCTTCAAAGCAAAAACGGTTACCGGGTATTCCGCTATTGACGAGTGCCGGCACAAAAGCTGTGGCACCCGGCAGGCATTCCACCTTAACTCCTGTTTTCACACATTCTCTTACCAGCAAAAAAGCGGGATCAGATATACCTGGTGTACCTGCATCGGTAACCAGGGCCATTTTTTTTCCTTCCAGCAGCTGGCTTACCAGGTGTTGCAATACACGGTGTTCGTTGTGCTGATGGTAGGGGGATAATGGCCGGTTGATCTGGTAATGCGCCAGCAGGTGACCACTGGTGCGGGTATCTTCGGCAAGTATGAGATCTACCTCCTTCAGTACCTCCAGCGCACGCAGGGTAATGTCTTTCAGATTGCCAATAGGTGTGGGAACCAGATAAAGCATGGGCATTGATATGCTGGCGCGGCCAGCGTTTCCGCAGCGCCTGTATTAGTTGACCGATACTTCGAAATATTCCATTACCGGATTGGCCAGTAATTTTTTGCTGGCTTCTTCGGCAATCTGCCGGGCTGCTTCGGGTGAAGCAGCATCTACCTGCAGGGTAATATTCTTGCCTACCCGTACATCTGATACTCCATTGAGACCCAGATTTTGCAACCCACCCATCACAGCTTTACCCTGAGGATCCAGCAGGTCTTTCAATGGCATCACTTTTATCTGTACTGTATATGTCATGCTAGTTTCTTTTTGAGCGCCAAAGATACCAAAACGTAAGCGATGAAAATGACCGGAACGGCCAGCCAGCTCAAAAATAATATGGCCGCAATGGCTATTGCGAGGATAATCAGTTTTGGTACGTTGTTTTGCAGGCTGAAATCTTTGAACTTCAAACTCATCATCGGGATAGAAGACACCATCAGAAATGAAAGTCCGAGTATCACCCCTGTCAACACCCATTTATTAAGCAATAACTCCCGGACCCATGGCTCGCCGATATTCCAGTATATAAGTGGAAATGATGCAACGAGTAAACCTGCCGCGGGTGTGGGTACCCCCTTAAAATGATATGTCTGTTCTGTATCGAGGTTAAATTTTGCCAGGCGCCAGGCCGCTGCGGCGGGCAGTATGAATGCGATGGTGAGCCAGATCATGGGTGTATCGAGGCCGGTGGGCGACTGGGCAAAGCTGAGACGCAGCAGCTGATACAGGATCATGCCGGGAGCCACACCAAAACTCACCACATCTGCCAGCGAATCCAGTTGTTTGCCCATCTCAGAAGAGGCTTTGAAAAGACGTGCCACAAAGCCATCCAGGAAATCGACCACGGCCGCCAGACCGATAAACAGGGAAGCCATCCAGATACGTTCCGGCATATCAATCAACTGTTGCCCCTCGGGTGTGGTATATGAACTAATGCCGTTTTGAAGGGTGCTTACTATTGCCAGGCAGCCAAACACCAGGTTAAGCAGCGTGAAAAGATTGGGAACTTGCTTCATGTGTATCTGTACGTATAAGTTGGTTCAAAAGTAGTCAACTCAGGGCAAAAGCCCTGTTGAGACCGGTGCATTTTAACGTGCCGCCATCAACCGCTCGATCTCTTCGGCAGTAATGGGAATATTTTTCATCAGATCTTTATTGCCGGTACGGGTAATCCAGAAATTATTTTCGATGCGGATGCCCATTTTTTCTTCTTCAATATAAATGCCCGGTTCAATAGTAAACACCATGCCCGCTGTAATCGGCTCTGTACGGGTGCCCAGATCATGCACATCAATACCCAGGTGATGTGAAATGCCATGATAGAGGTATTTGCGGTAAGCGCGGTTGTCGCGATCTTCATTTTTTACATCAGCTTTGCTGATAAGCCCCAGCTTCAGAAACTGTTTGGTCGCTTCCCCGCCCACTTTCTCGGTATAATCCACGATGCTGATACCTGGCTTAAGAATGCTTTTTGCATAATTGTGCAGATGAAGGCAGGCATTATAGACGGCCTTCTGACGGGCAGTGAATTTTCCGCTTACAGGTACGGTACGGGTAAGATCGGCACAATAACCGCCATACTCGGCTCCAAAATCCATCAGCACCAGTTCACCATCCTTACACTCCTGGTTGTTGAACACATAGTGCAGGGTACGAGCCCGGTCGCCGCTGGCAATAATGCTGTTGTAGGCAGCACCTGTAGCGCGCTGCATCAGGAATGAATGAAGAATTTCTGCTTCGATCTCATATTCCATTACACCTGGCTTAATGAAGCCCAGTAATCTTCTGAAGGCATTTTCGGTGATATCAATGGCCTGCTGCATTACTTCAATTTCAAACGGTGTCTTTACAGCTCGCAGATCGCGCATGATACGTGCAGCCCTTTCAAACTTATGCAGAGGATAACGTTGTTTCATTTCATCCACAAACCGGTAATCGCGGGTGCGAATCTGGCTGGCTTTGCGATCATTCTCATTGCTGGGCAATACCAGCGTTTCGGCCAGGTGAACCCATGTCTGCAGAGGAGCTTCCAAGCTGTCGGCCCACATAATGGTCTGTATGCCGCTGATCGCCCTCGCTTCATCTGCCCGGAGTCTTTTACCATCCCATTTTTCTTTAAGCTCATTGGGCCGCACCAGCACCAGTACCTCTCTGTACTTGGGGTCGGGATTATCGGGAAAGAGAATCACCAGGGAGTCTTCCTGTATGATGCCCGAAAGCCAGTAGAGATCACTGTTTTGTTTGAACCGGTAAATAGCATCGCCATTGCTGGGCACTTCATCGTTGCTCAGAAATATGGCAATCGAGTTTTTGGGCATACGGGCTGCAAAACGGGCCCGGTTTTTCACAAAAAGCTGGGAATTAATGGGTAAATTTTTCATGTAATCCTGTATCTCAATCAGGTAAAGAATATTATTTGACTCTGCAATGGTAACAATTTATTTGCTGCAGCCGGCACTGATCCTCGTGCGAATAAAAATCACCTGAAAAGCCTGAAATGGAATTCATCGAATGGGAAAAGGGTAGTTTTTAGAAAAAAGTCAAAAAACGGGATTTTTTATAGAATTTTTAAATAATAAAGCGTCTTTCTGAAACGTTTTCTAATGTGTAACGCTAACACTCGTTTGTGTTTACCGGATTTTGTGATTTACCTTTGTCCCTTAACAAATTGCTTGCTTCTATGTCAACTACGTTAACCATCCTGTCTCCCACCGATCTCCGGCTTTCAGGTATTCTTCATGCTGACCGTGTCAACTACCAGTCCACTCCCGAGGAGTTGGTACAGGCCACGCTGCGTCGCAATGAAGGGGAACTGAATGATTCAGGAGCCCTTGTGATTCTTACCGGTGAGTTTACCGGCCGTTCACCCAAAGACAAGTTCATTGTAAAAGATGAGCTCACAGCTGCCACTATCCACTGGAACGAATTCAATCTGCCTATTGATCCCGCTTATTATAACATCATTCACAAACAGGTAACCGATCACCTCAACAGCCTCGATGAATTGTGGGTGCGTGATTGCTATGCATGCGCCGATCCGCGCTACCGGCTGCGCATCCGGGTGGTAAATGAAAAACCCGCCAACAACCTGTTTGCCTACAACATGTTTATAAGACCCGAAGAAGAGGAGCTGGAAACATTCAAACCCGAGTGGCATATCTATTCTGCTCCTTCTCTTAAACTCGACCCTCAGGTATGTGGCACACGCCAGGGCAATGCAGCTGTCATTTCATTTAAACACAAAACCGTACTCATTGCGGGATCTGGCTATACAGGAGAGATCAAGAAAGGCATTTTCACTATTCTCAACTACCTGCTGCCGCAGGAAAGAAATGTGCTGAGCATGCATTGCAGCGCCAATAAAGGGCCTGAAGGTGACACAGCTGTTTTCTTCGGACTGAGCGGCACTGGTAAAACAACACTGAGTGCAGACCCTGCCCGCCAGCTTATTGGCGACGATGAGCATGGCTGGACAAATGACAACATCTTCAACTTTGAAGGTGGCTGTTATGCAAAAACTATCAATCTGTCTGAGGAAAAAGAGCCCGAGATATTTCATGCCATCCGTCCCGGTGCACTGGTAGAAAACACTCAGTTTTTCCCTGGTACCAACCGCATCAACTTTGACGATGCTACGATTACGGAAAATACCCGGGTATCTTATCCCCTTCACTTCATCAGCAATGCTGCCGAACCTTCTGTAGGCAGCCTGCCACGCAATATCTTTTTCCTTACCTGCGATGCATTTGGCGTACTGCCTCCCATTGCTCGGCTCAATGCCGGCCAGGCCATGTACCAGTTTATTAGCGGCTATACGGCCAAAGTAGCCGGCACAGAAGCGGGAGTTACGGAACCCAAACCTACATTCAGCGCCTGCTTCGGAGCGCCATTCCTGCCCCTGCATCCGGGCAAATACGCCTCAATGCTGGGCCGCAAAATGATGGACAACGACGTACATGTGTGGATGGTCAACACAGGCTGGACCGGCGGTCCGTATGGCGAAGGCAGCCGCATGAAACTGAAGTATACCCGCGCCATGATCAGCGCTGCATTAAATGGCCAGCTGGATAATGTGGAATTTATACAGCACGAACGTTTTGGCATGGCCATCCCCGTAAGCTGTCCCGGAGTTCCTGCCGAAGTACTCAATCCGCGTAATACCTGGGCAGATAAAAATGCTTACGATGAAAAAGCCAGCTACCTGGCTGGCCTTTTCGTAAAGAATTTTGAAAAATATGCTTCCGGTGTGAATCAGGAAATACTGGATGCGGCACCAAAGGTTGATTAATGTCCTTCTGGTTTGTGTGACTCCCTGGTTTGTGTGACTCCCTGGTTTGTGTGACTCCCTGGTTTGTGTGACACAAACCAGGGAGGACGGTTTTATATATTCACCGGTTGTTGATAACAACAACCGGTTTTTTATTTCATATACAATCAGTAATTGACCTTAATCTCTACTGGTTGATGAATGCGCGGGCGCACATATTTACCATTCCTGTATTGCGGTTTGTGGGCCGGCATGGTGCGGGCGATTTTTTCGCACTCCCGCTGCACAACTGTATTGGCAGGTGTACAGGTTACTTTAAGATCGCGTAGTGTGCCGTCTTCATTGATTGTAAATTCAATAAAGGCTTTATAGAGTCGTTTGGTGCTGTCTGTTTTCAGGAGTTTACCGGCAATTGCCAGCGACTGTTTTTCCACGTGGGTTAGCCAGCGGTCTTCCCAGCTATTGCCCCGTTGTTTCCAGCCAGTACCTGATTGCACAGTCACCCGGGCGGTTTTTTTATCGGGATTTTGAGCCGCTTCATTCAGCCTTATTGTATCAGCAACAGTTTTAGCTGTATCGTTTTGTGCATACAGGGAACCATTTATCAACAAGGCTGTACTGATCAACCAAAAACGCATAGGGGGCTGCTGGTTTAAAACAATCCGTAAAGCTGGCTGTCGACTTTGCTGATGATCTCGCCCAGGTCTTCTTCTTTTTCGGCAAATTTATTTTTATCAACGTTGATCACCAGCAATGGACCTTCTTTATAGGCGTCAATCCATTTGTTGTAGTATTCATTGAGACGCTTGAGATAATCGAGGCGGATATTCTCTTCGTATTCACGGCCGCGTTTCTGGATCTGACCCACCAGCGTAGGTACCGATGCGTTGAGATAAATGAGCAGATCGGGAGGCTGAACGAGGGTTTTGAGTGTCTGGAAAAAATTGAAATAATTATCGAAGTCACGTTTGCTCATCAAGCCCATTTCGTGCAGGTTGGGTGCAAATATGTTGGCATCCTCATAAATGGTGCGATCCTGAATAATAGTTTCAGTTCCTTTTTGGATATCTACCAGTTGCTGTAACCGGCTATTGAGAAAGTATATCTGCAGATTAAAACTCCAGCGGGGCATATCCTCATAAAAATCCATGAGGTAGGGATTGTGATCAACATCTTCAAAATTGGGTATCCACTTGTAGTGTTTGCTCAGCAGTTCTGTCAATGTGGTTTTACCCGCTCCGATATTACCGGCTACGGCTATGTGTTTTGGTTTTCTTGCTTTTGCCATACCATCCCGCCACCACGCTGGTGGAGTATTTTTGAGGTTTTAAAAAAATGAATATATAAAACTTTCCGTTTGGTTGCGTATCAGTATTATAGTCCTCAGAAATACCTGAGTCCCATTGCCTCCCGCACCATCAGGATGGTTTCGCCAGCGCTTTTGCGGGCCTTTTCAGCCCCCATCTCCACTACTTCCCGCAGATATTTTTCATCATTGTAAATAGATTCGGCTTTCTCCCTGATGGGGGTGATAAACCGGATCATATCATCGGCCAGCTGTGCTTTCATGTCGCCATAACGGATGCTGGCTTTATTGTAATCTTCATCAAACTTGTTGACCACTTCTTCTGCACTTACCAGGCGCATGAGGTTAAAGAGGTTTTCGATGTAGTCGGGTTTAACCGAGTTGGGCTCAGCAGGACCACTATCCGACTTGGCTTTTTTGATCTTGGTACGGATCTGCTCGTCCGTGTCTACGAGGTAGAGTGTAGCCAGTTGGTTCTCGCTCTTACTCATTTTGCCGGCGCCATCGAGGCTGGGGACTTTCAGGAGTTCTTCGCCAAAATTAAAGGCGGAAGGTTCGGGAAACAGTTGTCCATAGCGGTGATTGAACCGCTGTACATAATTGCGGGCCATTTCAAGATGCTGTTCCTGATCTTTTCCCACGGGCACATACAGCGCCCGGTGAATGAGTATGTCTGAGGCCATCAATACCGGATAGGTCAGCAGGCCTGCATTTACATTCTCGGGCTGTAAGCGCACTTTATCCTTAAATGTGGTGGTTTTTTCCAGTTCACCTTTATAGGCCAGCATATTGAGCAGCAGGTACAGTTCGGCTATTTCCGGAACCGAACTTTGTGTATAGAGACAGGCCTTTTGAGGGTCGAGGCCGGCAGCTATATTTTCTGCCAGAACCCGCATTACACTTCCTCTGAGCTGGGCGGTATCGGGGTGAGTGGTGAGGCTGTGCCAGTCGGCCACCATGAAATAGCAATCGTAGTCATTTTGCATCCGCACGTAATTGCGTAATGCACCAAAATAATTACCCAGATGCAGGTACCCGGTAGGCCGGATTCCGCTCATTACTCTTTCTTTCCTGATTGACATAATTCTATTTCCGGTGCCGTTTATCTGCACAGGGTCGCAAAGATACTGAGAAGTTACTGTTTGTCTCCTGCCGAAGGGGCAAATTAACGTGTGCCGGCTTCAGTGCCATCACGAAGAATATTGGGAAAATGCGCTGTTTTATCTTGTATCCGAATGAGTGTGCAGTATCTTTTAAACTGCCCCTTTTATTGCTGCGGGCGGCGGGCCGTTGTGGTCCACAAGGCTTCATGTAAAAATGCCAATTAAGTACCCCCAACAACTCTGCAACCATCGCTGACAATCTTATAAAAGGGGGTTTCAAAAGTACTGCCAATCACCTGCAGGTAACTGGTTGGGAGATAGCGTTTCTACGGGAGCCGTTTCGCTGGGTGCAGCAATGCTATCCGGTCATCCTAAATACGGGGGTAAAAAAGTTCAGGATGTTTATATTTGTTGTATGGAAGTGACCGAAGCAATGATCGACAAGCTGGCCCACCTCTCCCGCCTCCGTTTTACAGCCGACGAAAAAGGGCAGATCAGGGGTGATCTGGAGCGTATGATTCATTTTGTTGAAAAACTTGACGAGCTGGATCTGAGCGGGGTAGAGCCGCTTATTTTTATGACAGACGAAGTAAATGTTTTGCGGGAAGATGTAGTGAAAGGTTCTGTGTCGCGCGAAGATGCTTTACGCAATGCTCCGGCTCATACCGATACTTTTTTTACTGTTCCTAAAGTGATCAAAAAATAATCGTTGCGGGCCCTGCCCCTCATCAAAAGTCAAACACCTGATATGTCTGCTATCATTCAGCTCAAGGGTATCCGCAAAAGCTATTTTATAGGAAAGAATGAGCTGGAAGTGCTCAAAGGTGTGACACTTGATATTTTAAAAAATGACTACGTTGCCCTTATGGGACCATCCGGTCCGGGCAAGAGTACGCTCATGAATATCCTGGGCTGTCTCGACACACCCAGTTCCGGCGAATACATGCTCAATGGAAAGGATGTGAGCAAAATGGAACCCAACGACCTGGCCGATGTACGTAATAAGG
>JAGODE010000288.1 GCA_017998385.1 Chitinophagaceae bacterium | reverse complement strand
GCTCTTTATGGAGCATGCCGGTCTGCGCCGGCTATTCCCCGACGAAATGGATCAGCAATATGCGAAGCTGATGGATATGCTGAATATGCTGGTGGAGCGGCTGGATCAGTTGGATGATCTGGCAGACGATATTGCCGAGCTCGGCCGTCGTCATGTACACTATGGGGTAAAGCCCGAATACTACAACGCAGTAGCCACGGCATTGCTATGGACGCTCGAACAGGCGCTCGAAGAGTCGTGGAGCAGGGAAGCGGAACAGGCCTGGACAGACTGCTACCTGCAACTGGCAGGCCAGATGCAGGTAGCAGTGCCGCACTAATGTCAGGGTACTATCAGCGAGTCCGTATCCAGTGTATGCGCACTGAAATATCCCAGTGCCCCGCCCTGTATATTGGAAAGGGGATTGGAAGGTGTACCGCTCTGGCTGCCACCGGTAGAGCCGCGGAAAAGGCTGTACCAGAATTTGTAGTTGGCAGCATCGATACACTGAAAGTCGATCTTTACCAGGTCGCCCGATTTGATCTGACTGTCTTCCTCGTCATCATCTCCAAAGAAAAAAAGCTTGGAAGTTACATTGCGGCCATCCACATAGTCGTCGTTCTGCACCAGTATCTGTGTTTCTTTATTGCCATTCACAAACTGCACATAACGGTAATTGTTGCCCCTGCCAACCGGATCTTTGAATGATAGATTTACGATCTTGCGGGTTTCGCCGAAGAGAAACTCATCTGTCACGAAAATACTGTCAATTCCTACCCGGACAGGCATTACAGATGTGGCGGTAAATACCTGTCCGCCTATCGTTATTTTCAACGAATAGGATTTGCCGGGTGTGCCTTTGTAGTTGGTCAGGCTGTAGATGCCCGGAACCTGCTCAGGAAAAATAACGGTACTGCCACCTGCTTCGGTTACTTCGACTACCGCATTTCTTACGCCGGGATAGTTATTGTCTTCGTCAAAGTTTTTTGTTTCTGTAATAACCACTTTGGCTCCCTGCTCCTGGTCTGTAATGATGGCCTCAATGACATATTTTTTCTCGGCTGTATTCAGATCAACATCAATTACTTTTTCACAGGAACTAAATAGCACCAGTGCTGTAAATAAAGAGAATATGGTAAGATTGAATCGCATGACTCAGAATTTAAAGTTGTAGGAAATGCTGGGGATGAATTTGAACAGGGCAAAACGTACGGCTTCAGTTCGTGAAGGATCGTCTGGATTATCCTGGAAGTTGATAGCATAGGCATTTTCGCGGCCGTATGCATTATACAGGCTGAATGTAAGCTCAGACGACCAGCGCTTTTTCTTTTTCAGTTCGCAGGTAGCGCCCAGGTCGAGTCGGTGATAGGAGGGCATACGATAACCGTTGCGTTCTGTATAATAAAAGATAGTCTGATCATCTATGCGGTATTTCCCTGCCGGGAAGGTAACGGCATCGCCGGTATAGTATACCCAGTTGGCCGAGATAGTCCATTTCGATGTAAGCTGGTACGAACCTACTATAGCTATTTCGTGCGTACGGTCCTGGCGGGCATTGTACCAGCGGTTATTGTTGATGCCGTTGATCTTCTTTTCCGTTTTGGAAAGTGTATAGCTAACCCAGCCGGTAAACTTGCCGGCCTTCTTTTTTATCAGCATTTCTATGCCATAAGCACGGCCCTTGCCAAATAAAAGTTGCGATTCGATGGCATCGCTGTTGGCAAAAATATCGGCACCATCGCGGTAGTCGATCTGGTTCTGCATGGTCTTATAGTAGGTTTCCACACTCAGCTCCCAGCGCCGGTTGGCCAGATCGCGGTAATAGCCAACAGAGACCTGGTCCGATAATTCCGGTTTGATAATATTGGTACTGGCAATCCATTTGTCGGTAGGATTGGAAGAGGTAGAGTTGGATACCAGGTGCAGGTTCTGAACGTTCCTGACATAAGCGGCTTTTACGGAACTGATGGGAGTAAGAACGTAGCTGGCTGCCAGTCGTGGTTCAAGGTTCACATAGGTCTTTACAAACTCACCGGCACGATAAGAAAAGGTGTCGGTCACATTGCCATCGGCATCTATCTGGAAGTAGTCGCCCTTGCCCAGGATGCTGAAAGAGGTAAGACGTGCGCCGTAAGTGAGATTCAGTTTGTCTGTTGCTTTCCAGGTATTGGAAATAAACAGCGCATTTTCCCAGGAGTAACGTTTTTGAAGCGCGGCATCGTTTATGCTCACTGAGTTTTTGGCATCTACTTCACCGGGAGTAATCCGGTGATAAATGGTGTTGAATCCAAAACGCACACTGTTGCGCGAACCGGCATTCCATTGATATTCCTGTTTCAGATTCCAGTCCTGAATCTGCGAAAAGATATCAAAGTCGTCTCCGCCGCTGCGGATAGATATTTTGTATTTATAGTTACTGAAGATCAGTGAGGTGTTGGCGAAAAGGCGGTTGCTGAAAATATGATTCCAGCGCAGCGTGCCTGTACCGTTGCCCCATTCAATACCAAAGGTTTCACCCACTCCCAGTACATCTTTGCCAAAATAACCGGAGAGGAAAAGCCGGTCGCGTTCGCCGAGCTGGTAATTGAGTTTGGCATTGAGGTCATAGAAATAAAGTGTGTTGTTGTTGACGGCGGAGTCTTTAGACAGTTTCAGAAACATATCTGCATAAGTACGCCGGCCGGTAACGAGAAAAGAGGAGCGGTCTTTCTGAATAGGACCTTCCACATTCAGTTTGGCCGAGATGAGTCCCACGCCGCCACTTACATTATAATCCTGGTTATTTCCATCATTCATTTTTATATCCAGCACGGATGAAAGACGGCCACCGTATTGTGCCGGCATACCTCCTTTATATACTGTCATATCCTTGATGGCGTCTGAGTTGAAGGTACTGAAGAAGCCCAGCAGGTGAGAAGCATTGTACACAGGAGCTTCATCAAGGAGTATCAGGTTTTGATCGATTGCGCCACCTCTGACATAGAAGCCACTGTTGCCATCTCCGGCCGATTTGATACCGGGCAGCAGCTGAATTGTTTTAAGGATATCCCGTTCACCCAGTAATACGGGAATGTTTTTGATCTCGCGGGTCGAAAGGCGTTCCACCCCCATCTGAGGGCTGCTGATACTGCGTCCGCGCGACTGGGCGTTGACGACTACGCCTTCCAGGCTTTTTACTTCATCCTGCAGCGAAAAATTGAGTTTGGTGTCGCGTGTCAGTTCTATTTTTTGCTGTACGGACTGTAAACCAATCGCGGTTACTTCCAGGGTGTAGGTGCCACGGGGAAGGGTTAATGAATAAAAACCGTATTCGTTGCTGCTGGTTCCCCAGTTGCCGGCCCTTACGCTGGCTCCAATCAGGGTTTCGCCTTTAGCTGCCGAGCGGATCGTACCACTGATAGTAAATTTTTCAGCAGCCGGGGAGTTCTGCTGGCTGTAGCCCCAGTAATTCAATAAAAGAAAAAGAATCAAAACTGCACTTTTCTTCATAAGTAGGTTTTGTGTCATGCGCTGCAAAGATACCCGCCGGCAGGCAGCATCTTTCTGCAATCAGTGTTAAAATAAAAATAAGGCCGGCACAGTCATGACAACCGCCGGCCTGAAAATGTTTGCTCAACTTAAAAAAATATCAGGGCAGGTAGGTATAATTATATTCTATGCGTCCTGTTAACTCTTTTTGTTTGTTGAAAAGAGCCTCCTTGCTTTTAAGACCTTTACTGTCATAGGCAAAGCGCCAGATGATATAATCACGGGTTTTAGTAGACAGGGTAGCTATTTTCTGTATCACGCGATCATTCTCATCATACTCAAACATGAAATCGGGCAGCAGTTTTTTCAATTGTTTATCATAGCGTACAATATCGGTAATACGATTGTTGTCATCATAATAATAATAGACCGGATCCACACCAACATTGCGCCGATAAAGCTGTTCGTCGGCAATACGTCCCTTTTCGTCGGTAGTTAAGCGGTATTCGGTGGTGTCTTTTTTGTTGAGGATACGCCACATGCGCTGCGGTTGTCCCTGTGTATTGTATTCCCAGGCATGTGTTTCGGTTTCGCTGAAGTCCTGCAATGAGTCATTTACGACCGTTTCGATACGGGTGATGTGTTGCCCTGCATCGTACGTATAAGTAGTGAGGCTGCGGATCGTACCCGATGTGTCGGCGATGCTCTGCAACTGCCAGGAACTGTTGAAGCGATAGGTCTGTTTGGCTACATTCATGCCGTTGCGGGTGCTGATACGCCAGCTGAGTGCGTTCGCATTCACTTCCTGCCATTCATTGAAGTCGGTATTACGGGCGCCGCGGGCATCAATGCCGGTTGCTGTAACCGTCCGCACTTTTCCATTGACCAGGGCCTGCATGCGGGCAGACAAATCCTTACTGCCAATAAGGTCATTATAATAATACTGGCTCATGGCCTGCAGGCCACTTAAAACACAGGATACAAAGAGCAGAATCTTCATGCCGGGGTTGGTAGTTTTTAAAAAGCAAAAATAAGCCAAATGACTCTAAGGTCACTTTTAAACGAAAACTCCGCCGGAAATAGTACGTGTGTGAGGAGGCAAAGGCAGAAGGTGAAAGGTCAAAGGTTTAAAGGGTATAAGGGGTATAAAGAGTTTAACGGGGCGTCGATATATCTATCCCTTTACCCTGAACCTTATACCTTCATCCTTTTATGCTATTTTTAGCCAAAAATTTTACATGTCACACCGCCCCCAACGGAAGGAAAAAGACTGCCTGAACTGCGGAACTATTGTGCAGGGTCATTACTGCCAGAACTGCGGCCAGGAGAATATTGAGCCTAAAGAGACCTTCTGGGGGATGGTCGCCCATTTTTTTTACGATATCACCCATTTCGACGGTAAATTTTTTGTAACCCTTAAAGACCTCTTTTTTAAGCCGGGTTTCCTGTCGGCTGAGTATATACGCGGGCGGCGTGTGGCCTACCTTCACCCCATCCGCATGTACATTTTTACATCGGCTATCTTTTTCCTGATTTTTTTTACAGTACAGGGCGGTTCGGATGATATCATGAAGGTCTCGGGCGATGAAGCCTATACCAGGGCCCAGCAGGACTCGGCATTACGCCGGCTCGATGAGGAACTGGCCACAGACAGCAGCGACAAAAAACTATTTGAATTAAGAGCCCTGCTGGCAGATACAACCCGTCCGTTTCACCCCTCAGATATGCTGCCTTATATGGGCAAGTTTACCGTGCTCTCTACAATAGGAAGCAGGGATTACCACACCGTGCACGAGTATGATTCTGTGCAGAAGGCATTACCCGCCTCAGAAAAAGACGGCTGGTTCAGACGCCTGTGGAACCGCAAATCGGCCGAGCTGAACGAAAAGTATCCGCGAAGTATAAGTGATAAGGCTTTTCGTAATAAAATGGGAAATGTATTTCTTCATAAGCTGTCGTACCTGCTCTTTATATCGTTGCCACTTTTTGCCGGATTGCTAAAGCTGTTATACATCCGGCGCAAGAATTTCTATTATGCAGATCATGGAGTATTTACCATCCATCACTATATCCTGAGTTTTATCCTGCTGCTGCTGGTATTTCTCTGGAATGCGCTGGCCGGAGTTACGAACAGTGATGTTTTCGATATTCTTATTGGCCTGACTGTACTGGCC
>JAGODE010000041.1 GCA_017998385.1 Chitinophagaceae bacterium | reverse complement strand
CTGGTAGCCGCTCATGCCTGTGGTATTATAGCCACACACGACCTTACTGTTTCTGCGCTGCAGGATCAATATCCCGCTTACGTGCGCAATATGTGCTTTGAGTCGAATATTGTAAACGATGAGTTATTGTTTGACTACAAGCTTAAAGACGGCGTGTGTGCAAAGCTGAGTGCCTCATTCCTGATGAAGAAGATGGGAATAATTGATTAAGCTAAAATTCTGCTTTTACTTTAGAGATCGCTCAATTATTGTTAACCTATTTTATTTGAAGTTTAGCCTCCACGGCCGGCAGGCCGAGTGGGTGCACCGGCGCTGTAGTTTCTCTTTGTCAAACGCTACGCGTTTGCCATCCCGCCAGAGGCGTGACCAGAGAAACTAAGGCGCCTTGCGCACCCACTGATGAATTTTTAATTTACTCCTTATAGAACTTTCGGGTTTAGCCATATACCTGCTGCTTATAATAATTCCGCATGGTTTCTTTTGGAATGATTACGTTGCAACGGTCTGCGGCTGCATAACCAACCCGGGCTCCTATCCAGGGCGATTCTGAATGCGTCAAACCTTCCAGCTGGAGTGAAGACAATTTTCCAAACTCCGACAGTACTTCATCTACCAATTCCAGTTGTTCTGCTGTCAGGTCCTGCTTTAATAGGGTATCTGGGAAAGGCTCAATCCCATTATTGGTGTATTGAACTTCATCGTATAAAACAGAATGGTCCTTAATAGAGGAAAAAACTTTTCGCGAAACCGGACCATGAACCCAGGCTTCAAAATCATCTTCGATAAGAGGCTGATCAAAATAAGCCAGATGCATCGCCTGAACATAATAGAGAAGTTTTTGCAACTTCAGGTGAGACATGCTGCCACGTTTTTGAAGAATATACTCTGCCAGACACCCCGAATCAACCATCCCGATATTTTTTTGCATATCAACCATACCACAAAACTACATCTCTCCCCAAAGATTCACAGCCACCAACTTTTTTTACTCCCGACTTTATTTTTCCACATCCAAAAGTTGGTGGCTCTTATTTTTTACTTATCCAATTGACTGGTAATTGATTCTGCCAGTGGCGATACACCCGGATCAAAATAACCCAACAACCGTCCATCTTCCGATACCAGGTATTTTGAAAAATTCCACACCGGCGCCTGATCATTCCAGCCATTGGCAGTTGCATGTGTAAGCCAGTAAAATACCGGGTGCTGATCTGTACCGGGTACCACCACCGATTTTCGCGCAAGCGGAAAAGTAACGCCATAGTTTACTTTACAAAAACTGGCTATCTCTTCATCATTTCCTTTTTCCTGCTCTTTAAAATCATTGGCCGGAAAGCCAATTACTTCCAGCTCATGCGTATATTTTGCCGACAACTCCTGCAATGCTTCGTACTGATGAGTATAGCCGCAGTTGCTGGCCGTATTTACAATCAGTATTTTTTTGCCCTTCAGTGAAGCAAGATCAAGGTCCTTACCATTGTTGAGCGTAACATGCAGGTCGTAGATAGATTGAAGCGGCTGCGTTTTCTCTTTACCACCAGCCAGGGCTCGTGCCCGTCCTCCGGTGAGTTTGCTTACCCACATTATAAGAGGATAAATGGTTTTCATGATCCTTTGCCGGATAGTCATTTCTTTTTTGTTTAACAGTAAAAACAATAACCGGTGTAATAAGTTTTGCCGGTAGCCGCCTTTTCAAATCAGCGTATTACTTTTTTAAATAAGCCGATCCTGCCATTCATGGGTGGATATTTTATAGATGGGTCAAACCAGGTAGGCGTTGACATAACAGATTTCTGATGGCTGAATGTATCAAACGAGAATCTGCCATGATACCTGCCCATACCACTGCCACCGCGTCCGCCAAAGGGAAGATGAGGGTTGGTAAGATGCCAGCTGCAGTTATTCACACAACCACCTCCGAACGGCACTGTATTCATCCAGCGATCGGCCGTTTTTCGGGAAGAGGTAAAAATATAAAAGGCCAGGGGGTTGGGATGATTATTAATAACTGTTGCCGCCTGTTCTTCCTGCTCATAGGTGAGTACCGGCAGCAACGGACCAAATATCTCTTCCTGCATGACCGGTGCATCAGGTGACGGGTTTAGCAATAAGGTAGGTTCAATAAACAGCTCTTCGGGCCGGAATCGCCCGCCAGCAATAATCTCTCCCTGGCTCAGATAACTGATGAGCCGGTCATATTGGCGCTTATTAATAAGCCGGCAGTAATTGGGTGATGTCTCCGGTTGTTCGCCGTAAAACCGGAGTATACATTTTTTAATGGCCGCAATAAGTTTATCGGCCACCTGCTGATGTACCAGCAGGTAATCGGGAGCCACACACATTTGCCCGGCATTCGAGAACTTGGTAGATACAATCCGTCGCGCGGCGACCTCAATGTTGGCGTCTGCAGCAACAATACAGGGCGATTTGCCACCCAGCTCGAGTGTAACCGGTACCAGCCGCTCAGCTGCCATACGGTAAATCTCACGGCCGGCACGGGGTCCGCCGGTATAAAACACATGATCAAACGTAAACTGTTGCATCAAAGGAGGTATCACATCGGCGCCCTCGCCATCTGCAAATAGTATGTATTCTGAAGAGAATGCCTGTTCAACTATTTTCCGCATTACGGCACAGGAAGCAACAGCTGCTTCGCCGGGTTTCAGCACTACACAGTTGCCGGCAGCAATGGCACCCACCAGCGGTATTAAAGAAAGTTGTACGGGATAGTTCCAGGGGCCAATGATCAGTACAACGCCCAGTGGTTCGCGTATTATTCGGCTTGATGAAGGAAGGTTCAGCAAATTAGTAGGCACCCGCTCCGGCGTCATCCAGCGTTTCAACTGCCGCATGGTATGATTTAATTCAGCCAGCACCATACCGGTCTCTGTAACCCAGGTTTCCTCCACACTTTTATGAAGATCTGTTTTTAGTGCGGCATTCAATTCCTGCTCATGTTGCAACAGGGCATTACGCAATGCGCGTAATTGTTGCAGTCGGAAAGCCAGCGGTCGGGTGACGCCTGACTGAAAATAACTGCGTAGTTTTTCTACTGCGGGAGCCGTTATGATATCCATATCATTTCAATATGACCATAAGTTAGTGTAAAAACATCGTACCCGCATTCCTGTCAGCTATTATAGTGTAGAAAAAATACCCCTGTATATTAACATAACAGCTTTTTTCGGTAATGAGGTAAAACTGGACAGATATTTGTTTCGGAGGGTTAGTAAAATCATCAAACATGAAAACACGCATCTTTACCGTTTGCCTTTGCATGCTGTTGATGACCAGTAGCACACCTCTCTTTGCCAGCATCAACACAAAAGACAGGCGTTCTCTTAAAAAAGAAGCGGCAGCTATGACTGCCGAACAGAAAGCCGCCAGACTGGAAACTATCCGTACCCGCGTGGAAGAAATCAAATCCATTGATAAATCAACGCTTTCACGTAGCGAAAAGAAAGCATTAAAAAAGGAATTACGGGAAATGAACCGTGAAGCCCGCACCATGCGGGGTGGGGTTTACCTCAGTGCAGGAGCCATTATAATCATTATCCTTGTCCTCATCCTTATTCTGTAAGATTCTTGTTGCAACGCGGTGAGTTCCATTGCTGCCCGCAGCAAAAAATTAAAGCCATCCGGATTGGGTGGCTTTTTTTGTGGACGGTGGGCCGTGGTCAGTTATCAGTAAACAGCTTCATTCTGTCTATCGAAAACCCATCAACACCCTAGATCCCTGGCCACCGACCACCGTCCACTGACCACTATTTTTCGTACTTTCATTCACCATGACTGACGAATACTACATGATGCTGGCGCTTAAAGAGGCCCGCAAAGCCTTCGATGACGGCGAGGTGCCGGTAGGCGCCGTAGTAGTACTCCAGGAAAAAATAATTGCCCGCGGTCATAATATGGTAGAGCGCCTCAATGACCCCACCGCTCATGCCGAAATCATTGCACTTACTTCAGCCTTCAATACCCTGGGCAGCAAATACCTGCCCGAAGCCACCCTCTATGTAACCGTGGAGCCCTGCCTGATGTGTGCCGGAGCACTCTACTGGAGCAAACTGGGCCGTATTGTATTCGGAACCGATGATGAAAAAAATGGCTATAAAAAAACCACCGGAGCCAACTGGCCCTTTCATCCCAAAACCGAACTGATCAGGGGGGTACTGAAAGAGGAATGTGCACAGCTCATGAAAGATTTTTTCCGGAAACGCCGCTGATAAAGGCATTATTTCGAAATGCGGAATAAATCCCGCCAAAATCAACAGTAAGGCAATAAATTTGTTACTCTTTTAGATCTGAACATTTACGAATCTTAAATCAATAGTTATGGCATTTACACTACCCGCGCTCCCTTATGCAACAGATGCACTGGAGCCGCATATTGACAAGCTGACGATGGAAATCCATCATGGCAAACACCACCAGGCTTATGTAGACAACCTGAATAAAGCCATCGCCGGTACCGAACATGAAAATAAATCGCTGGAAGAACTGATAGCCAGTGCAGGCAAAATATCACCTGCCGTACGCAACAATGGCGGCGGGCACTGGAATCACAGCTTTTTCTGGGAACTGCTCAAACCAGGTGGCAGTAAACCTTCCGGCAAGCTGGCCGATGCTATCAACAGCAGCTTTGGATCGCTCGAAGCCCTGCAGGAAAAAGTAAGCACTGCCGGCGCTACCCGTTTCGGCTCTGGCTGGGCCTGGCTGATCGTAAAAGACGGCAAACTGGAAGTAAGCTCTACCCCCAACCAGGACAACCCCCTTATGGATGTAGCCGAAGTAAAAGGCACCCCCATACTGGGAATCGACGTATGGGAACACGCTTATTACCTGAAATATCAAAATAAACGTCCCGACTACCTGAAAGCTATCTGGAATGTGATCAACTGGGATAAAGTGGCCGAACACTATGCTGCCGCTACCAAATAAGGAATGACCTTTCTTAAATAAAAAGAGCTGCTATACCGGAAACGTATAGCAGCTCTTTGTTTATAGCAATACCTGTCGTTATCAGAAATATTTGGTTACACCGGGTACAGCAATGGGGTAATAACCATCATCGTTGGGAACTATCGGCGGCAGTGCATTAAAGTCAAATTTGGTGGGCATGATGCTGATGCCCGAAGCCAGCGCTTTATCCCATTCAATAACCTGTCCGCTATATGTAGCCATGCGGCCAATAATAGAAGTGAGTGTGCTTTTAGCCCCATTTTCAGCATCGGCAAATTTGTACTCACCTTTGGCAATAGCCGCAAACAGCTCATCATGCTCTGTCTGATAAGGATTGTTTTCTCCTTTTTTATCAAACTTAAACAGCTCTTTACCTTTCAGATCTGTAACAGTAGCCGCATCGCAACGAATGATTCCTTTGGTACCTATCAGCATTTCATCCACACGGCTCATGGTGCCGGGAATATGACGACACTGGCTATTCATAACCGTTCCATCGGCATAGGTAAATTCTACATAGTGGTGGTCAAATATTTCACCATGATCTTTCCCTTTACGTACCTGTCGGCCACCCATGCCCTGTGCTTTTACAGGATAGGCTCCTTTAAACCAGTTCACCACATCAATATTATGAATATGCTGCTCGGTAATATGATCACCGCAAAGCCAGTTGAAGTAATACCAGTTACGCATCTGGTATTCCATTTCCGTTTGCCCGTATTTGCGTTTATTTACCCATACGCCATCATTATTCCACCATACCTGAGCTGAGGTAATATCGCCAATCAGGTTTTTCTTTTTAAACAATTCGCGGTAGGAGTTCTGGTAGCGGCGCTGCAGACCTACCACTACGTTGAGTTTTTTCTGTTTGGCAATTTCTGCCGCATCCAGTACACGTTTGATACCTGCCGGGTCTGTAGCTACAGGCTTCTCCATGAAAATATGTTTACCCAGGCGAACCGCTTCTTCGAAATGAATGGGTCGGAAACCGGGAGGGGTGGTCAGGATCACCACATCGGCCAGTGGAATTGCTTTCAGGTATGCTTCAAAACCGGTGAATTTACGCTCTTCCGGTACATCTACTTTTGACCGCAGGTTACCGGTCACTCCCCAATCAGAAAGATCTTCGGCCGTTATTGTTTTATAACATCCGTCGATACGATCGCGGAAGGCATCGGCCATGGCAACGAGCTTCACATTTTGTTTGCTCAGCAGTGCCTGCATGATGGCGCCTGTACCACGTCCACCGCAACCAATGAGTGCTACTTTGATAACATCATCAGCTCCGGAGAAAAAATTAGCTTTTGTCAGGAAAGGAGCTGCCATCAATCCGCCTGCGAGCAGGCCCGATTGTTTTACAAACTCCCTGCGGCTGTTTGTGCCAGATGCGGCAGGCATGTTTTGTTCGTTGCTTTTGTGAGTGCTCATATTCGGTTCATTTATTGTCCGAGAAATGTTTTGAAAAATGTATCGGCTTCTTCAGCTGTTGGCTGTTTTACCGGACGCACAATACGGAAGCCAACAAAGGGCGCATCCGCATTCCACCAGCGGCTCTTGGGTATCTGAGGATCGCGGCGGTTCCACACAAGGTCAGACATAAGCCTGTCGGCCGGACGTAATGCCTGCGCATCATCACGATACGATCCTCCCCGCACCGTGCGTGGATGACGGGCAGAAGGTTCACGTAGCGGTTGCACCGCTGTTCCGGATAAGGAAGCATAATAATCTGCCTGGTACTGATCGAGCACCCACTCACCTACATTACCCAGCATATCATACAGCCCCCAGGCATTCGGCTTTTTCTGTCCTACTTTATGATACTTGTTATCACTGTTTTTACTGAACCAGGCATAATCACCCAGTGCACCGGCATTATCACCAAACGGATAAACAGTAGTGCTGCCCGCACGGCAGGCATATTCCCATTCTGCTTCGGTGGGCAGGCGAAAAAAGATACCCGTTTTTGTATACAGCCATTTGCAATACATAATAGCACCATACTGCTGCATACTGTTGGCAGGAAAACCACCCGCTTTGCCCATGCCAAGCGTCATATCAATATAGGGGGAACTGGGACGCGTCACCGCGTCTGTAACGATATTCTGGCCAAGTGACAGGTCATTAAGAAATATACTGAACTCGTCGTAGGTAACCTCATATGCTCCCATCCAGAATGCAGCCAGCTCTACCTTATGTTGCGGCTGCTCATCTGCCTCCGCACCGGCCTGTCCTGCTGCACTACCCATTTGAAAACTGCCGGCAGGCACTGGCACCATTGCAAAACGAACATCGCTGCCGGGTATCGGCTGCTCATATTTTCTGAAACTCGTATCAGACTGGCGGGCCAGAGCAGGTAATACAACCAATGCTCCTAAAAGAGAAGAGAACAATGTTTTTTTCAGCATGCAACAATCACAATTGGGCGAACCAGAAATCTATTGACCGGTATGCATGTCCGCTGTTGCCAGACCGGGCAGCCCAAGTTAAGCATTGCCGCTTGATATGATGGATGGATCGGTTTATTTTTTTCGATTCAATCGTTTGCGTACAGGTATCTGTACGCAGGCAGCAGACTTATGCTTACATTTAAGGTCAAACACAGCACTCATGAATCGGAGAAAGTTTCTGAAAAACGGATTAATGACCGGCGCTTCTATCGGAGCTGCCTCACAGGTGCTTGCCGGAACAGACGGTAGTACGTATTCGCAGGCAGCCGACAAACCCTTTAACCTCAACTATGCCTTCCATGATGGCATGTTTCGCAATCACGCAGGTGATGATTTTATCGATCAGATAAAGTTTGCTTATGATAAAGGTTTCCGGAGTATCGAAGACAATGGCATGATGAGCCGCCCCGTGGAGCAGCAAAAGAAAATTGGTGATACCCTTGCCAAACTGGGCATGACCATGGGTGTGTTTGTTATTACTTCAGACAGCTGGCACTGGCGCACCTCTCTTGCCAGTGGTAAGCAGGAGTGGATAGACCGTATGCAAAAGGATTGCCGTGAGGCGATCGAAGTAGCAAAACGCTGTAATGCGCGCTGGGCTACCGTAGTACCGGGCAACTATGACCGCAATCTGAGCTTCGAATACCAGACAGCCAATGTAATCACGGCCTTGCGAAAAGCAGCCGATATACTGCAGCCCGCAGGCCTGGTAATGGTACTGGAACCTCTTAGCGATAACCCCGATCTGTTTCTCCGTCATTCAGATCAAACTTATATGATCTGCAAAGCAGTCAATAGCCCTTCGTGTAAGATTCTGTTTGATATGTATCACATGCAGCGCAACGAAGGCAATATTATCAGCAACATTGATAAGTCGTGGGATGAGATCGGCTATTTCCAGATTGGAGACAATCCCGGACGCAATGAACCTACTACCGGCGAGATGAATTACCTCAACATCTTCCGCCACATTCACAAAAAAGGATGGAAAGGTATATTGGGCATGGAGCATGGCAATGCCAAACCTGGCAAGGAGGGTGAACTGGCTCTTATACAGGCCTACCGCAATAGCGATGCTTTTTTGTAAGTAAACATCAGGGTACCGGGTCGTAACCGCTGCCACCCCAGGGGTGACAGCTGCTGATACGCTTTACAGCCAGCCACAGACCTTTAAATACACCATGTTTTTTTAGTGCTTCCACTGCATAATGCGAGCAGGTGGGCGTATAGCGGCATTTGGGACCAATCCAGGGCGATATGATCCATTGATAGATCTTTATCAGTGCGATAAAAGGCAGGGCCAGTATGCGCCAGAACAGCTTCACGATTGTGTGGTTTGATAAATCTGTTGAATACGGATTATAACCTGCTGCATGCGCTTGCTTACTTCTGCAAAGTCAGGCAGCTCTTTCCCCGTATAAATGATAAACACCTGCAGTGGCGGGTTGTTGGGATCGGGAGCAGGTTTTTGCAACCGCCAGGCCTCCCGTATCAGTCGTTTAATACGGTTGCGGTCAACTGCCTTTTTAAAATGACGCGATGAAACTCCTACTCCAAACTGAAGCGGACCAGCAGCAGTGGCAGAGCGATTGTAATGATAGACCCGAAAGGGGGGCAACACAAAGCTCTTACCCTGTTTGAAAAGGGTCTCCATCAGCTTGCGGCTTTTAAGCCGTTCCTGCTTTCCTAAAGTAAATCGTTTGGTCATGGTATCACAAAAAAAGCTCCGGCTTTGCCGGAGCTCAAAAATATAGAATACCTGTAAGGCTTATTTTAATTTGCGCTCGTCAGAAACAGTCAGTTTCTTACGGCCTTTCGCACGGCGGCTGGCCAGTACTTTACGGCCATTGGCAGTTTGCATACGTTTACGGAATCCGTGCACGGTTTTGCGACGACGACGATGCGGTTGAAATGTACGTTTCATAATCTTTTACTTTTTCACTTTTGTCTGCAGATTCTGCCTGCAGTTGTTGAAAATTTGGCCCGGGAGAACGGAGCCTGGTTTCATTTCGCACCCGCGGGTCACCACACCCACCGGTTTGTGAAAGGACGGCAAAGGTAATACTTGCCACTCACAACTACATATGAAATACCGATTATTTTTACAGCCCCCTTGCAATACATTGATTATCAGTATAAGTTTAGCTCAAATCGAGGTGCGAGGACTGTACGGCTTCGCCAAAAAAGCGGGTGGCATGATTATCAAAATCTTCGGTAGAATCGGTGGTATAAAAATGCCGTTTGCCTTCACGGCTACAGGCCTGTTCTATTTCCGGATGCCGCTGCAGATAATCGGCCAGGCTGGTGGCTACTATCTCCCCTTGTGAAAGCAATTTTACAGGCACCGGCAGGTGTTCCCGGATCTTCTCTTTCATCAACGGGTAATGTGTGCAGGCCAGTAAGGCCACGTCGATCAGCGGCCCTTTTTCCAGCAACTGATGCAGATTTTTCTTTACAAAATAGTCCGCGCCATGGCTGTCCTGCTCATTATTTTCAATCAGCGGCACCCACATAGGGCAGGCCTCCTGGTATACTTTTATATCCGGAAAAAACTTGCCGATCTCTACAGGATAGGAAAGTGAGGCCACCGTACCCACCGTGGCCAGGATGCCCACCTGTCTTGATTCTGAGTAATTCCCAATCACCTCTGTAGTGGGGCGTATCACTCCCAGCACGCGCTTGTGAGGAGCCAGCCGGGGCAAATCTTTTTGCTGAATGGTGCGCAGTGCCTTGGCCGAAGCCGTATTGCAGGCCAGGATCACCAGGCTGCAACCCTGTTCAAAAAACCATTCCACGCATTGCAGGGTATACTGGTATACCGTTTCAAACGAACGGTTACCGTAGGGGGCCCGGGCATTATCGCCAAGGTACAGATAATCGTACTGCGGCAGCCTGGCCACAATCTCTTTTAATACGGTAAGACCGCCATAGCCGGAGTCAAATACGCCAATGGGACTTTTTGCAGACATACTGCAAATGTAAGCCGCCCGGCCCAATCGGGTCAGAAGAGCTAATCCATTGCTTCGGCCTTACGCAGCCAGGTAGTAACCTCGGCATTTCCGGGACTAAGCTCCAATGCTTTCTTCAAATCATCCACAGCCTCCTTTTTCTTCTTCAGCTCCTGATAGCAACGCCCGCGGGCAAAATGCACAAAGACCAGTCCGTCTTTTTGCGCAGGTTTATAGAAGGTACCCAGTCGGGTAAAAAGGCTCACCGCCTTATTATAGTCTTTTATCTCAAACGCCATTTGCCCCATCAGCTTTACCTGGTCAGCCTGTTTAAACGGAGCCAGCTTATCGGCCTGCTCATAGTCTGCCAGCGCTTCTTTATATTTTTTTTGCTGATAGCGTGCCATACCCCGGTAAAGATGCATATTGGGCAAACTATCTTTTACGTTTCTATACAGCGCCACGCATTTATCCATTTCCTTTTCGGCCAGTGCATAATATGCCTGCCGGTAATACGCATCACATAACCAGCGGTGCGCGCCTTTATTGGTCGAATCATATCCAATACTGGTCAGGAAATCTTCTTTGGCTGTATAGAAATAGTTGTCGCCACTCATATAATTGGCCAGGCCTTTATGAAAATAGATACGCGAAAACTCTGCTGAGTCACGTATGAAAAGTTCATCGGCATTATACTCAAAGTACAATCTGGCTGCATTGTAATCCTTACGGGCAAATGCGAGATGTCCCAGTTCGATATTGGCTTCGGCATTGTACTCATCAAAATTAATTGACTGTTCAAAATCTTTTTCTGCTTTTACACTGTCTTTCAGTGACAGATAACAAAGACCGCGCGCGTAGTGCAGGTCGCTCAGAGAGGTTGTCTGCCCCCCGGTCAATTCGATTGCTCTGGTATAAAACGGAATGGCCTCTTTGTACTTCTTTTGTGTACGGGCAATCAGTCCTTTCTCCCAGAAGGCCGGGCCATACGCTGGGTCAATCTTCAATGCCTGATCAAGATCGGCATTTGCCCGGGCATAATCCTTTAAATCAAAATAGCAGCGGGCACGCCAGTAGTAAATACTCTTTTGAGAAGCTGTATCGTCTTTGAAATAGGTGAGGGTCTGTGTATACTTATCAATAGCATCTTTCCATTTTGCCTGGTTATAATAAAGACCGGCTATACCCCAGTGTGACCATTTATAGCCCGGATCAATTTCTAATGACTGCTGATAGGCCTTCAACGCTTCGGGGCGTTTGTATAAGCTGTTATAACTCTGCCCCAGCCAGTAATACCGCGCCGCCATAGCTAATTTGCTGCTGCTGCCAAGAGCTATACTTTTTTCGTAGGCAGTAGCAGCATCCTTATATAAAGCGAGGTTATAGTTGGCATCACCCAGCGATGCGTAATAATCACTCTGCATGCTGTCGATAGCTATGGCCGCTTTATATGCGGTAACAGCGTCTTTGAAATTGTTAGCCTGGCTCAATGAACGCCCCCGCCAGTACTGTATTCTTTTTAATGAAGCGGTGTCAGACTTATAATATTCTGCAGCCTTACTGTAGTATTCAGACGATTTGGTATACTCTTTCAGCGAATAATAACAATAGGCCAGTTCCCAGTAAGCTGCCTTCAGGTCTGGTTTCGCCGTAATCGCTTCTGTGAGCGGAGCCACGGCTTCGCCAAAACGCTCCAGCTTGGAATAACTAAACCCAATCCTGAATTTAATGGTGCCATAATCTTTTTCATTGTAGCTGCGTGCGGCTATAGCCGACTTATAATTATTGACGGCACATTCATAATTTTTTTCATCATAACACTTATTGGCCGCATCTATCTGGCATATAGCCAGCAGGGGCAATAGCATTATCAGCAACAGTGAAAAGACGGGTTTCATAGCGGTTCAATTTTGCAGGCAAGATACTCTGCTACCGGCCGGCCATATATACCCTGATGACGGTAAAAAATAAGCCCCGGCATTTGCCGGGGCTTATTTCATTTATTTAAACGCGTTGTTATCAGGGGCGACCACCAGGTCCTGTCGGCGCTTTTAGCTTTAGTTTGGTCATAACGGCCTGGGTTATATTATCCGCATCAGGCATTACAATCAGTGATTCGCGGCTTAATACATGGCTGTATCCTTTTTCTTTTGATACGGCTCTTACAGCATCCATTACTTCTTTGTAGATAGGGGCCAGGTATTCCTGTTGTTTGGCCTGCAGCACCTGCTCACGAATCTGATCCCAGTTTTGAATCTGATAAATATAGTTAGCCAGCTCTTTTGCGATTTCATCACGCACTGCTTTGGGAGTACGTACCGTATCGCGATACAGGCTGTCTTTAAATTTATAGTTGGTCACCAGGGTATTGTACTCAGGTTGAATAGAGTCCATATCATAGCGTCCGAGCAGAGAATCAATTTTGGCAGTACCAGGCATCAGACCTACTACCTGATCCAGGCTGAGATAAGCGATTTTAACCTGGGCCATTGATTCATTAGCCGCCATAACCAGGAAAGCCGCTACTACTAATACTTTCAATTTTTTCATGAGTTGCTGTCTTTTGTCCCTCCGGAGAGGTTTTGTCAATTTTTGAATATAAGAGTCGTTTTGTCTGGGATTAGTTGCTTGTTCTGTTTTCTTTAACATTTGCCCTTGCTGAACCAGTCTTAGTTGCGGATTCCCAGTTCGCGCAACACATCCTCGCTTTTATCCAGTTTGGGGTCGGCAAATATAATGGTAATTCCCTCACTTTTGTCGAGCACAAAGTCGTAGCCCCGCTGGGTGGCAATTTTCTGTACGGCATTGTATACACGATCCTGTACGGGCTTGATGAGTTCCTGTCTTTTTTTGAACAAATCTCCTTCAAAACCAAATCGTTGGCGTTGAAGATCGCGCACTTCTTTTTCCTTTAAGAAAAGCTGGTCCTGGCGTTTTTTCTTCAAATCCTCGCTCAGCATCACCTCTTCTGCATCATAGTCTTTATACATTTTGTCGAGGGCTGCCTGGCGGGTGTCAATATCCTTCTGCCAGTCGGCCGCTATATCATCCAGCTGTTTTTGAGCCGTTTTATACTCGGGCATTTTATCCAGAATATAACGGGTATCAATGATGGCATATTTCTGAGCCATTGTACTGCCGGCCAGCAGTACAGATACCAGGGTCAGTAAAAGAATTTTCTTCATATAAAGAGTTTTTTGTGGCGCAATCAACTATTATTCCGGTTCAAAGCCCAGCATGAAGGTAAACCTTGATGCATTTTTAAGACCCTGACCAGGCTGAATACGATCGAAGCCTACACCATAATCAAATCCAAGCAGACCAAACATGGGCAGGAAGAAACGCATGCCCACACCAGCACTGCGGCGCAAACGGAACGGATTATAGTCTTTAAAGTTATACCAACCGTTGGCTGCTTCAAAGAATGCCAGACCATAGATGGTGCTACCGGGATTAGTAACCAGCGGATAACGCAGCTCGAGCTGATATTTATTAAATATCGTAAAGAACTGGGTGGCCTGTTGCTGGTCAGGATTGATCGTGGGATCCGATGACTGATATACAGGGTAACCACGGTGAGCCACGATATCGTAACCCAGCAGACCAAAGTTGTTGGTCAGACCGGCATCACCTACCTGGAAGCGCTCAAATGGTGAGTAATCCAGCTTATGATTGTAACGGCCCATGAAACCATACTTGGCAGCCAGCTTCAACACAAACTGACGGTTTTTATCTGCACCCATGGGGCGACCCAGCGGCACATACCATTCGGCATTGAAACGCCATTTGTGGTATTCAGGATTCTTATAGGGATCCTTGGAGTCTACCAGGTCTGGGTTAAATAATGAATAAGGCGGAGTAAACTGCACACTGGCTACCATATTGGAACCACTGCGCGGGAAGATAGGATCAAACACAGACGAACGCTGCAAGGCCAGCTTCATGCTGAAGTTGTTCGATACACCTGTAGCACTCACCCCCTGGAAGATGCCATAGTTCATCCGCTTGTACTGCGTAAAGTTGAGCGAGTATACCAGGCTGAAATAGTCATCGGGCCATTTCAATTGTTTACCCAGGGCAATAGAGAAACCATTTACCTTCAGATAGTTGGTATCTGATTTGGCATTATCAAAACGACCGGTAACATAATCGTACGCATTGGAGTACTTACTGTTGTTGTAACCGATCGTAAGTGAGTTACGTTTTTTACCACCCAGCCAGGGCTCGGTAAAAGAGAAGTTATAGGAGCGGAATGCCCGTCCGTTTGATTGCAAACGAAGACTCAGCTTCTGACCATCACCAGTAGGCAATGGATCCCAGGCCGATTTTTTCCAGATATTCTTAATAGAAAAGTTGTTGAAAGTAACACCCAGTGTACCGGTAAGACCGATACCACCACCCCAACCGGCCGAGAGCTCCAGCTGGTCAGAAGACTTCTCCTCCACCTTCCAGTTAATATCTACGGTGCCATCTTCGGCATTGGGAACCACACCGGGGTTGATGGTCTCCTGGTTAAAGTATTGCAGGTTGCCCAGCTCACGTATAGAGCGGATAAGCTCCGAACGGTTAAACAGGTCTCCGGGTATGGTACGCAGCTCGCGACGGATCACATGATCTTTGGTGCGCTCATTGCCCGCAATAGTTACGTTCTTGATACGCGCCTGCGGACCTTCTGTAATACGGATCTCGAAATCGATGGTATCATTATATACCGCCGTTTCTACCGGTTCTACACGGAAAAACAGGTATCCGTCGTCCTGGTAGAAACCACTGATATCGCCACCATCCTGCGACATTTCCTTACCCAGGCGTTTATTAAGGATATCCACATTATATATATCACCTTTCCGGATGCCCAGTACTACATTGAGCAGTGAGTCGCTGTATTTGGCATTCCCTTTCCAGGTTATGTTGCCGAAATAATATTTGCGGCCTTCATTTACTTTAATATCTACATACAGGCGCGAGCTGGCTGTATCTGTCACCACTGTATCCATCACCACCTGCGCATCGCGATAGCCGAGTGAGTTGTAGTATTGAATCAGCTTCTGCTTGTCTTCCTCGTATTTGGTAGGATTAAATTTGGCAGAAGTAAACAGTTTGAAACGGAAGTAGGGATCCAGTACCTGTTTGGTTTTACTCAATGACAGGAAACCCCAGTCTTTCATGTATTCATTAAAGCTCATGTGGCGTGTCTCGCCATAGGTGCTGGTATATCGTGATGGATACAGCGTGAGCTTACTCATTTCTTTCGTACCCTTCAGCTGCTTTTTAAGCTTGAGCCCGTCAACGGTTTCATTGCCGTAAAAGTTAATCTCATCGATCTTGACTTTCCGGCCTTTATTTACATAAATAAGAATAGAGTTGGAGTTGACCAGGTTGGGGTCCGTTTTCTCATCGATCAGCACCCGCACATTCTGAAATCCTTTGTCGCGATAAAACTTAACAGTCACCTCGCGGATATTGCGGCGGATGTTTTCGGTGATAATTGTACCCTTGGCCAGACCTATCTTACCCTGCAGTTCTTCTGCTTCTGATTTTTTAGGGCCAATAAACTTGAAGCTGCCCAGGCGTGCCCGCTCCTCCACACTGATCTCTACACTTATCCTGTTGCCCTGTTGTATACGGGTAACATAGATCTGTACACCAGAGAACAATTTCTGACGCCACAGGTTATTAATAGCTTTTGCAAAGATGTCGCTGCCCGGATGCATGAAGCGATCACCGGCCTGAAGACCTGAAATGGATAAAACGATAGACGTATCCAGATAACGGATGCCGGTAATAGATACATCATTGATGATAAACTCCCGCGGAGTTGTAGCCGTTTCCCATTCCAGCAATGCGGGGTCTACAGATGTTGTAGGCGGTATCGTATCCTGTGCCTGCAGGTTCATCACCACTGCTATCAGCAAAATCACAAGAGCTCCTGCCCGGCGTAATATTAGTTGCATGGTTATTTGTTCAAGTCAGTCGGCCTCCACAAAAATGGAGCACAATTAGTTTGTTTACTGTATTTTATGCAAAGCCCACACCCAATGTGTGCGGCGGCAAATTAACGGTTAATATCGAAAGTGTTTGTTAAAACACGCCGATGCCCTGTCTATTACAACCGTTGCCAGTGGCTGCTATCAGGGCATTTAAACGGGTCAGCTGGTTTCATGCAGCTGGTCGCCGGTTTTTCCAAAACGCCGCTCCCGGTTCTGGTAATCCAGGATGGCTTCATACAGATTTTCTTTCCGGAAGTCGGGCCAGCGTACCTGTGTAAAATACAGCTCGGCATAAGCCAGCTGGTACAACAGGAAATTGCTGATCCGGTATTCACCACTGGTTCTGATCATCAGTTCCGGATCGGGAAAATTGCTGGTGCATAAAAACCGCTGCAGGGTATTCTGATCAATCGCTTCTACGGCAAGCCTTCCTTCCCTTACTTCAAAAGCAATATTCTTCACTGCGTTGAGCAGCTCCCAGCGGCCACTATAGCTGAGGGCCATCACCAGATTCAGGCCGGTATTGCCAGCGGTGATCTCCAGCGCTTCCTTCAGCTCCTGCCGTGCATACTCCGGCAGCATGCTCATATCGCCGATCACATGCAGTTTTATATTATTCTTATGCAGGCTTTCTACCTCTTTACGGATCGTGGTAACCAGCAACTCCATCAGGCCTATTACCTCATACTCCGGGCGGTCCCAGTTTTCGGTAGAAAAGGCATAAAGAGTGAGGTAACCTACTTTCAGTTCTGCACAGCCCTCCACGATATCGCGCACGCTTTCCACGCCATGATAATGACCATACAACCGGTCCTGGCCCTGTTCTTTGGCCCAACGCCCATTTCCATCCATGATGATGGCTATGTGACGGGGAAGGCGATCCTTATCAATTTTTTCGAGAAGCGAAGACATACATTTCTTTTCCGGGCCTTTTTACAGGGCAGCAAAGGTATTTTATTTCGCTATATTCCGGTTATTTGCCCCCGGAAATATCGGCCAGTGGCTCAATTGGCCGTAGGACAGCGGTAAGATTGCAGATTGAAGCTAATATGGAACATAGCCGTCACAAACTGGTCTTTCTGGCGGCTGTTGCCACGCTGACGCCCGGGTATGCCTATACGGTCGCCCAGTTCGTACGAGCGGTCGCTGAGCAGGTAAGCCACAGACGGACTGCCATCGCTGGGATTATTGGGGAAAATAGACGGATCCACATAGGTTTTACTCACATCATCCAGATAATCAGTATTAGTAAACCGGTGAAGTACTTCAAAACCAATATTAATCCGTTCGTTTAAAGCATATTTGATACCTACACCCAGCGGCAAACTAATAGCCATACTGCTATACTGTTTGCGATCAGGATACAGGCTGCTGCCCTGGCCTTCGGTGCCCAGCGAGCGCAAAAAGATTTTCTCGCCATTTAGGTAGGCAAAGGGATCATAACTAAATACACCCACACCAAATGTTACGTAAGGAGTAAAATTATAGCCTGGTTCGCCAGGCAGAAAGCGGAAAAAGTTGAAGTCACCCTGCAGGGTCAGCTCCCATACATTGCTGTTGAAGCTGAGGTTGCGGCGACGCATATACTCATTTTTGCTATTATAAACGTCTGAATAGCCAAGTCGTGCAAAAGATGCACCGATTCGGCCCGACACATAATTGCTGAAATTTTTACGGAAAAAGACCGTGGCCGCCAGTTTGGGCCGGTTGAGCTGAGATCTGGTGTTTAAATCACCAAAATAATGGGCAGCACCCACACCCACGCCAAATTCGCCTTCCTGTACAATGGCGTCCTGTGCATGAGCATGGTTGCCAGTGGCCAGTAAACAGATAATTATCAGGGTGCTTAGAAAAAACTTTTTTACCATAACCGTCCAAAAAAGATAACCTGAGTAATTAAAACGGGAAAATAGGCATTTTCTTTTATCGGGACCTGTTAATTTCGCTTATCCAGCCCCCAGGTGAGCTTGGTATGAAGCGTTTGCAGAAAATTATTTTCGCTCAACCGCAGCAGGTTAATAGAAAAATTCTCCTTTCTTACCGCCAGTGATACGTTTTTTCCGACAATTTCGCGCCGCGAGTCCATGGCACAGATAATCTGTTCCGAACGGCTCTCTACTTCAAAAGAGATCACGTTGTCGTCGGGTACAATAATGGGACGCACATTGAGATTATGCGGGGCCACAGGAGTAATGACAAAGCTGCCCGATTCAGGAAATACAATTGGCCCGCCACAGCTGAGGGAGTAACCGGTAGACCCGGTAGGCGTAGCCACTATTAAGCCATCGGCCCAGTAGGTATTCAGAAATTCGCCGTTAAGATAGGTATGTATCTTAATCATACTGGCGGTATCCCGCTTATGAATAGCAAACTCATTGAGTGCATAGGGCACATCTCCGAATAAAGGCAGATCGGCATCGAGGTGTATCAGCGTACGCTTATCTACAAGAAAAGAACGATTGGCCAGCGACTGCACTGCTTCTTTTACGGCTTCTTTACCAATGCTGGCCAGAAACCCCAGCCGGCCAAAATTGATGCCCATCACATAGATCGGCTTATCGCGGGCCAGTGTTACAGTATCCAGCAATGTACCATCACCACCCAGGCTGACGAGAAACTCCACATCCGGACTCAAATCTGCAAAACCTGCAAATGTCTGTGTGCTTTCCGGCAGGCGGATGATATCTTTTATCTGCTGATAATAGTCTGCATGTATGATTGGTGCTATTTTTCTGCGACCCAGCTCATCAAAAAAAACCTGCAGGTCTTCCTGCTGGCCAGATTCCATCACCCTGCTGTAGATTGCTGCTTTCATTTACAATGCCCGATTTGAAACAAGGATCAAGTTACGACTCAGAAAATTGTCTTTCTGTGTAAAAATAACCCGTTTTGTCCTAACTGGTTAAACGACCACTCCAGCTTCAGTGTGAAGTCATAGATAGTTGTAATGTCTATACCGAATCCGGAAGAAACCAGTATACGGTTGGATAAGAAATTCTCTCCCGGATATTTATTGTAAATGTAACCGGCATTGCCATAAATGCGGCCATAAATATTAAAAGGAATAAGACGGGGAGCAATCTTGCGTGTGCCGGGAATACGCACACTTGTTTTTAAGATTTTGCGGGTAAACGCTGCTTTCAGATAACCTCCGGCCATTCCGTCTATTACATAATATTCGTATCCCTGCATAAAAATATCCGAATAGCCCAGCAGTTTCCTGTTATAATAAGGCTGATTGAATGGCAGCTTGATTATACCATATCCGTTTAAACTGAAAAAAGATCGTTTGCCGGTGGGCCAGTTTGCCGAAGCCTTTGCGGAAAGCTGCCAGAGGTTCATTGCCTTACTAATTCCTTTTTTATTGAGCATAACCTCCAGTGCATACCCTTTGGTAGGATAGGGAATGTAATCCAGGTCATAATAGGAAAGGCCGTAATAAATTTCCGGATAGGTAATACGTGTACGGGCGGCAGGAAAAAAATGCGGGTTAAGTACTGCCACAGTATCGGCAATCTCTTCCATTCCATAGCCAATTCCAAACCGATGCCTGGTTCTGATAGCTTTGCGGTAGACGGCTTCAGCAGATGCTGTTATAAAATTGCGCAGGTAACGATCATCTTTCAGGAAAACCTGCTTATCATCAACGGTGTTGTAATTCACCTCCCTGTTTTTGCCAACAGCCAGCGATACATTTAACCCCCATTTCATTTTTTTATCTATGAACGGACGCTCATAACTAAATGCCAGCTGCCGGGTATAGCCAAGTATCCACCACAACCTGAGTTTATCATTGCGGCCGGTGGTATTGTTGTAAAGCAGCTTCATGCCATAGTTGACCCTCTTCAGGCTGGCGTTTTGCTCTACCAGCCACTGATTGAGATTGCGGTCTGCGGGTTTAAAATATGGAACGGGGAAAATATACCAGCGCTCACGCACCTGTACAATGATATCTACATTGTATCCTTCAAAACTTTTCAGTGCTACGATGGCCTCATGAAAAAGAGTGGTATTCATCAGCTGCTGCCGCGATATTTCAAAGCGGCGTACCAGGTCCTGCAATAACAGCTGATCACCTGTTTTAAAAAAAAGTTCACGCAGAATGATATTCTCACGTGTCTTTTTATTTCCCTCAATGACTATGTGACGGACAATAAACGGGCGCTCCTGCGCCGGTACAGTGTAATTGTCTTTGGAGACTGGCTGACTGGTATTCAAAGAATCCTTATTGCCCGTTTGCTGCGCAAATGGACAATGACTGCAGGCAAGCGCTGACAGGAGCCAAACCATATATTTCTTAAACCTCCGCATCCACGGGCTACAATATCTACTAAATATATTGGATTTTATAATTGTGGCGGCCTGGTATCTCAAAGATCATACTTTAAGATAGTTCATCAGGTTGTCATAATTGTCCCGCAGCTCGTTGGTATATAGCTCTTCGCCCAAATAATATTTGACATTATACTCATACCGCTGAAAAGTGGCCACTATATCAGATATCTCCGGTTTATTGATACGGATTGTTACCTGCATTTTACCGGTTTCAGCATTATTGGATGTATTCAATTGAGTGATCTGCGCATCGTTGGTCTCCACCAGTTTACTGATCTCATTAAAGGAGTACTGATTGGTATCCACTTCCAGTACAATCAACCCGCCGGGCTCATTCAGGCTCATAAAATCAGCGGCATAACGCAGCAGATCGCCATAGGCTATTACACCCTGGATATGGTTTTCTTCATCGATGATGGGAACCAGGCTGAGGTTATTTTCGCCCGCTATCTGCAGGGCCTTCAGAAAGTGTTCTGTATTTTTTACAGCTGCCTGCACAAAGAGGGGTTGTAGCTGATTCAGCGTCGCATCTTCATTATCTGCTTCCAGCAGGTTATCCTCACTCAGCACACCCAGCAGTTTTCCATCTTCTACCACAGGCAGATGCGCCACCTGATTGTCGTTCATAAGCAGGAGGGCGTCTTCCACCTTATCGTTCAGATGCAAATACGGGATAGTCTGAGAGTGTAGTTCTCCGGTTAACATGGGACAGCGGCTGTTAATTGATTCAGTACTAAGACCTCAATGATCATGCAACTGTTGCAGGCTCACTGAGTTTTTTCAAAAATTTGTGAAGGATCATATTGAATTCATCCGGCACTTCCATCATGGGAGCATGACCGCATTTATCAATAAAATGAAGCTCACTATTGGGGATCAGCCTGTTAAACTCCTTGGCTACAAATGGCGGCGTGATAGTGTCGTCATTTCCCCAGATCAATAACGTTGGTTGTTTGATCTGATTGAGTTCCTCGCCCAGATTATTGCGGATGGCACTCTTGGCCAAAGCAATTATCTTAATGACTTTCAGCCTGTTATTGGTAATTCCAAACACTTCATCTACCAGCTCTTTGGTAGCCATTGCCGGATTGTAGAAGGTGAGTTCGGTCTTTTTACGGATATATTCATAATCTCCCCGTTTAGGGTAAGAATCCCCCATGCCGTTCTCAAATAAACCGGAGCTGCCCGTTAAAATGATTGATTTGATACAGTCAGGCTGATTTTTGAGTACATATACCAGGCCCACATGTCCGCCAAGGGAATTACCCAGCAAATGCACATTCTGGTAACCTCTTGTTTCAATAAACTTGTGGACAAACTTGGCCAGGCCGCCTACAGAGGTATGGAGGATATCCATTTCCAGCAGGGGTAGCATAGGCACCACCACTTTGTTGTGGTGCTTGAAGTACTCAATGAGCGAGGCAAAATTACTCAACGCACCAAACAGGCCATGCAGGAGCACGAGCGGTTCTCCCTCTCCTTCTTCAATGAATCTGAACTTGTTATCCTGTTTAATCTCGTAAGTCATTTTCCCCGGCACTATTAATTTTTGCTAAAATAGTCGTTTTGCTGCAAATATTCACGCCACAAAGCTAAGTCTTTACTTGTTGATATAAATATAACAGCCTGAAGCCCATTCAGAAATAGCAGGAAAAGCCCCGCCTGTTCAAGGCCCCTAACCGGCATAAAGCAGCTGAAAATAATACCGTTTTATAGGTCTGAAATACCAGGTTATCAAAACCACAACGGCCAGCAGCACAGATATGGTCCAGCTGTTCGGATAAAACAGGCCAATAGCCAGTATCACCAGCACCATCCGCACATACTCGAGGTAAAAAATCCAGCGCCGCTGATCAAGGATGGCTCCGCTGTTGATGAGGCTGATCAGGATAAACAAGGAAAATAATACCAGCTGCATACGTGACAGATGATGCTCAAAAAGTATGGTCACAAATAACAGGCTAAGCGAAAAAATAGTCTGCCCCGTCACGTATTGCCTGATAGCCGCCGTGGGCTGCGGCGATTTACCTGGAGCCACATTCAGTAAATGCCGCTCCAGTACCGACCGGTAACGCGGATCAAGGTCATCGGGCTTCCCAAACAATACTTTCCATTTGGCCCTGAAGCCGCGGGCATGTTTGAAGTTTAAATAAATCTCCAGTATAAAATGAAAATGCTGCCAGAGAAAACTATGACTCCCCAGGGGTTTGGTAAGTCCGTACACAATCTTCACATCCCTGCGCTCTTCTGCAAATGTGCCAAACAACTTATCCCAAATGATCAGTACATCGCCATAGTTTTTATCCAGATATTCCGGGTTCGAAGCATGGTGAATGCCATGATGCGTGGGTGTGACCAGTATCTTCTCCAGCCATCCCCACTTTCCCAAAGCCTGCGTATGAATAAAAAACGGATATAATCCGTGTATCAGCAATAAGGTACTGATCATCGCAGCCGGAAATCCTATTAAGGGCAGAACAGACCAGAACATGGAACGAACCAGTGCCTGAAATACCGTAATACGGGCCGATACCGTATAGTTGAAATCCTCACTCTGGTGATGCACTACATGCACCGCCCAGAAAGCATTGATCTCATGTGCAAGCCGGTGATACCAGTACCAGACCAGGTCTGTTGCCAGAAACAACAACAGCCAGGTCCACCAG
>JAGODE010000287.1 GCA_017998385.1 Chitinophagaceae bacterium | reverse complement strand
GTATGGGTATGCGCCTCGGTGCTGGTATTGATGCTGGAGGGGCTGGAGCTATGCGTATTGCTGTTGGTGCGCCAGTAAAAGCTGTTGTCGCTATCGGTACCTGCACTGGTGCCATAGCGGGAGTTGCCCCCGGTACCACCGCTGAAGTTTTCGGCAAAGTAGGCATCGAGGTAAGTATGATAGTGGCTGTTGCTGCTGGTGGTTACCGAAGTGCCGGTAAAGCTGTGGTTGTGGCTGGGCAGGTTGTTGGTGTTGAGGGTCACTGTCTGGCTGCCACCCGTAGCGCCCAGGGTATTGTCGGCACTGAGTCCGCCGGTAGTGGTGAGGCGGTTGGCGGCGGTGCCGCCCATATTATCCAGGCCAAAGATGGTACGGCCGCGCAGGTCGGGCAGGTTGAAGGTGGTGCTGCCATCGCCGGCGCCATAGGTGGTGCCGATGGCGGCAAACAGTGCGGCATTGGTGCTGCGGCTGACCGCGGCGCCACTGCACAAAACCCAGCCACTGGGCGCTGTGGTGCCTGCATAGGCCATGATGGTGCCACTGGGTACACCGCCGGTGCCACCAGTGGTGAGGTTGGTCCAGGCACTGCCCGTATAATAATAAAAGCCGCTGACGCCATCAGTCTGGTATACCAGCAGACCGGCAGCCGGACTGCTGATGCCGGTGCGTTGCGACTCGGTGAGGCGGGGCATAAGCGCACCTTTATCGGTACTGGTTACATCGAGCTGTGCACTGGCATGGGGTGTGTTGGTGCCTATGCCAACCTGGGCCTGGGCACTGATGGTAACGAAAAGCACGAGAGCGGTAAAAAAGTTTTTCATATCGGTGGTTTTAATACGTAAGGATGGTGTTGTTATAAATGCTGTAAAAGGGTGATGATGAAATGACCGGTTTAATATTTATGCAGTTTGAAATGACGGCGTTCGCCATTGCGCAGCTCTACGGTGAGCTGGTAGATGCCCTGGCTCAGTGTAGCGATGCTGTACTGTGTTTGTGGTTTCTGCCATTGCTGCACGCGGGCGCCATTGGCGGCAAATAATTCTGCTTTCACGATATCAGCAGCATCCATACCCTGCAGGCGGAAGCTTTCGGCGGTGGGGTTGGGAAATACATACAGTGCAGGCATTGCTCCGGCAGCCACGGTGGCAATAGCGGAGAAGGTGCTGCGGCCGTCGAGGTCGGTCTGGCGGATGCGGTAGTAAAGCCGTCCGGCGGGTGCGCCGGCATCCAGTAGCTGGTAGCTGTTTTCTTCGCTATTGTTGCGGGCAGCAACAGGGTTGCCTGCCGGCAACCAGCTGCGGGCATCGGTACTGCGCTCTGCCTGGAAGTCGCGCACGAGGCTTTCCTGGCGGGTGGTCCACTGTACCTGTACGGCTGAGCCCTGGCGCCAGGCTGCCACGGGTCCCCATTGCAGCGGCAGGGTATGCAGCGCATCACTCAGCGCGAGCTCACGCAGCTGCACATTACTCAATGCCTGTGTCTGTACATAGTTGGCCCCGTCATCATAACTGGCGGTAGTCAGCGCCTGCCAGTAGGTGCCATTATAGTCATTAATAATAAGCCCCGTCTCGGTCAGCCCATTGAGTTCCCCATCATCATAATAAAAACGGATGCTGCCGCTGAACGGTGCTGTAAGTCCACTGAAGCTGAATACCCGGCTGGCATAACTGTTGACGGTGAATTGTGTGACAGTGGTGCCCCGCGTGAGCTGGTTGTTGTTTAAGACAAATGAGGCAGAAGGCTCCAGCACAAGCCCGCCTGCATAAAAGCTGGTGCCCGCTGCAATATGCAGATCTGTACCGGCACCCACACTTACAATATTCTGCGCGGGTAATAAGAAGGGTACAGACAGCAGGCCGAGCAATAGGTACATTTTTCGCATAGGCATGAATTTGCCCATTTAAACGTTGTACGAGGTTCTTATTGCATAAAAAGGCAGGAAATATTCATCTGTAACTGCTTAAATTTCAATTATTTGATAAATCTCAAAATTTTGAATCAAGAATATAAGAGTATCTACTTAATGATGGTTCGGGATTTTGAAATACGTGTATTCGCTCAGGAAAATATAAGCAGGAAACTGAGAAAGAGTAAGAGATACTAATAAACGGGTATCATTAAAACCATCCTGGCTTATGATCGTCGGGCATGTCTGCAAAAAGCCCTTCTTCGCGCCATTCTGCCGGCCAGTGGCTGAGATAATAGCCTTCTCCGCTTGTATTACGTCCGTTTTGAGGATTGAAACGGTAGCGGTGCAGGGGGCATACTACCTGGCCCAGTGCATCAATGAATCCCTGTGAGAGTAATCCACCTGCATGCGGACATTTATAAGCAAAGGCAAAATAGCGGTCCTGGTGGCGGCCAATACATATCTTTTTGCCATTAACCTCGGCTACTGCAATGTTGTTGCTGCCAAAATCGAGTTCGTTGGGGTGTTCGGCCAGTTTGTGCCACATAGAGAAAATAGTTGACAGTTAACAGTGGATAGTTGACAGAATGTCGCTGGTATAATAAACGCTTTAAATCCTTTATACTCTTTATAACACTACTTATAAGGTTGTTATTAAAATACAGTCAACTGTTAACTGTCATCTGTCAACTTAATAAAGGAATTCCGTCTTATAAGGATATCTCACCCTATACAATTCTCTCACTTTTTGCAGGATGGTGGCACGCAGGGTGTCGATATTTCTTTTCTCGAGTGCGGAAATGAAAACGGCATTGCCCTGGGTTTCATGTTGCCAGCGTTCGCGCAGGTCTTCGAGCAGTTCTTTGCGGGTACTTTCCTCAAGCCATTCATCAAAAGTGCGCTCTTCGTAAAGGTCCATTTTGTTGAAGATCGTAAGGGTTGGCTTTTCAGCTGCACCGATTTCGAACAGTGTTTTATTGACGACAGCCAGCTGATCTTCGTAAGCCGGATGGGAGATGTCTACTACATGCAGTAAGATATCAGCTTCGCGCACCTCATCGAGTGTGCTTTTAAAACTTTCTACGAGGTGGTGGGGTAGCTTACGTATAAACCCAACCGTGTCGCTCAGGAGAAAGGGGGTGGTTTCGAATACAACCTTGCGGGTAGTGGTATCGAGTGTGGCAAAGAGTTTATTTTCTGCAAACACATCACTTTTGCTGAGGAGGGTCATGAGGGTACTTTTGCCCACGTTGGTATATCCTACCAGGGCTACACGAATAAACTCACCCCGGTCTTTGCGTTGGGTCTGTGCCTGTTTATCTATTTCAGAGAGACGTTTGCGCAGCAGGGAGATCTTGTCGCGCACGATACGGCGGTCGGTTTCAATTTCTGTTTCACCCGGGCCGCGAGTACCGATACCGCCACCCAGGCGCTCAAGGTGTTTCCACATACCGCGCAGGCGGGGCAGGATGTATTGGTATTGTGCCAGCTCTACCTGTGCTTTTGCCTGCGCCGTTTTGGCACGCCTGGCAAAGATGTCGAGGATGAGGTCTGAGCGGTCGATTGTTTTTATGCCCAGTACTTTTTCGATATTGTTGATCTGTGCACCGGTAAGTTCATCGTCAAAGATGGCGATGCGGATATCTTTTCCCTGGATATAGAGGCGTATTTCTTCCAGCTTGCCTTTGCCCACAAAGGTGCGGCTGTCGGGGTGCTGTAGTTTTTGTGTGAATCGTTTTACAGTAACGGCTCCCGCTGTTTCGGCCAGGAAAGCCAGCTCATCGAGGTACTCCTGTACCTGCGGTTCCGTCTGATCCTTATGCACCAGGCCTACCAGTATGGCCCGTTCTTCTTTTTGTATGGTATTCTTCTTGTCGAGCATTGAACTTGCAAAAGTAAGAAAAGGAGAGATTAATGTGCTAATGTGTTAATATGCTAATGTGCTAATGCAAAATATTCAAATGAGCCAACCCTCAGAAGAATGCATCACACTTCCGATACAAATACAAACTGGCTGAAACCTGCCAAGAACATCTAATTAGCACATCAGCACATTAGCATATTAACACATTAGCACATTAGCAGATCAGCCCATTTCATTAATTTTGTTTTATGTCTGCCATGAAAATCATATTGTATGCGTTGCTGATCTGGTTTTTGTACAATCTGGTATTCCGGTTTATCATACCCATTTACCGTGCCAGCCGCCAGATGAAGCGCCAGTTTAACCAGGTGCGGGAGCGGATGGAGGAGGAGCAACGGCGTCAGCAACAGGCTTCTTCGGGTCCCGGCTTTCAGGAATCACAAGGGCCCAAGGCGCCCCCTGCCGGAGATTATATTGATTTTGAAGAGGTCAAATAGTACTTCTTACATTATTTCTCATATTTTTGCAGCCCAAAGTAAGTTTTACGTAATAAGTTATGAGTTCTAAGTACTTAAAACTTAATACTTATAACTCAAAACTTACCGGGACCCTTAGCTCAGACGGTTAGAGCATCTGACTCATAATCAGAGGGTCGCTGGTTCGATCCCAGCAGGGTCCACAGGAAAAGAAAGGTGAAAACGGATAAGCGGGTCATCAGACCCGGCTAATCCGCCGGCAGCACCGGTCAATGACTTGCTAATGCGGAACAAACTTGTTCCGCATTTATTTATAAAGCAAGCCTTTAACCTTTTCTTAACCGTGATGCCAATACATTTGTCCACTACTTAACTATTATATGAAGAAGATAGTACTGATCGCTGTTTCATTGATGATGATACAGTCGCTTTTGGCCCAGGACTCTACTGCTACACTCAAAAAGAAGAAGTCTATCAACCTGGCGGGACGTGCCAATGATCATTTTATGATCCAGTTGGGCTCGGCAGGCTGGGCTGGCCGTCCTGACACCATCAGCACCGGCGGCTTTTCCAAAAGCTTCAATATCTTCTTCATGTTCGATTTTCCGTTTAAGACCAATCCGCGTCTGAGCATGGCCTTTGGTCCCGGTATCGCCTCAGATCATATCAAGTTCAAAAAAACCTATGTAGGGATTACCGAGCGTACAAATACCCTGCAGTTCAGGGATGTGTCAGATACCAACCATTTCAAGAAAAACAAGCTGGCAACCGTATATCTGGAGGCGCCTGTCGAGTTTCGTTATACGAAAGACCCTGAAAATGCCGACAAGAGTTTCAAATTTGCCATAGGCGTGCGTGTAGGTACTATGCTCAAAGCCTATACCCGTAGCAAGACCCTGCAAACCAAGAGCGGCGGCACCATCAACGATTACATGGTTAAAGAATACGATAAAAGCTATTTTAACACCACTCGCCTGGTAGGTACGGCACGTGTGGGTCTCGGGCATTTCTCCCTGTTTGGCAGCTACCAGATTACCACGCTTTTCAAAGAAGGCGTAGCTGCTGAGATCAGGCCGTTTACCATTGGGCTGACGCTGAGTGGCCTGTAGGAAAGGCAGAAGGTGAAAGGCAGAAGGTGAAAGGTTTTGCAGCCATCCTTCTACCTTTCACTTTTTACCTTTTACCTTGTTTGGTTCGAATACTGTTTTTTACTTACCTTTGCACCGGAAAAAGATCAGAAGAAGGGAACGGAGACCGTTCCCTTCTTCTTTTCCCAGCACTGAATATGGACGGTCAAATACAGGTTTTAGAACAAAAAGTGGCAGCGCTGATCGCTGCCGACCCTGATGTTTTTCTGGTAGACATCCGGATCAAGCCCACCAATAATATCAAGGTTTTTCTGGATGCCGATAACGGGATCAGCATTGATAGGCTTATTC
>JAGODE010000040.1 GCA_017998385.1 Chitinophagaceae bacterium | reverse complement strand
AGCAAAGCTCGACCAGTACCAGGTATTGCTGTATCCTGAATCGCCCAGCCTGTTGCAGCAATTGCTGGGCAAACCAGAGCCCATGAACTTTACCGACAAACTCAAAGCAGAGTGGGGAGAAGAAAATTACCGGCTTTACCAGGAGATGAAACGAATAAAAGAAATGGCTGCAGGGCCACAGGCACGCCTGCCGTTCACCTTATATTTTAATCAGTAAACTTCCTGATTCGTAGTCATGTTATGCAGGCCGGAGCGCCGGTTTTTCCGTAGGTTTGCACCCTAATTGTTCTGAATGCCACAATCCTACAGTCAGTCCAAAGCCCTGCTGGCAATCATAAGGGCCAGTTTTAAAGCTATTTTTTCACAACCCGCTTCGGTTGTGTTCAGTTTACTCTTCCCGATTGTTTTTATCCTGATCTTCGGTGCATTTGGAAAGGGCGGGGGAACTACTTTCAAGGTGGCGCTGGAAGAGGGCAGCGATACGACTAACTTTTTTTATGCCGGGCTTAAAAGCCATCCGGCAATGCGCCTCACAACATACAAGGCCGAACAAAACCTGAATAAAGATCTGGAAAAAGGACAACTGACTGCAGCCATCCGTATTAAACGTACAGATTCTTCCAGTTCTGAACCGCATCTCCGTATTGATATCAGGTCTACCTCTGCCAGTGGTAATACTTTTCCGCTCTTCATGCATGAGCTGGATTATGTGAAACTGATGTATGAAAGTAAATTCAACCGTACAAAAGAGGAGTATGTGCAGATAGCACAGCCGGTGATTACTGCAGGCAGACAGTATAAGCAGATCGACTTCATATTACCGGGCCAGGTGGGTTTTTCCATTCTTTTTGCGACACTCTTTGGCGTCGCATTTACCTTTTATACATTACGGGAGCAACTGGTATTGAAACGTTTTTATGCATCGCCGGTTAAGCGTATTAATATTCTGGTTGGAATTGGCATCAGCCGTCTTTTTTTTCAGTTGCTCAACGTGGTTGTCCTGATCGCATTTGGTCATTATTTTCTGGGATTTACGCTGCAGCATGGCTTTGCTACATTTCTTGAAATGATCCTGCTATCGGTGATCATGCTGTTTCTGCTGATGGGGGTAGGCCTCATTATCAGCAGTATGGTGAAAAGCGATTCGTCGATTCCACTTTTGATCAATCTGTTTGGCTTTCCGCAGATGCTGCTGTCCGGTACATTCTTCCCTATTTCCGTATTCCCGGTATGGCTGCAGAAAATCTGTTACTTCTTTCCGCTCACACAGTTCAACGATGCCATGCGGAAGGTGTCTTTTGAGGGCCTGCATATATGGGACTGCTGGGAGCAATTGGGCATACTGACTGCATGGATAGTACTTATATATGTATTGCTTGCCCGGGTTATAAAATGGGAGTAGGGCCTGGGCTCACTTTCTCTCTTTTCATTTAAAAATGTTTTCATGCACCTGATCCGTTTATTTGTGTTTAGTTTGCTGACCCTGCTGCTGCTGGTGCTGGGAATCTCTTTTTTTATCCCCTCTGAAATACGCCTCTCGAAAGCGGTAAATGTAATGGCTACCGATTCTGCCATCTGGCAGCCGATTCAGGATATCAGGGAGTGGCCTTCCTGGAACCCTTTTTTTAAAGATGTTTCTCCGGACAGCCTGGGCGCATCGGATGCTGCCGGCGGCCCCTTACGTACCGTGGAATTGAAGGGCACTACCATTCGTCTTCAGAAAAACGGGGAGGCGGAATGGCAGGCCAGTATGGAACGTCCTTCCCGCAAACCCGTCGTAAACGGCTGGCATATCGTACGCCATGCCAGTTCCGATTCTGCTACAATACAATGGTATATGGATTTCAAACTCCGTTGGTATCCCTGGGAAAAATTCAGCAGTCTACTTTTTGAGCGCACCTATGGCCCGGGGATGGAGATGGGGCTCAACAATCTCCGCTCAATTATTTCTGCCGGCAACCGTACATCCAATAAATGATTCAGCTCTGGCAGGCTATTTGTAATTTCATTCTGATAATCAAAACCCGTTTTCTCAATTAAACTTATATCAACAATGAAATCTGTATTGTTAATGGCCATTGCCATAACAGCTGGTTTGACTGCCTCAGCGCAGGGTGGTGGTGATAAATCTAAACGCCCCAGCCCCCCTGTACAGGCCAAAGAAACGCTTAAAGGCGGTACAGTTGTTACCATCGATTACAGCCAGCCTTCTTTAAAAGGCCGCACTATCGGTAAGGATGTAGAACCCAATCCCGGCCAGGTATGGCGGGCAGGTGCCAATGAAGCCACCGTTTTTGAAGTAAGTAAACCCGTACGTGTGCAGGGAAAAGAACTGCCTGCCGGTAAATATGGTTTCTTTACTATCGATAATGGCGACGAATGGACCATTATTTTCAATAAGACGTATAACCAGTGGGGAGCGTATGAATACAAGGCTGCTGATGATGTGCTGCGGGTAAATGCCAAAGCCGGCAAAGCAAGTCCTGTAGCCGAAAAATTAACCTATTCCATAGGCAAAGATGGTAAAGTGACTCTCAGCTGGGGAGATAAACAAGTGAGCTTCAAGATAGACGGATAAAACCGTCTGCTCAGCAGCAACCCGCAACAGGTAAATAACCCTGCTGCGGGTTTTTTATTTTTGCAGTTCATTTGAGTGCATTCTGCGTGCAACGATTGCTGAAAAATGATTGTCATCCCGTTTCAATAAATGGATCAGATAAGATTAGTTAAAGAGTGTTTAAAAGGCAAACCGCAGGCGCAGCGGGAGCTGTATGAGCTCTACGCAGACGTTATGCTGGGCGTATGCTATCGCTATACCAGATCCATGCGCGATGCGGAAGATGTACTACAGGAAGGGTTTGTAAAAGTATTTCATCACCTGGGGCAGTACAAACAGGAAGGCGAACTGGGTGCCTGGATACGCCGTATTATGGTCAATACGGCACTCAACTATCTTAAGCGCCATCGCAAATACCAGGAAGGAATGTTCTTTACAGAAGAATACCTGCACCCGGTGGTGGAGGATGATCCCGCTGAGCGCATCCAGGGGAAGGAGTTGGCAGATCTGATCCGTCAGCTTCCGCAGGGCTATCAGGTTATTTTCAACCTCCATGCGGTGGAAGGTTACACACACGTAGAAATTGGTGAAATGTTGGGGATCAGCGATGGTACCTCCCGGTCTCAATATGCCCGGGCGCGAAACTTGCTGATAACCTGGATCGATAAATATTCGGCAGAAAAGAAAAAGTCGAGATATGCAGGAAAATAAATTCGAAAAGCAGGTAAGAGAAGAAATGGAGGAGTTTCGGATTCGTCCTTCTGCAACCGTATGGGAAAGCGTGGAGGAGGAACTGCGCCGCAAAAAACGGCGAAGGGTTGTCGTATACTGGTTTCTCCTGGCTGCCATTGGGCTGGGCGCATATGGTATCTACAATCTTTTTGCGCCTGCCCTGCCAGGCCCTTCCGCTCCGATTTCATCGCTGCAAAAGAAACAATCGGCCGCCCCGGCTGCGTCATCGGCGGATCAGCGCCTACCGGACCAGCAGACCACTGGCGTTTTACCATCAAACGAAGCTGGTACAGCTAATGTATCCAAACAAAGTACCACTTCGCAAACAACAAAAAATAATACGGATGCTGCTGTAAACAACAACGGAGACAAATCTCCTGTACAACAGACAGACCAGGCGCAGTTTAAAATAAATTCACGGAAAGAAGCAAAAAATAAATCCGACGTTCAGGAGCAATCTGTAGCAGGCAATGCTTCGCGCAGAAAGCTGTCTGGCAAGTCAGCCAGCCGTTCCGTTAATAAAAAAGAATCGGAAAAAGCGAATACCGGCACACAGAATGTTTCATCGCCAGAGGTAGTTAATCCTGCGGAAAATAAGGGAACTGGTGAACTGATACAAACAGAAACAGCTGCAGAAGAATCCCGGTCCGATGCTACAGCTGCAACAGCTGATCATGATCTGGTAAAGGACAGTTCGTCCGTTAGCAACAATCACCAGGATCTGCCCGAAAACCCGCGCACTCCGATCACAGTCAGCCGTCGGCGTATAAAATGGGGAATTGAGGCCGGTATCGGCGCCGGCAACCGTATGGATAAGGCCCTGCCTTCTCTTTTTCCAGCAGAAAAACTGATGGATGTAAACAACCTTCCTGCATACGGTGCTGTCAATGGCGGTATCCCCGCCCCACGCCCCTTACTTCTGCCGTCGGAATCAAAAGTGTCAGTAGGATTCAAAGTAGGTGTGCAGGCGAGTATACCAGTTGGCCGGAAAATAAATCTGCTGGCCGGTCTGCGCTATTCTTACAGGAGCGACCGGATTGCGGTAGGCGGTCTGTTGGACTCATCAATAGTGGCTCCTCCCGGTTTATCCAACAATCCGTTAGGGACGGTCAACAGGGCCTACCAGTATCAGGGAGCGCCCCATCAATCTGTCACCAACAGTTATCATTTTATTCAATTGCCCGTACAATGGCAGTTACAGTTAAATAAAGGCCGCGTAATGCCAATTACCTGGGAGGTAGGAGTTACACCAGGCTGGCTGATACATACCAATGCAATGGTGTACGATACTTCTTATTATGGTATTTATTATCGGGATAAAGATGCATTCAGCCGGTTTCAGCTGCATGCCGAAACCGGATTCTCAATTCACCTGGGCAATAAATCGAAATGGAGATGGTCAATTGGCCCCGAATTTAATTTCGCCCTCACACCTTTGATAAGGAATGCGTACGATCCACGCCAGTTTCTGCTGTATGGAGGATTGCGGGCGCAGTTTCAGATACCAGGGAAAAGGTAAAAAGTATAAGGGTTTAAAAGTCTAAATAAAAAAGATGTATTTGCATTTAAATACTCCTTCACCTTTTATACTTTTAAACCTTTATACTTTTTACATTCACTCCCCCTCCTGAATAAACCTAACATTCCGCTGCAATCCTTTCCATTTACTGCGTTTTAAAGGAGAATGCTGAAAGATTTTCTTGAACTCCTCTTCTGTAAGGTCCTGCCAGTCCCGGGTACTCAGGTTAAGAATAGCGGGAATAGGTGCAAATGCCGGCTCCTGGTGTGGTTTACTGAAACGGTTCCAGGGGCATACATCCTGGCATACATCACACCCAAATACCCATTTACCAAACTTGCCTTCCTGTGTTGCCGGCAACAACGCATCTTTTAATTCAATTGTGTAATAGGAAATGCACTGACTACCGTTTATAACCGGGCCGGGCAGGATGGCGCCAGTAGGGCAGGCCTCAATACAGCGGGTGCAGGTGCCGCAATAGTCTCCCTGGAAAGGAGCATCAGGTTCCATGTCCAGGTCAGTAATCAGCGTTGCAATAAAAAAGAAAGATCCTCCGGTGCGGTTAATAAGGTTCCCGTTTTTTCCAACCCAGCCCAGTCCGCTATTAACAGCCCAGGACCTTTCCAGCACCGGTGCGGAATCCACAAAGCCCCGCCCCTGTATCTCACCAATCTCATCACGCAGTATACTCAGCAGCTCATTGAGCTGACTCCGGATTACTTCATGATAATCTTTGCCGAAAGCATATTTGGAAATACCCGGAGCATCTGGTTGCTGACGTTCTGCCGGGTAATAATTTTTAAGAAGTGTAATCACAGAGCGCGCACCCGGCACGAGCAGAGTGGGGTCAACACGCAGATCGAAATGATTTTCCATGTATTTCATGGCACCCTGGTAACCGGCTTTCAGCCAGTTCTCTAACCGGTAAGCATCATCATCAAGCCGTTTGGCGGCAGCAACACCACAAAAATCAAATCCCAGACGCAGTGCGTGAGATTTTACTTTTTTTGAATATGATACCCGGTCTGCCATGATTTACTTACAGTTATAAGCAAAGAGCAAAGATAGTACTGTAAAAGTTGCCTTTTTTTATGTAAAATTGGGCTTTACCACCAGAAGCCACCAGCTATGAAGTTCTACCTGTTCATTATCAGCTTGCTTACCGTAAGCGTTACTGCCACCTTTGCCCAGGATAAAGTACCTGTTAAGTTCGGAAAAGTTTCACCGGAGGATTTTGCCCGTAAAGTATACAGTATAGACAGCAATGCCAATGCCATCGTTATTGCAGATGTAGGCTCCACAGAAATTGTAGGTAATACCAAAGGATGGTTCTCTCTTGAATTTAAGAGGTACAGGCGGGTACATATTCTTAATAAAAATGGATATGACATCAGCAATGTCACCATTTCATTATATACCTCCGGCGAGGATGAAGAAAAGCTTGAAAACTTAAAAGCAGTTACCTATAATCTCGAGGATGGAAAGGTGAAAGAGACCAAACTGGATACCAAATCAGGTGTTTTTAAAAACAACGTCAGCAAAAAATCGACGGAGCGGAAATTTACTTTTCCGGATGTACGGGAAGGCTCTATTATCGAGTACGAATACCGGATCAAATCCGATTTTTTGTTTAATCTGCGTTCCTGGGAGTTTCAGGGCAGCATTCCCCGTTTGTGGAGCGAATACACCGTCACCATCCCCCAGTTTATTAATTACGTATTCATGATGCAGGGATATATGTCGCCTGCAGCCAGGGAAAATAAGGCCGGTCAGCAGGCATTTTCTGTTACATCTTCCGGTGGGTCAGGAGCATCTGAACGATACAACTTCACTGCCAATACACAAACACACCGATGGGTATTCAAAGATGTGCCTTCGTTAAAGGAAGAAAGTTTTACCTCTACCCTGGATAATCATATCGCAAAGATCAACTTTCAACTATCGGAGTATAGGGAACCGCTTACCTATCGGAATGTTATGGGAACCTGGACTCAGCTGGCAAAAGATCTGCTCGATGCCGACTATTTCGGCGAAGGACTTCGAAAGGATAATAACTGGTTGAGTGAATATATCGGTAACCTGGTAAAAGCCGGTGGTTCAAAAAGCGAAATTGCCCAACGGATTTATAAATACATACAGGATAATTACACCTGTACCAGCCACAACGGACTTACTATTAGTCAGAACCTGCGCAATATTGCCAAATCAAGAAAAGGAAATGTAGCAGAAATAAATTTGCTGCTTACGGCCATGCTGCGTTACGCAGATATAAAAGCCGATCCGGTGATCATGAGCACCAAATCAAATGGATATACGTATTCTCTTTATCCATTGATTAATCTGTTCAACTATGTAATCTGCGAGGCCCGCCTCGAGGACGATAAAACAGCGTTTCTCGATGCCAGCTGGCCCCGCCTGGGTTTTGGAAAGCTGACATTTGATTGCTACAACGGGCATGCCCGCGAGATTAGTGCCGATGCACCGCCATTGCAGTTTGTTGCTGATTCGCTCATGGAACGAAAAGTAACCTCGGTATTTATTATTAATGATGAACAGGATAAATTGATTGGCTCACTTCAGCAGACACCAGGTTATTATGAGTCATACCGGCTGCGTAATCGCCTGGCAGAAAAGGGTAAAGAACAGTTTTTTACAGAGGCCGCCAAAACACTTCATTCCGATGCGGTAATTCAGGATCCTTTCATAGACTCTCTCGACATCCTGGATATGCCCGTAAAAGTGCAATACAAGTTTACGCTCAATTCGGAAAAGGAGGATATCATCTATTTCAACCCCATGTTTGGTGAAGGGTGGAAAGAAAACCCTTTTAAAGCTGCCGAACGTCTCTACCCGGTAGAAATGCCTTTTGCATTTGATGAGACCTTCCTGCTGCGTATGGATGTACCGGCAGGGTATGAGGTTGATGAACTGCCTAAGCAATTGGTGGTAAAATTGAATGAGTACGATGAAGGAATGTTTGAATACCGTATCACCAATTCCAATGGCGTCATCTCACTTCGCAGCCGCCTGCGCCTGAGCCGGGCCAATTTTCAGCCGGATGAGTATGAACTGCTGCGGGAATTTTTCAGCATGGTAGTAGCCAAGCATAACGAACAAATCGTATTCAAAAAGAAAAAGTAATATTCAGCAATTAGTCCTGATGATGAATAATAAAACAATTGCACAAAAATATTTAATGAACTTTATAGCTGTATTGTTTTCATTTACAGCTATGGCGGCAGATGGTGAATACAGCGTAGCCCGCATTCCCCAGGCATTACTTAAAAATGCCAATGTGGTACGCCGCCTGGAAACAGAAGAGTTTATTCTCAAAAATCCTGGAGAGGCAAACTATAAGCGTAGAATAGTACTGACTATTATGAACGCCGCAGGCGATGGGTATGCCGGCCTCGTTCACTACTATAACAAATTTGTAGAGATAAAATCAATAGAAGGATACCTGTATGATGCAAATGGTAAAGAACTGAAGAAACTTAAGAGCAGAGATATTCAGGACAGAAGTGGTGTGGATGACAATAGTCTGATGGATGACACCCGCTATAAGGAGCATAATTTTTATTATAAAGTATATCCTTATACAGTGGAGTATGAGATTGAACTTAAGTATACAGGTACCATGTTTTATCCGGACTGGTATCCGCAGCCCTATCAGTTGCAGTCTGTGCAGGAAAGCCGTTTTGTGCTCACCTGCCCGGAAAATTATGAATTTCGTTACAAAGCATATCAGTATGACGGACAACCTGTAGTATCCCCGGGTAAAGGCACCAAATCATATACCTGGGAGATAAAGAACCTGCCGGCTTTTTCACGGGAAGTATACGCCCCCGGAAACCGTCGTCTTCGCCCCCTGGTATTGTTTGGCCCCACAGAGTTTGAAATGCAGAATTACAAGGGCAATATGCGCAACTGGGAAGACCTCGGGAAATTTATTTATGCGCTGCGCCAGGGCCGGGATGAATTGCCCGATGATGTGAAAAAAACGGTACACCAGCTTACAGATAATCTCACGGATCCTGCTGCCCGGGTAAAAGTCTTATATGAATTTCTGCAGCAAAACTCCCGCTATATCAGTATTCAATTGGGCATCGGCGGCTGGCAGCCATTTGATGCAAAATTTGTAGCGGCTAAAAAGTATGGCGACTGCAAAGCGCTTTCCAATTATATGCTGGCTCTGCTGAAAGAGGCCGGAATAACTGGTTTATATACGGTAATCTCTGCAGGTGAAGGAAGAGAGGATATTTTTACTGATTTTCCTTCCTCACAATTTAATCATGCTATTGTCTGTATACCCCTGGCAAAAGATACCCTCTGGCTGGAGTGTACAGATCAGTTCAAATCCTGTGGGTATATGGGAGGTTTTACCGGCAACAGGCACGCTCTCGTGGTCGATGAAAACGGAGGTAAGCTCGTACGTACCCCCTTATACAGCATGAATGAAAACAGGCAGGTGAGAAATATAAAAGCCACGCTCGACCAGGAAGGTAATCTGCAGCTAAAAGTCAATTCACTGTATACCGGTATGCAACAGGATGATCTGCATTACTTGCTTACCCGGCTTAGTAAAGACAAGTTAAAAGAGCATCTTACTGAAGAGCTGAACTTTGCTACATATAATATCAACAGCTTCGATTATAAGGAAGAAAAAGCCCGGCTTCCCCAGTTACGGGAAGAACTGGATGTATCGGTTCGCGGTTATGCCAGCATAACAGGTAAACGCCTGTTTATTGTACCCAATATCATGTCCAAAGCAGGCTCAAGACTTGATAAGGATACAGCCCGTAAATATCCTATTGAGCTTCGGTATGCATATGTGGATATAGACACAGTAACGATCGACCTGCCTGCGGGCTTTACACCGGAGTCGGTGCCTGCAGAGAATAAGATCAGCAGCATCTTCGGGCAGTATACCTGCTCTGTAAAAGTAGAAGGAAATAAGATGATGTATTACCGCAAAATAGAACATGCCGGCGGCCAGTTTGCGCCATCTGCCTACGAAGAGCTGGCTAAATTCTACGAAGCGATTTATAAAGCCGATCGGGCCCGGGTTGTACTTACTCGTACTGAAGCGGCACCGGCCAAAGGATTCTAGACCGGTAAACAGAATGTAATATACGGCCACGCATGCTGCGTGGCTTTTTTATGCATACAGGTCAGGGAGTCTGATCGGCAATGTGCAACCGGTGATAAATGCGATGCATAACAGGTGCCAGTATAATGCCAATATTGGTAATAAAAACAATACCACTGAACAGCGCATATGCCGACGAGAACCACTTGCCTCCGGTAGTAGTGATTTCGACTACAGGCCCCATGCCACTAAGAATCATGGAGGCGTTATGCAGGGAATCGAGCCAGGCAATACCTGCTGTATAATGATAACCAGCGATACCAATGAGCAAACATATCAGCATAATGGCCAGCGACAGAAATACATTGCGGACCACACGCTGATAAAAAACTGTCATCGGCGCCAGCTTCTGTTTGCGATGTTCGTACATAAAATAATATTAAATGTCACGGGCAACTATTGCCAAATGACTCATCGGCAGCAGCCTTGAGCTGCATTTGTATAGCCGGCTTTTCGCTGTCAATTTCTTCTTTGAGCAACAAAAGCAGGGCATAACCTTTACAAAGATCAATAACAGCCCAGTTGCCGTCAAATCCCGGACACACAAAAACAGTTGGCTTACCGCCCTGCTCGGCCATTACCCAGCTTCCGAGCGCATAAGCGTACTGGCTGTATTCTTTGGGCGCTGATTTATACAGCGATGTTTGGGCCTGTATCTGCAATAATGTATTTACCGACTCCTCGCTCAATACCTGCTTTGCCCCAAACTTTCCCTTGTTCATTAGCATAGCCAGAAATTTAATATAATCATCGCCGGTGGTAAGAGCTCCGCTGACGGGACTGATGGCGCTTCCGTCCAGCGGGCTAAAGCTGGTGCGCCGCATAGTAAGCGGGGTAAATAATTTCTGCTTGATCAGTACATCAAAATTTTTCTTACTGACTATTTCCAGTACACGTCCTGCAATATTGGGGCCCATTTCGCCATACCAGAAATCCTGCGTGGGGTTGGATCTTATTTCTCTGGAGGCATACGCATCAACTTCTTCCGGAAGGGTCTTTTTAGTCCGTTTAAATAATTTGCTTTCGCTATCCTTAATGCCGGTCATATGAGCCAGGCAGGTGCGCAGGGTAATATAGTTCTTGCCATATCGGGCAAATTCTGGAAGCCAGCGGCTGACCTTATCATCAAGGCTCAATTTGCCTTCATCAACAAACACCATAACAAGTGCAGCTGTCAGCCACTGACTGGCAGCTCCGAGTGGCGCCTGGGTCTTGCTGTTAAACTCGCCCAACTCCTTTTTATGTACAAGCGTATCGCCGGCTTTCCAGACCATGGCTACCAGGTTCTTTCCCAATACTTTCTGATTGGTTTGCAGGGCTTCATCCAAAGCGGCAAAAGCCCCTTGCGACCGTACAGGCTGCAAGAATAACAGGAAAAGCATCACCAAACTGAATTTCAGGCAGATTTGGAGGCATTTATATGACATACTTACGGGATTTTTGGCTTGGATTATGATTTGTGATCAAAGACTAAAAATAACTAAAAAACTACCCGGGAGGCCTATGGCCGGCCGGACAATTTAAAAGATATGAACTTAGGAAATTTTACCATTAAAGCAGCCGAAGCATTTCAGCAGGCACAACAGCTTGCCTTTAATGCGCGCAATGCGAATATTGAAACCGAACATATCCTCAAGGCATTGCTTGAACAGGAGGATTCGCCGGTGGAATTTTTGCTCAAAAAAAATAACGTTACAGTCAACCTGCTTGACAGTAAGCTGGATGAACTGATCAGCAAATTGCCCACTACTTCCGGTGATGCTGCCCAGCAAATTAGCCGCGATGCAAACAATGTGGTGCTGAGAGCCGGTGCTGTATTGAAAACATTCAATGATGAGTTTATCACACCAGAGCACCTGCTCCTGGCTATTGTACAGGGTAGCGATGCTGCTGCCAAACTGCTCAAAAATGCAGGACTTACCGAAAAAGGGTTGATTACTGCCATACGCGATTTGCGTAAAGGAGAAACAGTGACTTCGCAAACCCAGTCGCAGGAGTTTAATGCACTTAATAAGTATGCGAAGAATCTGAACGAGCTGGCCCGGCAGGGAAAACTCGATCCGGTGATAGGCCGCGATGAAGAGATTCGCCGCACACTCCATATCCTTTCACGCCGTACCAAAAACAATCCTATTCTCGTAGGCGAACCCGGTGTGGGTAAAACGGCTATTGCCGAAGGTATAGCGCATCGTATTGTAAATGGAGATGTACCGGAAAACCTGAAGTCTAAAATCATTTATGCCCTGGATATGGGTCTGCTCATAGCCGGTGCAAAGTATAAAGGTGAATTTGAAGAACGCCTGAAGGCTGTAGTGAAAGAGGTGTCCGGCAGCGACGGAGAGATCATCCTTTTTATTGATGAAATTCATACCCTCGTGGGAGCCGGCGGAGGAGAAGGCGCCATGGATGCTGCCAACATTCTGAAACCCGCACTGGCCCGTGGCGAACTGCGTGCTGTAGGCGCCACCACACTCAACGAGTATCAGAAGTTTTTTGAAAAAGATAAAGCGCTGGAACGCCGTTTTCAGAAAGTGCTTATTGATGAGCCCAGCGTGGAAGATGCAATATCCATTTTGCGCGGCCTGAAAGATCGTTACGAAACACACCACCATGTGCGTATCAAAGACGAAGCTATCATAGCCGCAGTGGAGCTCTCCAGCCGCTATATCACCGATCGCTTTTTGCCTGATAAAGCCATCGATCTGATTGATGAAAGCGCGGCCAAACTTCGCCTCGAAATGAATTCCATGCCGGAAGAACTGGACACCCTCGAGCGTCAGATACGTCAGCTGGAAATTGAACGCGAAGCAATCAAACGTGAAAATGATGAAGCCAAGCTTAAAGAACTGAATACCGATATAGCCAACCTGGCGGTGCAGCGTGATACACTGAAGGCTAAGTGGAAAGAAGAAAAAGAACTGGTAGATAAAATACAGGGAGCCAAGTCCGAGATTGAAAATCTCAAGCAACTTGCCGAACGGGCAGAACGGGAAGGGGACTATGGAAAAGTGGCCGAGATCCGCTACGGAAAGATCAAGGAACAGGAAAATGTGGTTACAGATCTGACAGCTCAACTGATCAACTCTTCCGAAAAACGCTTACTGAAAGAAGAAGTAGATGCGGAAGATATAGCCGAAAGTGTGGCGAAGGCAACCGGCATACCCGTTACCAGGATGCTGCAGAGCGAACGCGATAAATTGCTGCATCTCGAAGAGCACCTGCATGAGCGTGTAGTAGGCCAGGAAGAAGCCATTGTAGCTGTAGCCGATGCCATACGCCGTAGCCGTGCCGGCCTGCAGGATCCCCGTAAACCCATTGGCTCATTTATCTTCCTGGGCACAACAGGTGTCGGTAAAACAGAGTTGGCCAAAGCGCTGGCCGAATATCTTTTCGACGACGAGTCGATGATGACACGCATAGACATGAGCGAATACCAGGAAAAACATACCGTGAGCCGCCTCGTAGGCGCTCCTCCCGGATATGTAGGTTATGACGAAGGTGGTCAGCTTACCGAAGCTGTACGACGTAAGCCCTATAGCGTCGTATTGCTCGATGAGATTGAAAAAGCACACCCCGATGTATGGAACGTTTTGCTGCAGGTACTGGATGATGGACGCCTTACCGATAATAAAGGACGGGTAGTGAATTTTAAAAATACGATCATCATCATGACCAGCAATATCGGTAGCCACCTGATCATGGATGCTTTTGAGAATGTGAGCGAGAAGAATATTGAAGAAGCTACCGAAAAAGCAAAACTGGAAGTCATGAACCTGCTGCGGCAGACCATCAGACCCGAATTTCTGAACCGGGTAGATGAGATCATCATGTTTCAGCCCCTGCTCAAAAAAGAGATCATGGGTATCGTGAAAATTCAGCTTGAAAACCTGAAGAAGCTGGTGGCGCAAAGCGGTATTCAGCTGCAGTTCAGCAACTATGCGCTGGAATATCTGGCAGATCAGGGATTTGATCCTCAGTTTGGAGCCAGACCGCTCAAAAGACTTATCCAGAAGGAGATCGTAAATCAATTGAGCCGCCGCATACTGGCTGGTGATATTGACCGGTCGCACCCGGTGCTGGTAGATGTGTTTGACAATACGGTCGTATTCCGTAATGCACAGGAAGAGCCGGAGCGCAGCGGCAGTAAAAAATAAAGAACATTCATACAGTATAAATAAGGCCTCTGGAAAGGAGGCCTTTCTTTTTTATAAAAGGCAGCCGGCAGGACCGCTTCTTTTGTACCTTTAGTATCTCACTTTCCCCCATATTTTGCTATGAAAAAAAGTATCAGCCTTGCTGTTTTGTCGATCCTGATCCTTTCCTGCCGGGCTCAGCTTACCACGCAGGAAAAACTGGGTTATCCCGCCGGCACCAAACTGCTGATTATTCATGCCGATGATCTGGGTGTCAGCCATTCCGAAAACCAGGCCACCATACAGGCGCTGGAAAAAGGATCTGTAAACTCGGCCAGCATTATGGTGCCCTGCCCCTGGTTTAGTGAAATAGCCACCTATGCCAGCACGCATCCCCAGGCCGATTTTGGATTGCACCTTACGCTCACAAGCGAATGGAAGTATTACAAATGGGCCGGACTTACCGGGTCAATAGTCACTCCGGGACTGCATAACAAATCAGGATTTCTCTTTGCCTCAGTAGATTCCGTGTATCGCGCAGCTCAGCTGCAGGAAGTAGAAAAGGAATTGCGCGCACAAATAGATAAAGCACTCGCTGCAGGTATTGATGTGACCCATTTCGACTCACACATGGCGGCATTGTTTGGCAGACATGATTATCTCAAACTGTTGATTTCACTGGGACGCGAGTATCGTGTACCTGTACTGCTCACCAAAGACGGCCCACGCTCGCCTATGGATGCTGAAATAAAGGCTTTTCTAACGGATAAGGATGTACAGCTGGATCAGATATATACAGCAACGCCGGCAGATTATAAAAGTGGTATGAAACAGTTTTATGAAAAAGTATTGCGCAGTTTGCAGCCTGGCGTGAGCGAACTGATCATTCATACTGCTTATGATGATAAGGAAATGCAGGCCATTACTGTTGATCATCCCGACTGGGGAGCTGCCTGGCGCCAGGCTGACTACAATTTTTTCAGTAGTGAAGAATGCCGTAAAATACTGGCCGGGCAGAATATTCAACTCGTAACCTGGCGCGAACTGCGTGATAAGATCGTTCGGAAATAAAATGGTTTCAATTAAAATACTAGTGCAGTATGAATGACGATGTATTGCGGGATATTGAAAGCCGTGCCGATATCGAGCAACTGATTGACTTCTTTTATTCGCAGGTAAAAACAGATCCTTTACTGGGCTATATCTTCAATGACGTGGCGCAGGTCGATTGGGAAGAACATACACCGGTGATCGTAGATTTTTGGGAAACTATTCTCCTGGATAATCCTGTTTATCGGAAAAATGCGATGGATGTGCATTATATTCTTCATCAGAAAACTACGTTTAATGCCGGGCATTTTGAACGATGGTTATTGCTTTTCAGGACCTCTGTACAACTTCTCTTCAGTGGCCCCAGGGCTGATCTGGCGATGAAACGTGCAGAGGGTATAGCCGGACTCATGCAACACAAAATGGGTGTATCGTAATCTTCGAATCTGTAGCTGCTCTTCTACAGAGTAACGCTCCCAGGCTATATTCCGTATTTGTACCAGTACGTCATTTTTTTCTCTATTGAAAGGAGCGGCGTTCGCCTGCTGGCACAATTTTGACGGATATTGGGTGATATCTGCCTGGCAGAATTTAATAAACCAAATCGCCTGCATGAAAAACCTTGTACCCTTTGTGGCCAGTACCGGCCCGTTGACCTTCTTCTTTCGGTTACTGCTTTTGTTACTGTTACTTTTTATGATTGGCTGGTTATTTGTTGAAGCGGCTCTCTTTATCCGTCTCTTCGATGTAGTACTGGCGCCAGCCCTGCCAGTGCAGCCACCGGCAGGTTGAGCATCACAAACATATAAATACCCGCTGCAGGGTATGGGGCAGACCCTTTTGTGGTTTTATTTTTCCTGTAAATAAAGCCATTTATGAAATATACAGTGTTGATACTGGCCTGCATTGCTTTAACACAGACAGCAGTGGGCAGACAGTGCGATGAGATAAAAATTGATCTGAAAAAGGGAACTGTCAATAAACTAAAACTTAATGCGTCGCAGGACGCCATTAAGAAAAAACTGCCCTGTGCTACCGGCGATACACCCGACGGGTCAAGCTTCAATTGCGGTGGCGGCGTATTCTTCGGAAAAGATCAGTTTTATTTTTACTCCGGCAGGGATTATGTAAATATCCGGAAAGGGTTTACCGGCACGTTATCTATACCATTGCTTGAAAAAACTGAAGCGGAGGTAATAAGCCTTCTTGGTCAGCCAGACCAGATAGAAACCCCTGGCAAGCGCCGGTTTATATTTTACAAAAGAAAGTACGGAAGCCTGGTGTTAAAAATGGGTGGAGATAAGGTTGAAGAAATATTTATGTATAGCGAAGCTCCGGCCGGGGTGAAATTGTGCCTCTGATAAAACAGGCGTAATAAATTCACTATTTTGCGGCATGCCTTCACATAAACGATCCTTTTCTTTTATTAGTGGCTTTCTGTTACTGTTTGCCGTATATCATTTGCCAGAGTTCTTTGATGCTTTTTGGATAATGGCGGTATGCCGTATAGGCTTCCTGGTACTCGCATTTTTTCTCGCCCGGTGGCAGGGCTGGAAAGGGTTGGGAGGTTATGGACTGCCATTTCATGCCGGTTGGTGGAAAAACCTCCTGCCTGGCATTTTGTTGGGAATGATCACCTTTGCCGTCAGTCAGCTGATTGCTCTGTTGCTGCATTGGGAAACGCTGACGCTGCAGGTGTCCGCTGTTGGCATCGTACAGCAATTGCCCATTCTTCTTTTATTTACTTTTTTTCCTTCAATAGCAGAAGACATTCTTACCCGCGGTTATCTGCATGGTCATCTGCGCTCCATGAGCGCTGCAATATGGATTGCCTGCTCCGCCATCGTTTTTACCGGCAATCATATCTGGCGGTTAAATGATGGCCCGGCTGTGATCTGTTACCTGCTGGTGATGGGTTTCATATTGGCCTATGCAGTGCGCACTACGGGTTCACTCTGGTTAGCCTTTGGCATTCACTGGGGATTGAATATCGCATACCAGTTCGTATCTATGTTTTTCAAAAGCCGGTCGCTGACTACCGGTAGTGGTCCTACCTGGGTATACGCCACCTGTCTGGCTGGCCTTGGCCTGGTCCTGCTGGCCGGCAAGCCACGGAAATGGGCCGTAAGCAAACGCTGATCCGTAATTACCCCGCAAAATCAGGTACAAATGCGGAAAGGGAAAAGGTGCAGTTACTGAACTGGCATCATTTTTTCCTGTAGCTTTATAAGGGCATCCGAAAGGCTGCGGCATAAAAATCCAATCCCCATCTATGAATCAACCAGCATCTCTGAATACAGCCACCAAATCCACCAGCTTGTTTCTGCGTATAGCTATCATATTAATTGCAATAGGTGCTACAGCATTCGGCACCTGGTATTACTTTTCAAAATCAGGCAACCCATCGCAGGCGGGTACCACTATTATTACCGATAGTTCAAAAGATACAGCAGATGCTCCCGCTGTTGCACCCCCTGATATGAAAGCGGAGTTTGACAGTAAGCTCATGCATATCACCAATGGCGATACTTCTGGGCTTTGGCCGGTAAAGACAGCGTACCCATTGCCGGGCGCCTTACTGCCATACAAACGAATTCTGGCTTTCTATGGCAACCTTTATTCAAAACAGATGGGTATACTCGGCGAGCTGCCACCCGATCAAATGCTGCAGAAACTGCAGGAAGAAGTTAAAGCATGGCAGGCTGCAGACACCGCAATCGAAGTCGTGCCGGCACTGCATTATATAGCAGTTACTGCACAACAGGCTCCGGGCAAAGGAGGTAAACACCGGCTGCGTATGCCTTTTCACCAGATAGATTCTATCCTGAGTCTGGCCAAACGCATCAATGCACTCGTGTTTATAGATATACAGGTTGGTCTCAGTACTTTGCAACAGGAAATACCCGAGTTGGTCAACTATCTCAAAATGCCTCATGTGCATCTGGGTATCGACCCCGAGTTTTCCATGAAAGGCGGACAGGCTCCCGGTAAGGTAGTGGGTACCTTTGATGCGGCAGATATTAACTATACCGCAGAATACCTCGCAAAACTGGTAAGAGAAAATAACCTGCCTCCCAAAGTGCTGGTTATACACCGGTTTACGAGCAATATGGTCACCAATACACATCAGATCAAAACACGCCCAGAAGTTCAGCTTGTAATGGATATGGATGGCTGGGGCGGACCGCAACTTAAGTTTAATACCTATCGCCAATTCATACACAAAGAACCCGTAGAGTTTACCGGCTTCAAATTGTTTTATAAAAACGATACAAAAAACAATAACCGGCTGCTTACCCCTGCGGAAGTCCTGGCCCTGAAGCCGCAACCAGTCTATATACAGTATCAATAATTTACCAGCGCAGCCAACGAAATGCTCCGCCTTGTTGTCAAGGCAATAAACATATTTATGCGATACACAGTCGTATTACTCATCGTATTGCTCATAGCTTGCAACAAAAATAAAGACAGTTGTGATCAGTATACGGATGCAAAGGTAGTTTGGACTGGCCCCGTGGCCGGCGACGGATGTGACTGGATGATCTATATGAATGGGGCATATGTGCATCCTGATTATTTGCCACAATCATTTCAGGAAAACGATAAGCCGGTTAAGATTTGTTATAAAACAACAAAAGAACTTTTTCATTGCGGACTCTCGGGCGCAGGTGTACCGGTTATTTCTGTAAAAGATATAAAGGAGTAAATATCATTTTTTCCTGAAAGCAGGCGCAATCAGATTTACATACAATGAGGCAGCTACAGCGGTTAGTAAACTGATCAATGTGATCCGGTCTACAACTGCAGGTGGCCAGGTGTGTTGAGTGATTTTATCGAGACAATATTTGATAAATGAATTAGGCAGTTGTTGCTCACCCAGCTGATGTTTGATATTCCAGTGCCAGTCTGTCAATGGGCAGTATCCCCACCCATACCAAATGCCCAGTACTCCCCACGAGGCGGCGGTGAGCGCCAGTGTAATCAGGTGCAGGCGCCGTGTGCGTTTCCATATCCATCCCGTAAGGTTAAAGATAATCAGACCAACGTGCAGCAGTGTAAGGAGTATGTCCAGCAGGCGTAACATAATTCGCTAAAGGTAATTTAATGTGCGGGTGTCTCATACTATTCGGCGGTATAGCGGTGAGTGTGACCGTATTGTCTTATAACTACGTGAGCAGCAGCTTGTTTTCGGTGCAACGGCAGGGCGCGCCAAAACATCTGTATGCTGCTTGCAGTAGATGAAAGTTATCCATATTAGTTGTTAATAAAATATTTTAGCAGGGAACGGATTTTTCCGATATTTTTAGTCAATGCAAGACCATTATCACCTTCTCCTCACTATTTATGAGATCGTAAAGGATGACCCACATCCGGAATCCTACACCTGTCGTCCGCGCGAATTAATACTTCGCCGGTTGCAGGATTGGTCTTTCATTCAACAACAACTTCATCAACTGGAATCAGAGGAACTCGTGCGTACTGAGCAGCAGGATACCCTGATTATACGTATTACACCTGCCGGCCTAGAAAAGGCCAGAGCCGGTAACTCATATGTAAGCTGATCAACTAGCTCCAGGATTGTTTCAAAAAGCGTAACCAGTTTTTGTGGCAAATGTTTTCGATATCATTTGCAGAATATCCTCTTGCACTAAGGAGCGCTGGCATACGGTTGAGGTCTGTTATTGTATCCAGATCATAAGGTGATTGTTCTTTTCCATAACCGCCATCCAGATCGGAACCAATGCCTGCATGAAGGCTATTACCAGCCAGTTGGCAAATATGATCAATATGATCAATGGCTATATTCAGGTTGCATTGCGTGCCTGCAGGAGTAGACCTGCCCCGCACCCAGCCGGGAACCATCATCCAGGTATCAAGCGGAGCGCCAATTACTGCACCGCGGCTGATGAGTGTAGTGATCTGTTCGTCGCTAAACTGTCTGTTGTGATCAACCAGTGCTCTGCAATTGTTATGACTGGCCCATACAGGTCCGTTAAAATGATCCATTGCCTGCCAGAAGGCATCATCGCACAGGTGCGTAGCATCCAGAATAATTCCCAGCTTTTCCATTTCCCGTAATAAGGCCAGTCCGTTGGCGCCCATTTGCCCGGTGGCATCTGTGCCGTTGGCATATCTGCCGGGACCATAATGGGCAGGCCCCAGGGCGCGCAGGCCATATGCATGGGCAATGTGCAAATGATCGAGTGTGACCAGCGAGTCGGCTCCTTCAAGACTCAGGATATAACCAATGGGTTGTTGTAATTTATCTGCTGCATTATTCCAGGCAGTCAGGTGCTCATCAAGAGATGATAGATCGCCTATCTGGCACATTTCACCAGCGGCTTCCATGGCCCTGTACCAGGCCAGTTGCCCCTGTGTCTGCGCCCATGCCTGCTCCGGAGAATGCCAGCCGGGTAATGGGTTATCGGGGGCTACATATCGCGCAATTTGAGTGGCTACAACAAGGCCTATTCCTCCTTCACGCAGCGCAGGCAGTGATACTGTGCCGAGACCGCGATCCGGTTTATCAGTCAACCCTCTTTCGCGAAGCCGGATATCTGCTACCGGTAAGCGGAGGTCTCTGTTCCATTCCAGCGCATTCATCGATAAATCAAGATGAGCATCTATTATTAACATGAAAAAAAGATTAGGAGAAAAAAGAGTGAACAATTAACCGGTCTCTATACATGCAGCTTTCTGTCACGTGCGGTAATAAGCCATTCACCTGCAACCTGATTATTTTCAATCACAACAGCCCGCTCGTATAAAGCCACAGTAGGGCATACATGATAGGGCAGGGCCCACAAAAGTGTTCCAACCGGCGGAATGGCCGCACTACTGGCTACCTTCAGTACCAGATGTTCTTCGCTGTGTCCAATGGGCTCTAATCCATCGGCATTGAGAAAAAAAGCACGGCGTTGCAGGTCGTTTTCGGATGCCACAGACTTATGCCCGAGATCTGCACATACAATACCCGAAAGCGGTTTAGATACAATACGTGTCAGTAACACCGCAGCCGGAAGAAAAGCCTGTTCAGGACTTCCCTCCAGATAACCTTTATCCCAGAAAACAAATGTACCCGGGCTGCAAATCACATTGCTGCGTTGGGCATGCAGCGGAAAGCTGGGCGATCCGCCTGCAATGATGGCGTACACGGGAATACTCTGATCATGCAGTTTTTGCTGCAGAGTAAGTACGCGGGCAAAGGCTTCATCGCAGCGCCGGCGACGTTGCTCCAGGTCCACATCACGGATATGACCATCGTAAGCATGCAAGCCTGCCAGTTCAAGATGACTGGCAGTATGTACAAACGCGCAAAGTTCTTCCGCTTCTTCTGGTACAATGCCGCTGCGATTCATACCCGTGTTGAGATCAATATAAACTGTTAGAATACGCCCGGTTGATTGCATACTCTCCTGCAGCAGTGCCGCGTTGGCAATGTGATCTACCACGCAGGAGAAACGTGTAGCCGGATAAAGTTGCTGTAGCTGTATAAATCGCCGGAGTTTAGGAGCGCTCAATGTATATGCGAGTAATACATCCGGCGCACCACAGGCACCCAGCATATCAGCTTCTGCAATCGTGGCGCATTTGAAGGCACGGATGCCCGCATTGAGCATGAGCCGTGTTACATCAGCACTTTTATGTGTTTTTACATGCGGTCTCAATCGTGCAGGACTGCCTGCCATCGCAATAGCCGTATCAATGTTTGCTTTTACACGATCAGCAAATAACAATAAGGCCGGCGTATCAATTTGTTCGGCATCTGTTACATGATACCATGTGTCTTTCATATTTTATTCAATTTCAAAAATACCTTCTATTTCCACTGCCACATTGCCCGGCAATGAGCCCATGCCAACTGCACTGCGGGTGCCAATACCATCTTCTCCCCATAGGGAGGCAAATAATTCGCTGCAGCCATTGATAATCACAGGATGTTTTTCGTACTCAGGTGTGGCATTGACCATGCCGAGCAATTTGATTACACGTTTGATTCGCCCAAGATCACCCAGCTGTTTTTTGAGCGAAGTAAGCATGGCCAGTCCGCATTGGCGGGCAGCCAGTTGTCCATCTTCATCAGAAATATCCAGTCCCAGTTTTCCTTTAATAAAACTTCCATCGGTACGTATAGACACATGGCCTGATACATATACGTGCGATCCGGTTTGGAGACAGCTTTTATAAATGCCTTTTGAACCAGGCAATACGGGTAATTCAAGACCGAGTTCAGTCAGTTTTTCTTCAATAGTCATAGAAGTTGTTTAAATAAATAAATTTAAAATAAGTGTTCCCAGCAGGCCCAGTACTGCTACCAGCGTTTCCATCAGCGACCAGGAGCGGATGGTGTCTTTTATGCTGAGATTAAAATATTCTTTGTACATCCAGAAGCCGGCATCGTTTACATGCGAAAACATTAAGCTTCCGGCACCAATGGCAATAACCATCAGGTTGGGATCGGCACCGGTACTTACAATAACCGGCGCCATAATACCCGCAGCAGTGAGACCTGCAACAGTTGCGGAACCCACGCATACGCGGATAATGGCGGCAATCAGCCAGCCGAGCACCAGAGGATTGATGGTCCATCCCTGCAGCGATCGGGCAATGGCATCGCTCACACCGCTATCCATAAACACCTGTTTGAGCGCCCCGGCTCCCGATACAACCAGCAGGATGAGCGCCACATCTTTTACCGCATCTCCATAAAAACCCATTATCTCTTTCAGGCTTTTTCCCTGACGTGTACCCAGTGACCAGGTAGCGATCAACAGGGACAACAACATTACAATTGCCGAATCACCCAAAAACTGGAGCCAGCTGGTTGTTGTCGCCGGCAGATTCACTGCCCAGGGTAGTGCTGTGGTGAGTATGAGTAATAATACAGGGAGCAGGGCTGTGAGTAAACTATTAGCGGCCCCTGGCAACTGCTGCGCTTCCAGTTTTTTGGGCTGAAAGGTTTGTAAAGGCTGACTCTTTATTTTTTTAAGCGTCTGGGCAAATAACGGTCCGGCAATAAGTATGGTTGGTATAGCAATGATCAATCCATAAATAAGCGTAAGCCCCATGCTGGCATTAAACTGCGGAACCAGTGCAGTCGGCGAAGGATGCGGCGGTAAAAAGCCATGTGTTACCGATAAGGCGGCCAGCAAAGGGATACCTACATATACGGCCGGTAGTTTGGTTTGATAAACGACCGAAAAGACCAGCGGAACCAGCAGCACAAAGCCTACGTTGTAAAAGAGGGGTATGCCTACAATAAAACCAGTCAGCGACATGGCCCATAACAAATACCGTCTTCCGAATGTGCGTATAAGTGTATCGGCTATTTGCTGCGCAGCTCCGCTTTCTGCTACCAGCTTACCCAGCATTGCACCCAGGCAAATAATGATCACCAGTGAGCCCAGCATATCGCCAATACCTTTTTGTACCGATGCCATTACCGATCCCGCTGGTATCCCCAGCCATAAACCGGCTCCGATGGAAACCACCAGAAATGCGAGGAAGGGATTGAAACGGGCCCATGTTATCAGCACAATCAGTACCGCTATACATACGGCTACAATAAGCAGGGTCATATCCAGGTTTGATGATGAAGATACAGGTTCTGCA
>JAGODE010000286.1 GCA_017998385.1 Chitinophagaceae bacterium | reverse complement strand
TTTTTTTATTAGTTTTCGCAATGGATCTCCAGCCCTTTTTAAATGAATTTTTAGCATTAATCCAATGCACACCTTCATTATTTCTGAACCAACCCATCAGTACACCGCTCACGGTAGCACCAGCCAGGAAGCCTCCGAGTGCTTCAGCACCCAGGCCAGGCATAAAGCCAATGATAAGAGGGGAAATGATAGCGATAGCACCAGGCAGCATCATCTTTTTGATAGAGGCATCTGTAGAGATAGCCACACATTTATCATACTCGGGTTTACCGGTACCCTCCATGATGCCGGGAATGCTTTTAAACTGGCGGCGTACTTCCTCTACCATGGCCATGGCAGCCTGTCCTACAGCGCGGATAGCCAGTGAAGAGAAGATAAAAGGAATCATGGCGCCTACAAAAAGACAGGCCAGTACATTCGCTTTATAAATATCGATACCGGTAATACCAGCCACACCAACAAAGGCGGCAAACAGCGCCAGGGCAGTGAGGGCGGCAGAGGCGATCGCAAAACCTTTACCGGTAGCGGCCGTTGTATTGCCAACAGCATCCAGTACGTCTGTTTTTTCACGCACATCTTTGGGTAATTCACTCATTTCGGCAATACCACCGGCATTATCGGCGATAGGACCAAAGGCGTCAATGGCCAGTTGCATGGCAGTAGTTGCCATCATACCGGCAGCGGCGATAGCCACACCATACAGACCGGCACACTCATAAGAACCCCAGATACCACCAGCCAGTACGATGATAGGCAGGAAGGTAGATTCCATACCGATTGCCAGACCACCGATTACGTTAGTAGCATGACCGGTAGAAGATTGTTTGATGATGCTCAGCACGGGGCGTTTGCCCATGGCTGTATAATATTCAGTGATGATGCTCATAAGGGCACCTACCAGCAGACCTACACCAATAGCTCCCAGTACACCCCATTTAGTAAATACGGTGCCACGGAGAATCATTTCTTCGGGCAGCAGCCAGGATACGAGTCCGGCAGCAGCAATAGCAGTGAGAATAATAGAACCCCAGTTACCCATATTGAGGGCTTTCTGTACAGTATTGGTATTGATACCCGCTGTATCGCTGATGCGTACAAAGAAAGTACCGATGATAGAGAAAAGAATACCTACGCCGGCTATCAGCATGGGCAGCACCACGGGTGAGAAACCACCCAGTGTATCGGCATCGAGTACCTGTGTCTGCTGACCCAGTACGATCGTGGCAAGAACGGTAGCCACATAAGAACCAAACAGGTCGGCACCCATACCAGCTACGTCACCTACGTTGTCACCCACGTTGTCTGCAATAGTAGCAGGGTTGCGGGGATCATCTTCGGGGATACCGGCTTCTACTTTACCTACCAGGTCGGCACCTACGTCGGCCGCTTTTGTATAAATACCACCACCCACACGGGCAAAAAGAGCAATAGATTCAGCACCCAGTGAAAAGCCGGTCAGTACTTCAATCGTACGGATCATTTCATCGCTGTTGAGTGCAGCATCGGGAGCAAAATATTGTTTGAGGACAATGTAAAGACCACCCAGACCCATTACGGCCAGACCGGCAACACCCACACCCATTACAGCACCACCGGTAAAGGACACATTAAGTGCCTTGCTGAGGCTGGTACGGGCGGCTTGTGCAGTGCGTACATTGGCCTTGGTAGCGGCTTTCATACCAATGAAACCAGCCAGGGCACTCAGTACCGCGCCAATTACAAAGGCTACGGCAATAGACCAGTGCGAATGGGGATTTGACTGAGACATTACTGCCAGCAGAATGCCCACGATCACCACGAAATAAGCCAGGATCTTCCATTCCGCTTTCAGGAAGGCCATCGCACCTTCAGCAATATAATTGCTGATCTCTTTCATACGATCATTTCCCGCATCCTGACGGGAAACCCAATTGAATTTAAGCCAGGTGTAAAGGAGACCAATAAGCCCCATTAAGGGAACGAGATAGATCAATTTGTCCATAAAGATTTTCTTCTTAATAAAAAATTAAAAGGACGGCAAAGATAGGGGATGAATAGCAATACTGCAAGAACTGTAAAATAGCTGATAATCAGGGGACAGTTAACAGTTAACAAGTTTAAAGGGTATAAAAAGTTTAAAGGTATAAAAGTTTAAAAGAGGATAAAGGGTTTAAGGCTATCTGGCACCGTCCGTAAGATCAAATCCTGACTATTGCAGTTTATTTAGCTAGCTTATTACTTATGGCTTTCTGCCGACTGTCCACTATCAACCCGATCAGGATTGCTGCAGAGACCGGAAAGCCTGGCCCAGGTCAGAAATAATATCGCCGGCTATCATGGCTTCCATAGAAAGCATATCTGCGGCAATATCGCCGGCAACACCATGCAGGTAAACACCCAGCAGGGCGGCTTCTACGGGGCTATAGCCCTGGGCCAGCAATCCCGTGATAACACCGGTGAGCACATCACCACTGCCGGCCGTGGCCATACCGGCATTACCTGAACTATTGAAAAAGCCTTTACCATCAGGGGTGGCTATGAATGTATGGTGGCCTTTCAGTACAATCACCACCCGCCATTCGGCTGACATGGCCAGTGCGCGTTCGATGCGATCAAATTCGTTGGCTGTACTGCCAAAAAGCCGTTCAAATTCTTTGGGGTGCGGGGTCAGAACGGTTCCGGCCTGCAGCAAACGCAACAAATCTTTTTGCAGCGCCAGCATATTGAGTGCATCTGCATCCAGCACCAGTGGTCCGCGATAACCATCCAGCAATTCACGCAGCAAAACCCGGGTTTCGCTCGCCTGACCCAGTCCGGGGCCAATACCCACGGCATCAAAACGGGTTATATCTGTTTCAAGTTTGGTACAGAAAGAAGAATTGTAATCGGTCAGTACCATTGCCTCAGGCAGGGTAGATTGTAAAACGGAATAACTGCTCTGGGGGATATGGCAGGTAAGCAGACCTGCTCCGCTGCGCAAAACGGCCTTTCCACTCAACACCGCTGCACCCGTTTTACCATAACTGCCTGCAATGAGCAGGGCATGCCCAAAATTGCCTTTATGGCCAAATGCATTACGCGGGCGATAAATGCTGCGCGCTGTATGGATATCGAGGTATTCGAAGCGGCTGAAAAGGAGTTGTCCAAAATCGGGATGCAGGCCGATGTCCAGTATATGAACCTGGCCAATGCTGGCTGCATTTTCGGCCATCATAAAAGCCAGTTTCATACACTGGAAACTGAGTGTATGCGTGGCTCTTACTACCGTCTGACCTACAGAAGACTGATCGGCAAACAATCCGCTGGGAATATCGATGGCGATCACCATCCGGTCAAGCTGGTTGATATGGGTGACAAGGGCAGCGGTTACACCTTCCAGACCGCGGCTCAGTCCCGTACCAAACAGGGCATCAATCACCAGTTCATCTGGACCCAGTTGCGGAAAATGGTTTTCATCCTGTATAAAATGGATATCGGTTATACCCTGCTGATGTAGCCGGGCCAGGTTTATCTGAAAATCGTCTGTGCCTTTATGACCAAATTCGAGAATATGAACGATTACCCGGAGTCCCTGCATGGCCAGTAAGCGGGCAATCGCCAGGCCATCGCCGCCATTATTTCCCTTGCCGCAAAAAATATGAACAGAACCCTGCGAGAGTCCATTATCCTGTAGCCACTTTACACAGCTTTCTGCCGCACGTTCCATGAGGTCAATAGAAGCGATCGGCTCATGCTGAATGGTATACTGATCCCATTCACGGATATACGCAGCATTCAGAATCTTCATTACTTAAAGGTAGGAAATCCGGGCAAGCAATGGTGGAAGGTTAAGCGGTAAAGGCTTAACGTTTGCCAGCGGACTCCGGACTGCCATCATCTTCATCGGCCGTGTCGGTATCGCGATAATGACCAAACAGGTCGTACGATTGCGTGGCAGATGAGTAGATATTCCGGTTGAACTTGTTGCCTAGAATTACAATTGTAACCTGCTCATCGGTAAGCCGGGCAAATGCTGCATTGAATCCATGCCAGCGGCCAAAATGATAGATCACTTTTTTGCCGTTGGGGAAATTGAGCATCCGGAAACCCAACCCATAGTTGTGGATAGATGGGCGTTCATTGCTGTATGGAGTAAAGGCTGAGTCGAGCAGGGCTTTACTGACCAGTTGTTCCGTGTAAAGGGCCTGATCCCATTTCAGCAGGTCGCGGGGCGTAGAGTAGATATTTTTATCACCATAGGTGCCTTCAAAAATATCGTTGGCCCATACGGTTCCGTTTGGATTAAAGGAAGGATAAACAGTGGTACTGTCGCTGGCCCTGAATACAAAACTGTGATCCATCTTAAGCGGGCCAAAAATGGTTTGACGGATATAGTCCGGATAACTAACACCTGTTACCTTTTCGATGATAAGAGCCAGCATGACGAAATTGGTATTGCAGTAGCTGAACTTACGGTCGGGGCTGGCCGTGCGGACCGGTTTTTCCGTATAGAGGTAGCGTAGTACATCTTCGTTGGTAACATAAGCGTCCGACTTCCAGTTTTTGGGTGTAATAAAATACAGGTAATTGGGCAGACCGCTGCGGTGATTGAGGAGCATTTTGACAGTGATGCCGGGGTAGGGCAGGCCCGGGAAAAAATGCTGAATAGAATCTTCCAGCGATAGCTTTCCTTCCTGTACCAGGTGCAGGATAGCCACTCCTGTAAAGGTTTTGGTAGTGGAAGCTATATGAAATGAAGTACTGTCGGTGATGGCAATCCGTTTACGGGAGTCGGCAAAGCCCTGGTAATCTTCATATACGATCTCTCCGTTTTTGGCCACCAGCATACCACCGCTAAAACCGCGGCGAAGCAGCATGGAATCGAAGTACCCCGATACAAGGCGGTAGTAATGCCGGAAAGCGGCTTTATCCAGTTTGGCAGGAGTATGGGGATAATAATTCAGTGAATCTTCTGCTACAGGTTTTTCTGTTTTGGAAGCAGCCTCTTTACAGCCATACAACAGAAATCCAAGGGCCAGTATAGTCAACCAATTTTTCAATAGAATTTTTTTTAGCAAAAATAGCGTTCGTTCGTAGTGTACAGATTATCAACTTTTCCCCAATTGCTAATTTATCTTAATAACGACGGGGTTATATTTGCAGTATGGCAAGCACCGAAAAAACGAGTTACCCAAAAGAAAAAATACGTGTTCTCTTTCTCGAAAATATCAGCGACCTCGCCGTTAAAGGTTTTCAGCAGCAGGGATATGTAAAAGTAGAAAAGATATCCAAAGCACTTACCGAAGATGAACTGGTAAAGGAGATCAAAGATGTTCATATTCTGGGCATCCGTTCCAAAACGCAGATCACTGCACGTGTACTGGAAGCAGCCACGAAACTTCAGGCTATTGGTTGTTTTTGCATTGGCGTAAACCAGGTAGATCTGAAAGCTGCTACCCGCAAAGGAGTGGTAGTGTTTAATGCGCCTTATTCCAATACCCGTTCGGTTGCTGAACTGGTAATTGGTCTTTCCATCATGCTTATCCGCCGTATCCCCGACAAGAACAAAGCTGCGCATGAAGGTATCTGGATGAAAGATGCCAAAGGCAGTTTTGAGCTGCGTGGCAAAACGCTGGGCATTATCGGCTATGGTAATATCGGCTCGCAGGTAAGCGTACTGGCAGAAGCCATGGGCATGAAAGTTATTTTCTACGATGTGGAAACTAAACTGCCACTGGGTAATGCTACAGATGGAAAAACGCTCAAAGAAGTAC
>JAGODE010000285.1 GCA_017998385.1 Chitinophagaceae bacterium | reverse complement strand
GTACAGCGTTATGCAGGTGCCGAACAAAAAGACGAAATCACCGTACCCGAAGGTGGGCATATCTATTACAACGGAATACCCACCATCCGAAGCAAAGTAGAGTATGTACTGAAAAATAAAGGGGGTGGTGTGATGATCTGGCAGTTGCTGGGCGATGCAGCAGATCATAGCTCTTTGCTGTACACCATCCGTAAAACGATCGATCCTTAATTCGTAAACAAACCATGCAGTTGCGCATATTGCAGCAGCATGATTGTTTTGGCATCTTTGATCTGTCCGGTTTTTATCTGGCCAACAGCATCGTCAAAATCCATTTCCAGCACCTCAATATCTTCCTGCTCCTCCTCTACCCCTCCACCTGCGGCATGTTTCATGCCGGCATCGTATGCTGCTACAAAAAAGTAAAGTATTTCGGTAACCGATCCGGGCGACATATACGCTTCCATCACTTTAGAGACTTCATGCACCACATACCCAGTTTCCTCTTCGGTTTCGCGCCTGATGGCTACTTCAGGATTATCGCGGTCCAGTAAACCTGCACAGGCTTCGATAAGCATACCACCATCATTGCCATTGATGAACGTAGGCAGTCTGAATTGACGTGTAAGGATGACGGTACGCTTCTCTTTATTATAAAGCAGGATCACTGCTCCATTGCCACGGTCGTATGCCTCACGTGATTGTACCTGGCGGGTGCCATCATTTTTTTCTATTTCGTATGTTACTTTTTTAAGCGTATACCAGTTGTTGGAAAGTATCTCGGTGGAAAGAAGCTGAATATTTTTAAACATATCTTTTACTGATTTTTTATAACACAAGATACGGCACCGGCTACCGGATGGAATCAACATTTTGTAAACGGCATACTGGTTGTGTAAATAACGCCGGCGGTGTATGCCCTTTTATAGCTGGTCTGAAATTAGGTTGTAAATTGGTCCGATGAAGCCGCTGAAAATACAACGATTCCTGGTATCCCTCTCCCTTTCCTTTTTATTTCCTTTCCAGTTGCTGGCGCAACAGGACAGCACACGCCGTGTAATCGCATTTTTTACAGGGAAAAATGATCTGGCCCATATCAGCTTCGTAGCCGAAGCGCATCCCTGGTTCACAAAGGAATGTGCCGCTGCCGGATTACAATACGATACGAGCAGCAACTGGGCAGCGATGACACCTGCTCTCCTTGGTCGTTACAAGCTGGTCATATTGCTCGATACACGACCAGACCTGCCACAGGCACGGCAGGCCCTGGAGCAATACATGAAAAAAGGCGGCTCCCTACTGGCCTTTCATTTTTCAGCCTTTGCCCTCACTCCGTCAGCCTATCCAGACAACTGGTCCTGGTATCATCATGAGTTGCTGGGATCGGGTTCTTATAAAGGAAATACCTGGCGGCCTTCTCCGGCTATATTACAGGTAATGGATAGTACGCATCCTGTAACCAAAGGGCTGCCACCCTTATTTCGTTCCGCCCCCAATGAATGGTATAGCTGGCAGGAGGATTTGCGCAACAATCCCGATATACAGTTATTACTGTCGATCGACAGCAGCAGTTTTCCGCTTGGTACCGGACCCAAACAGCATGAAATCTGGCACCAGGGATTTTATCCGGTCGTATGGACACATCGCCGTTATAAAATGGTTTATATAAACATGGGGCATAATGATATGGACTATGAAGGCGGTACGAACCGGACGCTCAGTCACAGTTTTGGTGTGGCGGCTCAGGATCAGCTGATCCGTCAGGCGCTACGCTGGCTGGCTTTGTAATTGTTTTTCTTCGCGTTCCTGTCTGGCTTTTTCAAACACACGTTGCCGGTGCTGGCTACCCCATTGATGCAGGGCTGTTGTGAGCGGAAACAACGTGTCGCTATAGGCGGTGAGGCTGTATTCAACAGTAACGGGTGTGGTGGAAATAACCTTGCGCGTAACCAGGTCATTCAGTTCCATTTCCTTCAGTTCCTTACTCAGTACCCTCGGAGTAATATCTTCAACCCGGCGCTGCAGTTCTTTAAAACGGCGCGGGCCATCCTGCAGGCTCACAATGATGGGCAGTTTCCATTTTCCGCCCAGTACATATAAAGCATCTTTTACAGCAACCATGGCGGCCGAACAGGATTCTGTTGTGCGCTTTTCTTGCATTGGTTATTATTTTGGGGTGGTATACAAAAGGATACTACTATACCAAAGATGATTACTATAAAAAGAATAGCAGCAGCCTTGTGATAGTAACAGTACAACACCGGTATTGTTCGCAAGTACCTGCTGCTGAACTTTCCCGTTTATATCCTGTTATAGGTTGCCAGCCGCTCATTACCTTTAAGCATTATTTTTAATAGCGGCGCGTATAATCAATTAACATGGAATTAGGTATTTACAGTTTTGGAGAAATGGGTGTGGATCCGGTATCGGGTCAGCGCATCAGTGGAGAACAACGTATGCAGCAATTGCTGGAAGAGATACGGCTTACCGAGCAGGTAGGGCTTGATGTATATGCCATTGGTGAACATCACCGGCGCGATTATCTCGTATCTGCTCCTGCTGTAGTGTTGGCAGCTGCAGCGGCGCAGACAGAAAAAATCCGCCTCTCAAGTGCTGTTACTGTACTTAGCTCAGATGACCCCGTACGTGTATTCCAGCAATTTGCTACTGTAGACCTGATTTCAAAAGGCAGGGCTGAGATTATGGCTGGCCGGGGGTCATTTATTGAATCCTTTCCATTGTTTGGTTATAATCTTGATGATTATGATGCCCTGTTTGCAGAGAAGCTTGAATTGTTACTGGAGATCAGCAAACAGGAGGTAATAAACTGGAAGGGTGAGTTTAGGGCGCCTATCCGTAATCAACCCGTGTATCCCCGGCCGGCGCAAGCGCTGTTGCCTGTCTGGGTGGCTATTGGCGGTACGCCCGAGTCGGTGATTCGTGCCGGCAAACTTGGCCTGCCTATGGCACTGGCGATTATTGGTGGCATGCCGGCCCGTTTTGCCGGACTGACCGATCTTTATAAAAAAACATATACAGCAGCAGGCCATACGCATCCCTGGCAATTGGGCATCAATGGTCATGTGTATGTAGCAGATAATTCGCAGCAGGCGGCCGATGAGTTTTATCCATCCTATGCCGAAGTAATGAGCCGTATTGGCCGCGAACGTGGCTGGCCGGCACTCAACCGTGAACAGTATGAAGCCATGCGCTCGCCCAAAGCCTCTCTTATGGTGGGAAGCCCCCAGGAGGTTATTGACAAGATGCTTTATCAGTATGAATTATTTGGGAATACCCGTTTTATGGCGCAAATGACCGTTGGTCCTATTGCACATAAGCAGGTGCTGCGTTCGATTGAGCTGTTTGGTACTAAAGTGGCGCCCGTGGTACGTCGGCATGTAGCGTCAAAAGAGGCAACCGGGGCCTGAGTATCGTAAAAAATACAAGTATTTCCACTTAGTATAGCGATGCGGATTGTGCTAGCTTAGCAGGAATTATTAATGCCAGTATCTTGAAAAAAACCATCCTGCTTCTTGGCCTTTTGCTGAGCGGTGCGGCACTGTGGGCGCAGCCGTTTGCCGACACTACTTCGCCTTTGAAAGAGCAAAAAGACAATGTTATCCGCCGCGGTACAGTCATTAAGATTGAAAACCTTGGCTTCAATGTAAACTCCGAGTTTGCCGAACTGCGGCCTACCGTATCGGCGGATGGTAATCTTCTTTTTTTCATCTGCGAAAATCATCCTTACAATACGCATTACAGAGGTATACGAAACTCGCAGGACATCTGGTTCTCGGAGCGTGACAGCGCTGGCAAATGGGGTGAAGCACGCCACCTGGGATACCCGCTCAACACTTATTATTACAATGCAGTATACTGGATCTCCCCCGATAATAACCGCATTCTTATCCGGAACGCATTTGTAAATGGCGATTATGTAGGTAATGGGGTAAGTATGAGTTATCGCACACGCAATGGCGGATGGAGCAAACCGGAAATGCTGCATATCAAAAACTATCCCAAATATGATCGTGGCCGGCAGAATGGTGCAACAATGGCACACGACGGGCAAACCCTGCTGCTGTATATGTCTGAAGAAAAAGGCAGCTACAATAACGACCTTTATGTGTGTTTTCTGCAGCCGGATGGCAGTTGGTCGGAACCCAAAACCCTGGGAAAAAAAATAAACCTGAAGGACTTTAATGAAATGACTCCTTACCTGGCTGCCGATGGCGAAACACTTTATTTCAGCAGCGACAGACCGGGTGGTGTTGGCGACAACGACATCTGGATGACCAAACGTCTCGATGATACCTGGCAAAAATGGAGTGATCCCCAAAACCTGGGTGAGCCTATTAATACTACCGACTGGGATGCTTTCTTCACCCTTGATGCGGGAGGCGAATACGCATATATGACCACCAGCCTCAACACATTCGGCGAAAGTGATATTGTGCGTGTGAAATTGCTGGAAAAAGAACGTCCCAACCCGGTTGTAATTGTCACCGGCAATGTATATGATGCCAAGACTAAAAAACCGCTGAGTGCATCACTCGTATACCAGACGCTGCCATCCGGAACGGAAGCCGGTAATGGCGTGTCGAGCCCCGATGATGGAGCTTTTAAGATTGTATTGCCTTATGATAAAAACTACCTGATACGTGCCACTGCCGATCATTATTTTGCGCAATCTGAAAATCTGAAGCTTGACTCCCTGGCCAAAGCAGGCTTTATGGAAGTGCACAAAGATCTCTACCTTATGCCGATAGAAATAGGCCAGGTGGTGCGACTCAATAACGTATTCTTTGACTATGATAAATGGAACCTGCGACCGGAGTCATTCGTTGAACTTGACCGTGTGGTAAAACTATTGAAGGAGAATCCGGCTATCGTAATTGAAATGAGCGCCCATACAGACAGCCGCGGTTCGGATGCTTATAACTTCACGCTTAGTGATAATCGTGCCCGCTCCGTGATGGAATATATTTTATCGAAAGGAATTTCCACCGATCGTATCACATCGAAAGGCTATGGCGAAACAAAGCCAGTGATGCCCAATGATTCGGAACTGAACATGCAGCTGAACAGGCGGGTTGAATTTACCATTATGAAAAACTGATCCGCGACCTAAATTTGCCCTTCAAACAAGCGGAATGATCAAAACAATTGAGCTGGCGCCTTACCGTCGCTGGTTTCGTACCACACTTACGATTGCTATTTTACTGGTGGCATGCAGTATGCTGCTCGTGTGGCTGCAGGCAAACCCGGTGCTGGAGCCTTCATCGGCAAAACTGATCCGGAATTTACTGTTGTATGGACCATTGTGTCTCGCTTTTGCTTTCACCTTTTATATCCGTAAACAGCGGGAGATCATGATGGCTATACCTGATTTTGAGGCGAGGAAAAATTTTCATCAGTCGCTTTTCCGCAAGCGGCTTTACTGGTGTGTTATAAGTACCACCCTGGCCTGTACACTGTACTGGCTATTAACCCACCCCTTTTACCTGTATATTTCTCTCTTTGAAATTGTAGGTGTATTACTGAGTTTTCCGCATCCGTTCATCTTTAAGCGTGAGCTGCAGGATCCGGAAATTGTATTTATATAAAATCCTGGCCCCGCGTGGGCGGGACACAGGATTATACCCCTTGTTATGAAAGACAGTTAAAAACGGCCGAATTTCATAGTGACGTTATAGCTCACAGCCCGCAGATCTTTATCCTTCATGCCTATTCCATCGCTGCCAAATGTGGCCCGATAAGATAC
>JAGODE010000284.1 GCA_017998385.1 Chitinophagaceae bacterium | reverse complement strand
GCCTTTGTTGTAGCCGCCGCCGCCGCCGCCTTTTTTAAAGCCGCCGCCGCCACCGCCGCCGAAGCTTCTTTTCTTGAAGCCACCGCCGCCGCCGCCTTCAGGCTTGGGCCGGCTTTCGTTCACAACAATGTTGCGACCGTCTACTTCTGTACCATTCAAAGCAGCGATAGCTGCCTGAGCCTGGTCGTCGTTAGGCATTTCTACAAAGCCGAAGCCTTTGCTGCGGTTTGTGAATTTGTCCTGCACGATTTTGGCAGAAGATACTTCGCCATGAGAGGCGAAAAGGTTCATCAGGTCCTGGTCTTTCAGGTTCCAACTGAGGTTTCCTACGTAAATGTTCATTTTGAGAAGTTTAAAAAAATAAAAGTGCTAACAGTAGAGAATACCTGTGAACATTTACTGGTTTTTCGAAACGTTCAGGACTTCTGGAACTGTACAGAACACCAAATCACTACGAAAATAGCGGATTTTTTTTGAGATAGGTCAAAATTTTTATGGAAAGCCTTATCTGGAGCGGGTTTCAGCCCCTAAACGGCTGATTTTAAAGGGAAAACCCGGGGTAAAAACAACAAAAAACCCCTCCAGAGAGGGGTTTGAGTTATTTGGAGCGATGCAGATTACTCGGTTACAACTTCAAATTCGAGCTCGGTATGGTGACCGTTGCCGAAGTCTATCGTGGCTTTGTAAGTACCCAGTTCTTTCACTTCATCTACGATATGAATCTTACGACGGTCAATATCGTAACCACGCTGCTCACGGATAGCACGGCTGATCTGAAGAGAAGTTACACTACCGAAGATCTTACCGGAAGTACCGGTTTTAGCACCGAGTTTCAGCGGACCTTCTTTCAGTTTAGCGATAACGCTGTTGATTTCTGCCAGCATTTTCTCTTCTTTCTTGCGTACCTGCTTCAGACGCTCTTCGAGCTGAGCCCGGTTGCTGGGGCTGTTTTCTACAGCCAGCTGGCGGGGCAGCAGATAGTTACGGGCATAACCATTCTTTACCTTCACTACTTCGTTGACACCACCCAGATTATCTACATCTTTAATTAAGATTACTTCCATTGTTTTCTTTTTTTTCACTTACCGCTTCCCAGTGTCATTTATTGAAAATGCTCACTGTCCCTGGTTGAATAAAACCAGGTTAGGGTGAGTGGAGCTTATTTTAAAAGATCTGTTACGTAAGGCAGCAGAGCCATCTGGCGGGCTTTTTTCACCGCGTCAGATACTTTGCGCTGATATTTCAGACTGTTGCCTGTAAGACGGCGGGGCAGCAATTTACCCTGCTCGTTCAGGAACTTTTTCAGGAATTCCACATCTTTATAATCGATGTAACGGATGCCATATTTCTTGAAGCGGCAGAATTTCTTAACACGCTTGTCGCTCTTAATGGCGGTCAGGTATTTGATTTCGTTCTTTGCCATGTCTTAAGCCTCCACTGCTTTTTCAGTTCCAGTTTTTACACCACTTCTCTTTTTGGCATTGTACTCGACGGCGTATTTATCGAGTTTAGTGCAAAGGTGACGGAGCACGCTCTCATCACGCAGAAGCTGGATTTTCAGCTTCTCGTTGAAGTCGGATGGCGCAGAATATTCCAGCACCCAATAAAGACCAGTAGTCTTTTTCTGGATCGGATACGCCAGTGATTTCAGTCCCCAGGGGTTTTCAGCTACTACAGAGCCGCCGAATTCGGCAATCAAACCTGCATATTTTTTTTGTGCAGCTTTGAACTCATCGTCGCTGAGTACAGGGGTAAAAATCACCATCAATTCGTAATTGTTCATTTACCTCTTTTTTGTTTTAAAAAATTCGATTTCATCCCAATGGGTCCCCATCAGTTATGACAGGGAAATCTGCGAATACAGATTTGGGGCGGCAAAGATAGGAGTTTATGCCCATATGTGGAAATACCAGTAGAACTGAATGGCAGTTGACTAGCCTCCGGGCCGGATAAGATAAGAAGAAAAGGGGTAATTTATTGAAAATGAAATTGATACAATTTGTCCGGCGTACATCTTCCTGCAAAAATCGAATTTATTTACAAAAAAAGCGGGAGCCGCTAAGACTCCCGCTTTACGATAGCTGCTGAAACCGGTTAGAGCTTAATTTTTAAAAGTGTACAATACTCCCGGTCATTACCCTGGCTTATTTCTACTATATAAATACCAGTCTGGTAATTGTTGCCGATACGCACAGTTTGACCCGGGGCCAGATTGGTTTTCTGCTCCACCACTTTACCCAGAATATTCAATACACGCATATTGATCGTGCCATTGGGATTGCCACCCCGCAGCGCAATATTGAAATAATTGAGCGAAGGATTGGGCGCAATCGTCATTGCCAGCGGCGGATAACTTACCACATTGCAGGACCCCAGCTGATCGCCATGTGAGAGATGATTGGCCACGGCCGACTGATTAACCTGCTGCGTACTGTTCTGTGTACCCGGCTTATGACAGATCACTACCTTACCCGGCTGACCTGTTACACGTACGTCTTTTACCGCAATGGATTTGCCGGCAGTGGCCTGGCAGCCATTGGCATCGGTAACCGTCACTGTATAAGAGCTGGCAGTGGTTGGGTTAACCGTGGCAGAAGCCGTAGTGGAAGAGTTGCCTGTCCACTGATAACTGTAGCCGGGTGTACCACCAGTGGCCTGTGCCGTCAGCGTGATAGAACCGGCAGGGGTATAGCCTATATAGACGGTATTGGCAGCGGTACCGCTGGGTAGTGCAAATGCATCGGGAATTACTACCGCAGGTTTCGGCGCTACAACAACCTGTGTGGTGCAACTGACGGTATTACCCCAGGTATCGGTAGCTGTCCAGGTAATGGTGCTGTTGCCGGGCTGGAAGGCGCCACTGGCATCGTTGCCGCTGCCGCTGCGCTCCGTAGCGCCTGTAATCACATAGCTGTATGCTACCATGTCGCAGTCGTCGGTAGCTGTAAACACGGGAATGGTATAATTGCCGGATTCGTTAAGGCAAAGTGTTGACACAACCGGACAGGTTGTTACTACCGGCGCAGTTGTATTGGCGAAACGATAACGGGTAAATACCGGATAGTGATCAGATGTGGTATTGGCATAGTTAGTGATCAGATTGGCCACATCGTTAAGCACACTCGCTGTGGCCGTCATATAATAGCCCTGCATTTCATTTGATACTACCACATGATCGATCATGTCGTTGTAGCTGGCCGTTGATTTTTTTCCGGCGAGGCTAAGGGGCAGTGTGAGCGGCGAATAATTTGTTGCATCGCTAACAAACGAGTTCCACGAAGTGGTGGTAAATCCTGCTGTAATCGACACATCCAGGTCGTCGTTGAAATCGCCCAGTATGATGATATTATCGCTGGAGTAGGTTGTGTTGAGCAGGCTGTATAGTGCATCGGCACCATTTTTACGCCGGTCGTACGAAGTAGCTGTGGGCGAAGTATTGGCTTTGGCATGCACCAGCACAAAACGCACTTTTTGCGTCACACAGTTAAGCGTCACGTCGGCTGTCATCATATACGGGAAACGACCACTTGACCAGTAATTGTAATTGGGATTGCTGAGATCTTCAGCAGTATTGATACCTGCAGACAGTAAGGGCTCTGCTGTAATATTGCTGAGTACAGAAGTTTTATATACAAATGCGAGTTTCTGTGCTTCGCTCAACGGGCCCGCAGTACTGGAGTTGGGGTTGGTGTGCGAACCAAAATTACTGATCACATACGCATATCCGGGCATTTGGCTTACTACACTGGCCAACCTGTTTTCATCTACTACTTCTACCAGACCATATACATCGGCATCGAGATTTTGCAGGATAGCTTTTACATTCTGCTCCTGCTGCGCATCATTGACAGGGCCATTGGCTGCACTGCCGAACCATTCCACGTTCCAGTTTACTACTTCGAGTGTGGTGAGGGGGTTAATACTGCTGCCCTTCAGGTTGATGATGCCGGAGAGGCTGCCTGTGCTGACCGTAACAGTGCCCTCGAAATTCTGATTGTTCTGGTTGGGGGCAAACCGTACCAGCGGATGCAGGGTGATGTTATTGGCTTCGGCCTGTGTATAACTGATACTGGGGCTAAAGCTGCCGCCATCTTTCGATAACAGGAAGTTGCTGCTGGCAACAAGTGTTACTCCTTCTGTAAGGTCATTGCCGGTAAAGCTGAATGGCTTATCGGCAGTGGAACCATCGGCTACAAAGGCAAACTGGATGTCTGCAGAACCCAGTGTAAGGCTGGGAGCAGGGGGCACCGGCGAATTGAGGAGGCTGATATCATCCAGTGTCCAGCGGGCGCCATCATCATCAGTGCTGGTATAAACAAAGGCAACATGTACGTTAGACTGTTTGAATGCAGCCAGGTTGATATCGGCGGAAAGCATCCAGATATTGGAGGCCTGCTGCGGGAATTTTCCATTGATATCTGTCCAGGTTGCATTGGCAGGATCGCCACCGGTATAGTCGGTTGACACTTTCAGATGTAATGGCAGGCCATTGAAAGCTGTACGGCTCCAGAAGCTGAGCAGGGGATAAGTAGTGCTGCTCAGATCAAATGCGGGCGATATCAGCCAGTCTACATTCGGTACATTGGTGCCTCCGGAGAAGCCATTTATCTGTACGGCATTGGGGAAAGCGGCTGTGCCAGCCGGTGCATTGGGGTCGCGGCCAAAGCTGGTACAGGCCCAGGTAATGGCACCGGTACTGCTGTATTGGGTAAAACCATCTGTAAGAGCGCTGGTGCAGGTATTGAAATTGGCAGTGTAGAAAACAGTACCGGTCTGGAATGCCCAGGTTGCCGGGTCTGTAATGCCCGCAAAATCATTACCGGCCATATCTTTTACCAATCCCGCATCAGTAGTCACATAGAAGGATGTATTTACAGCAAGCGAGGAGACGGGAACCGACAAAGTATTGCCGTTTAAAACAACTGCTGCATTAGTTACATCAATGCTGAAGACGGTGCTGTTGTCGTCTGACCTGCGGAGTTGCAGCAGGCCGCTGCCTTTTACTACCTGTTCATTAAAGGTAATGCTCAGTGTGGTATTGGTGGGCACGTCGCTGCTGCCATTGGCAGGAGCCAGTGTGGTAAAGCCCGGAGCAGTAAGGTCAGATGGGTTGGCTTCGATTGTAAAATCATCGATACCCAGTCCATGATCAGCACCACTGTGGTCTATATCTTCCCAGCGAATCATGATTTCATCACCAGCAGGTATATTAAGGCCATTGATGGTATAACTGATGGGTACCGCATTGGTGCCGATTACATTGCCATCGAGAGTGGCTGCAGTGGTTCCGGTAACAGGGCTTATGAAATTAAGTTCGCTTACAGGAGTCCAGCTGCCGCCGGCAAGCGAAGTGACGCTGGGGGCTGACTGGTAGGTAAAGTTCACTGTCTGTGCGCTTGCATTGCCGCCATTGCGCCATTGCTCGCCGGTATAGCTGATCTTCAGTGCGGTGATTGTGGTACCGGTATTGTTTTTGAAACGGGCACCGTAGAAGATAGTACCGGTGCTGCCGCTGCCTACTGATCCAAGTGCACGTTCTGTGCTGCCGGTACTGCCAAAGCTATACAATGCACCAGCATTACTGCTGCCGTTTGCAGCATTGTATGTAGTACGGGTGGCATACCATCCCGGTATAGTGCTGTTGTCGGTCCAGACATTGCCTGTGCCTGCAGATGCCAGTGTGTTGAAATTCTGACTGTAAGAGGTTACCAGTGGCAGGGCGGCTGGTATGTCATCGTCTGCAAGATCAATG
>JAGODE010000283.1 GCA_017998385.1 Chitinophagaceae bacterium | reverse complement strand
GTTATTGTCTGTAAGAAATCCGGTACTGGTAAGTACCCACGTGTATGTGAACCCGATTGTAGCGGTGGTTGCAGGTGGTCTGTTTGCCGGTGAGCGTATCAACGGCATCCAGCTGGCAGCACTCATTATCATCCTGGCCGGTGTTGCACTCATCAACAGCTCTACCTACAAGCCCGGCAAAAGAACCCTGGTGAGAATGCGGCGTATCAATTCGCTCTTCTCGCGCATGATCAATCCATATAAGAATATCGTAGGCTAATGCGTACCCTTCACCATAACGAAATAAGCCCGCAGCAAAATGCGGGCTTATTTATGTAAAAGTCTCAACTGCTCCAGCTGCCTACATTCGTATGTCCCCAGTGATCGGGGCTGGCATATTTGAAATCCTGCTTGTAGCGATCCGGTATTTCGCTGAGGAATGAACCGGTTGCATAAGTAGGAAATATCTCACTGTACGTAAGCATGGATTGAAACGATATACGCCGGTAAATATGTGAACGGGTAATATTTTCTTTTCGCTCAAGCCCCGAAGCACCCAACAGCTCCACAAAACTTTCTACGGTGTTTTTGTGAAAATTGGCTACCCTGGTTTTCTTATCTTCTACCACCAGCCCCACGGTAAGCCGGGGATCCTGTGTAGCCACACCCACGGGACATTTGTTGGTATTGCAGAGCAATGCCTGGATACAGCCAACGGCCATCATCATGGCCCGGGCGGAGTAGCAGACATCGGCACCCAGCGCCATAGCACGAATGATATGGAAGCTGCTGGTGATCTTACCGGAAGCAATCAGCTTAATATGCTTGCGGATATCGAGACCGGTAAGAATATTATGTACAAAATCGAGTCCATCGAGCAGCGGCGCTCCTACATAATTGGAAAACTCCTGGGGAGCAGCACCGGTACCGCCTTCGGCTCCATCTACCGTAATAAAATCAGGATACGTATCCAGTTCTATCATGGCTTTGCAGATGCTGATAAACTCACTCTTATGTCCCACGCATAATTTAAACCCAACGGGCTTGCCGCCGGCCAGGGTACGCAGTTGCTGAATAAACTGAACGAGCTCGCGTGGTGTATTGAAGGCTTTATGATAAGGAGGAGAAGCCACGAGCGTATGCGGCTGCACACTGCGTATAGCAGCGATCTCGGGTGTGTTCTTCGATGCAGGCAAAATACCGCCATGACCGGGTTTGGCACCCTGCGAAATTTTTAACTCGATCATCTTCACCTGTGGCAGGTTGGCCTTTTCGCGAAACTGCTCTGCATTAAAATTTCCATCTGCCGTACGGCAGCCGAAATAACCGGTACCGATCTGCCAGATAATATCACCACCATGTTTGAGATGATAGGGACTCAAACCGCCTTCACCGGTATTTTGTGCAAAACCACCTATCCGCGCTCCTCCATTCATCGCCTCCACGGCATTGGAACTAAGGGCACCATAACTCATAGCCGATACGTTGTATATGCTGGCAGAGTAAGGTTGCGTACAGCCTTTATTACCGATCATAACCCGTGGATCATGATCCAGCAATTTGAAATCCTTGGGAGCCATGGAGTGACACATCCATTCATACCCTTCCGAATATACATCCAGCTGCGTTCCAAATGGCATGGTATCATTTTCCTTTTTGGCCCGCTGATAAATGGTTGAGCGGTCAATACGGTTAATGGGTCTGCCATCAATATCTGATTCGATGAAGTACTGGTAAATCTTGGGCCGCAAATCCTCCATCAGAAAACGTAACCGGCCAAAAACCGGATAGATGCGCATGATGGAATGCTTTTGCTGAAACATATCGAAATATCCCAGCGCCGTAAGGGCCGCTACGATGACCAATATAACATACCAATTGGGATTCAGGTAATAGGCCAGTGCCCAGGTACTGACCAGCAGCAACGTGGACACGAATATGAAACTCCTTCTCATGTAAGAAAATTTTATAGAACTTAATCTGTTACACTGCTGACTTTCGGGTTTTTGCACTATCAATTTATATAAAAAAAAGATGTCGGCCCAACCCGATTAAAGCCAGCCTGGCATCACTTTATCAATCTTTATTCACCACATTTCTGATCATAAACAGTTTTTTACCCGAAGCCATCTGCCAGCTTACCTGCCGGCCACTCCGGTAACCTATTAATGCAATGCTGAGCGGTGCAAAAACAGAGAGCTTCCGCGAAGACTGGCTGGCCTGTGCCGGTACAACGATCTGAAACCGCTGCCGCCGTTGCGTCTCCAGTTCTTCTACTTCTACCAGCGAGTTTATACGAACCACATCTGCCGGTATATCCTGCGCATTTTCATGAACCTCCGCCAGCTTCAGTTCTTCATACAATTGCTCCGCATTTCTGTAATCGCCCGATATGGGACTCAGTTTGGAAAAGATATAGGCAACCAACAGCTCATAATCGCTTTTCAGTAAAATGAGTTTTTCTTTTAGCTCCTTCATAATCCTTTTGATTTTAATGTATGTCCTGCATATGCCCCTTTGTTTGTCAATAAAAAAATGGTGAAACCGCTAACCGGTTTTCTTACTGATACATATGGCTGAACTTAATAAAAGAAACTGTTCGATACCCCGGGCAACTCAGAAAACGGGTGCCGGGGTGAAAGGATCAAAGGCTTTGGGAGTGGAGATAAAGAAAAGAGTGGTTTTACCCGCTGCATGCCCCTGCTGCAATCCGAACCGATTGCAGGGAAGAGAATATGCAAGAAAGGTAATTGTGTGATTCATACCCTGCAAAATTAAGCAATTTAAGCGTTGCGGCAGGGCAAAGATTATAAGTAAAAAAGCATTTATTTATTCATTAAAAATATTGTGGGATTGAGCAGGAAGGCAAAAGTTTCATCAGCAGGTAATAGGTCATATTATTAGCACACTGGCACATTAGCACATTTCAATTAGCACATTATCCGCTCCCATTTTCAGATCGTGAAGAACGCAAAGCAGGCTAAGGACGCAAAGGTTTCATAAGTACATTACCTGCTCATTTTCAAATCTTCAAATTTTCAAATCCATTAGCACACTGGCACATTAACACATCAGCACATTCTCTCCCGCCATCTTCAAATCTTCAAATCGCCACATCTTCAAATCCATTAGCACATTTACCGCCGTCATGCATAAATCCATATTCGACCCTCCAAAACCGGTTTCTGTCAGCACCTTGCAACTTTCCTGCCCGATAGACGACTTTTGGAAAAACTTAACCCCAATCGATATGCGCACCCGCTTTCAACACCTGATGCTCTTATTTTTTCTCACCATAAGCACCAAGCTGCTGCATGCTCAATCCAAACAGGTTTTAATTGATTCGCTGATCCGCAAGACACACCGGCTGGGACTGTTCAATGGCAATCTGCTGGTGGTTGAATCGGGGCGTGAGATTTACCGCAAGAGTATCGGCTACGCAGATGCAGCCCGCACAACCAAACTCACCGATAAATACCGTTTTCATATTGGCTCCATTGCCAAAGAGTTTAATGCGGTGGGCATCATGATGCTGAAAGAACAGGGCAAATTGTCGCTTGACGATAAGGTATCGCAATATCTGCCGCAACTACCCGAATGGGCCGGCACCATCCGCATCAAAAACCTGCTGCAATATGCCAGTGGTCTGCCCGATCTCAACTGGCGAAACATCAGCAGCGATGCCGCAGCCATGGATAGCCTTAAAATGGTGACCCGCCTCGATTTTGAACCAGGTACCCGGTATGCGTATAACAACAGCAATGTATTGCTGCAACGTCAGATCATCGAAAAAATCACGGGCCTGAGCTTTACTGATTTTGTACAGCGATACATGCTTCAGCCACTGAAGATGCGGGCTTCCGTTATCGATCCCAATGAATCTACCCCCTTATTCGCCCAGTCATTCAATGACAACTATGTGTACTCGCCGGTAAAACTGCCCATATCCGGCTGGACAGCTGTAACGCTAGATGATTTTTACAAATGGGAAATGGCCTTGCAGCAATTCCGCCTTATCAATCCCGCTTCTACCCTCGCTATCCTGACGCCCTTCAGCTACGGCAGGCAGTGTGGCCTGGGTGGCGGAAAGATGGAAGACAATAAACTGGTGGCCCATATTCACGATGGCACTGCCTATAACTACCAGGCCCTGCTCAGCAGCAACGCCAGTCAGCAACGTGTGGTGATGCTGATGACCAACAACAAGCAGAACAATCTCTACGATATCAATAATGCGATTCAGAACATACTGGATGGCAAACCCTATGATCTGCCCAAAAAATCGACCCTGCAGGCCCTGCAAAGCCTGCTCGATACAGCCAGCGGTGAGCAGATACTGGCAGCTTATGAAACACTGAAGAAAAAAGCTGGTGCAGATTATGATGCAGACAGGGAATCGGCCCTCAACTCCGTCGGTTATTCGCTGCTGGGCAAAAAAAGATATGATGCAGCCATTGTTGTCTTCGAATACAATACCAGATTGTTTCCCCGGTCAGGCAATGTATTCGACAGCCTGGGTGAGGCCTATTTTATAAAAGGAGATAAAGAAAAGTCTTTACTGAATTATCAGCAGTCACTCCGGCTCGATCCGCAAAATGAGGGCGCCAAAGAAAAAATAAAAGAGCTGGAGAGTGCGGGGAAATAATCAGGTTAACCAACAGCATTCAAATAAGCCCGATAGCGTTGCTGCAATGGAACCGGACGGACAGCTGTACGGAAATGAACATATATGGATGTAAAAAAATATCCATTAAGCTTATTTTCAATTTGTTTCGGCCGGGCATATTTATTGGCACGCATAGGGCACGTGTACGGACGTAATCCGTATTATCTATCCATTCTTTAACTGTAGCACTGTTTATGATCAGGAATTATTTAAAAACAGCCTGGCGCAATCTTGTAAAAGATCGTATGCATTCCACTATCAATATCCTGGGTCTGGCAATGGGTATGGCGGTGGCACTTATGATTGGTCTGTGGATGCATGACGAACTTTCGTTCAACAAGAGTTTTGAGCGGCATGAGCGTATTGCTCAGGTAATACAGCATGTGACCAATAACGGAAAAGTGCAGACCTGGGAGAGTGTGCCTTATCCACTGGCCGATGAGTTACGGAAAAATTATGGCAGCGACTTCAGGCATATAGTAATGGCCGTAAACCAGGGCGAATATATACTGCAGACAGAGGATAAAAAGATAAAATCGAATGGCGGCTTTTTCGAAAAGGAGATGCCCGAATTGTTTAGCCTGCGTATGATCAAAGGTCAGCGAAATGCGCTTAATGACCCGAGTTCCATTCTGCTGGCTGAATCTGCCGCAAAGGCCTGCTTTGGTGAAGAAGATCCCATGGGCCGTATGCTTAAGATCAATAAAATGGAACCGGTAAAAGTAGCCGGCGTTTACAAAGATTTTCCGGCCAATTCAAGTCTGGCCAATATCCGCTTTGTATCGTCCTGGGATTTCTGGTATCACAGCAATGGCAACCTGAAGGATATGGAAGATCCCTGGCGACCCAATTTTACCACTCTCTATGCAGAGATCAATAAAAATACCAGCATGGCGGCGGTGTCTGCCAAAATCAGAGATGCTAAACTCAAAAAGGTAAATGCGCAATTACAGCAGAAGAAACCGGCGCTCTTTCTTCAGCCGATGGACAACTGGCATTTGTATTCCGAGTTCAAAGACGGTATCAATACAGGAGGTGCTATTAAGTATGTGCGCATGTTTGGGATCATTGGCATCTTTGTACTGCTGCTGGCCTGTATCAACTTCATGAACCTGAGTACAGC
>JAGODE010000282.1 GCA_017998385.1 Chitinophagaceae bacterium | reverse complement strand
AGAATGCCGCCATCTACGGTTTTGCCCGCCAGGTAGAAATGGAATTGTATAAACTCACCGGCACGGCACAGCATCTTGATAAGTATGTGGATCTGTATGAGTCTGCTCTATACTCGCGAATCCGTAATCGTCTCAACAAAGCTGCTGCGATACGATTTGCCAACCTGCCGTCAGGTATTCAAACGGAAGAAGAAAAGCTGAAAGCGGAAATAGCTGTTTCGCTGCAACTGGCCGGTGCCGACTCACTGCAGATTGATAGTTACCTCAAAGCGGCACAGGCCTGGCAGTCTTATCTCGACAAAATCAGGGTTCAATATCCGGGTTATTACCAGATGCGGTATGCATCGCAGGAGAGAGGCCTGACCTCGATCCGTGCCACACTGCCTGCCGGCGTTACAGTGGTGCGTTATTATGCAGATGGCGACAGCCTGCGTGCGCTGGTGATTGATAAAGACCAGCAGGTGCTGACAGATCTTCGCGCTCCTGCACTCAGCAAACGTGTGGCCACGCTGGTGCAACTAAATACCAGCGATACACTTCCGGGCAAACTGCTGCATGAATTGTATCAGGATCTGTGGCAGCCTATTGCTGCACATATCCGTAACCGCCAGGTCGTAATTATTCCCGATGGAGTGCTTTATTCGCTCAGTTTTGAAATGCTCACACCCGCTCCTTTGCAGCAATATGCACAGTTGGCACAGGGCAGTTTGCTGGCAAAGCATGTGATTTCTTATCAATACAGCCTGATGCTGGTAGGCAGACAGGCCGCAGAAGAAGAGGCTTTGCAGAAAAATTATATTGCTTTTGTGCCGGGATTTGATGATAAAGATAAACAGGCCTACCGCCAGCGGGTCAGCGATTCTGTACGTGTAGACCGGCAGTATCTTTCCTTATTGCCACAACCAAGTACCGTAAAACTGGCACGCCGCCTGGGACGCCTGCTCGGGGGCGATGCCTATACCGATCATTCATCTACACTCACCCGCTTCCGGTCGCAGGCAGCAGGACATAAAATCTTATATATCGGCACCCATGCCGAATACAATAACCAGATGCCAGACCGCTCACGGCTGATCTTTTCAAAAGAACCAGACCGGCCCGACAGCAATTCGTTATATCTCGCCGATATTTATGGGTGTAATGTGGCTTCAGACCTGGCCGTACTGACGGCCTGCGAATCCGGCCGGCCGGGTTATCAGGATGGTGAAGGAATGGTGTCGCTGGCGCATGCGTTTAATTATGCCGGCAGTAAGAGTATCGTAATGGGGCTTTGGGGTATCGACGAAAAATCAAGCAGCCAGATAACCGAAGCCATGATTGCCCACATGCGAAAAGGTATGGCCGCCAATGAAGCCCTGCAAAAAGCTAAACTCGATTACCTGCAGGCCAGCAAAGGACGTACGCTCGCACCCGCCTACTGGGCAGGACTGGTGCTCATGGGCGATACCGTCACCGTCGACTTTGCCAGCTCCCGGCTAATCTGGTGGTGGATAGCGGGAGCACTCGTGTTGCTGATTGGAGTAGGATACTGGCGATGGAAGAGATAATGTGTTTAATATGCTAATGGGATGAATGTGCTGATGTGCTAATGGGATGAATGTGCTAATGAAAAGGCATTTTCACTTTAAACCCTTTATACCCTTTATACTTTTATACCTTTAAACTTTTAACCCCTGTCCTCCACAGCTAATACACCATTTCTGACAACTCATACATGCAACCGGGCATTACAAAATTATTAATAGGCATTTTGCACCGATGAAAAAGCGTTTATTCTTTATCTCTGGCTTCTTCGTTGCTGCCCTTCAATTTGCAGCGGCTCAGTCTGCTGATAGTTTACGCCTGTATGTACAGGAGTGCGTGTCTGTCATGCAGCGGGAGTCTTTATATAGCAATAAGGTAAACTGGCAGCGGGTGAAAGATACCGTGCAGGCAAGGCTGACAGGAGTAAACGATGCCCGCGCAGCCGATGAACTGGTGATCTGGGTATTTGATCAGCTCAGGGATTATCATGGTATGTATGCCGGGATCGATAGCTCGTTCCGGTCCAAAAATCCGGCTCCGGAGCGTGTCATGAGTGCAGGTATCCTGGCCGCTTATAAAAAACCACGGGCTGTAAAACTGGCGATGCTCGAAGGTGAAATAGCTTACTATAAAATGCCGGCTGTACTTATTGGCAGCAATCAGGCAAAGATGAAAGAGTGGGCCAACCTGCTGATGGACTCTTTATGTAAGCTCGCTGCATTAAATCCCAAAGCCTATATCATTGACCTGCGTATGAACAACGGTGGCAACAGTGAACCTATGTGGCAGGTTATACGACTGCTCACCGGCGACGAACATAAACCATTGGCAGCCGACGCCTATGGCCATATTTTACCGGTCGACACCAGCCAGGCCACACTTCAGTATCAGCAGGCAGCCATTCCCGACCGCAGCTGCTTCGTAAACAGAAAAGTACCCGTAGCAGTCCTTATTGGACCCGGTACGGCCAGTTCCGGTGAGATTATGGCACTGGCATTTACCACCCGGGCCCGCACAAGATTGTTTGGCGAACCCAGCACAGGCGTGGGCAATGCTACCAACGGTTTTGTCGTGCACAACAAAGGATACCTGTTGCTTACGGTCAATTACATGGCCAATGCCCACAAAAAAGTATTAAAAAGCGGAACAGTAACTCCACGGATCTACATAAACAGTGCAAAAGACGATTTCGAAAATCCGCAGACAGATCCTACCGTGCAGGCTGCTTATAAGTGGCTGCAGCGGCAGGTGCGCTGATATTATTTCAGTAATTTAAATGGTTTGCGATCCAGTTCCACGCCGTTTACAATGATTGCTATTTCATGAGCACCCGGATAGTAGACGCGTGTGGTGATAGGACGAAAACTGTGTTGCCGTTCTATCAGCAGGCTGTTTCCGGGAGCAATACTGGTTTCGCTGACCTTAAACACCTTTTTACCGAAATCACCTTTTTTTAGCCGGTAGTAAATGGCATACTCGATGCGGGCTGCGTGTGATTTGGCGGCTTTGTTGCGAAGCTGCACACTGAAGGGAAGCGCATTTCCGATTTTTACGCTGGCTTTCGGAAGAGTAAATGATAGCAGCTGTATATCTTTATTATTACCCCATCCAAACAGTTTCAATACTTCTGGGTGACCTTTTTTGAAAAGCGTGCGGCTGCCGTGTTTCAGCAGGGCGTCTGTCTGCTCAGAAAAACCTTTCCATTCGCGTATCAGTTTTAGTACGGTGTCGGGATGATCTTTGGCAATGTCGTTGATATTGTTGGCAACGCTACGGCGTACAAATTCTTCCGGATCGTTTTTGAGTCTTTCGAGAATAGGTATGATGCAGGAAGGATCTTTTTTGAGGAAATCAACAGCCATGGCCCAGGGCAGGCGCGGGCGCATACCCTCCGATGACAGCCTGCGTACATGGGCATGTGAATGACGGCTCCAGCGGTCCATTTGTTTTACCATACGCATGCCATATTTTTTTAGAAATGGCCGTACAGCAAATTCACAGGTCATAAAGCAGGTGCAGCGTTCCATGGCAGCTACCGCTGTATTATAATCATCAATGCCATATGTTTCGATATAATCGGGCAGGAAGATGAATTCAATACTGCTGCCTCTGAAGCCATCCGCCTCCAGGCGTTCGATCAGCCGCACCAATACCTGGCTGGCAGCTCCAAAGTCAGCCGGCATGTATTGATGCAGCACCGTGCTGATGCGTTTCATGCGTTGCTTTAGTTCCAGTTCGGCCCAGTTGCCCGCAGTTACCTGCCGCGTAAATTGTGCCGGAGAAAGCGATTTGTTTTCCCGTTGAAGGTAACCGGCGAAATTGTTGAGGAAGTCGTTTGTATACAGATCTTTTAAAAGCTGACTCATATCAAAAAAAGTATGCAGGCAAAATACAACGCAGGCGGGAGAAAAAAGTATAAAGAAAGAAAAATGCTAATGGTTTGAGGAGGTGTGTGCTAAGTGCATCTGCTTACACAGAGTATCCGTGTTTTAAATTCATTTTTTTAGTATAAAAAAACTTGTTTTGCCAGCAGCAGTAATCTACATTGCTATTGTTATTCAAATTTACTTGAATCGATTCTTCCGGAAAAGTCCCCGCTCTGCGGGGCTTTTTCTTTTATAGCTGTTTGCCGTGCAGGATAAGGAAGCAGATGGCGCTGATAGCTATGTTTCGGAGGAGATGGCGGTCTGGTTAGGTATCCAGGGAGTTTTTATTTTTCTTTGGGGTATGATCAGGGTCGGACTTGTACTAAGTGGCGGGGGAGCCAGAGGCTTTGCCCACCTGGGTGTATTGCAAATGCTTGATGAATGCGGCGTGCATCCTTCGGCAATTTCCGGTGTGAGTGCCGGAGCTATTGCCGGCGCCCTCTATGCTGCCGGACACAGCCCGCAAGCTATTCTGGCTATGTGGAAAAAGAGCTCCTATTTTGGATGGAGCAATTTCTCCCTGCGCAAATCGGGCTTTTTCTCCATGCAAACCATCGCCCAGTTGTTGCGAAAATACCTGCCCGAAGACAGCTTTGAGAAACTGAAGATTCCGCTTTACATTACTGCTACTGATTATACACACCATCGTAGTGCAGTGTTGCATGCCGGTTCACTTTCGTCGGCTATACTGGCATCGGCTGCGGTGCCGGTGGTATTTGAACCCGTCAATATCAATGGCAACCTGTATGTGGATGGCGGCTTACTAAACAATTTCCCCAGCGAACCGTTGTTGGCGGATTGCGGGTTAATACTCGGCTGTCATGTAAATCGCCTGGCAGATGAAACCGCCACATTATTGCAGCCAGGTAAACTCAATGTGCTGGAGAAGTGTTTTCATATGGCGATAGCAGGCTCACTGCAACCCAAACTAAACGCCTGTCACTGGCTGGTAGAGCCCCCCTTAAGTGATTGTGGTATGTTTGATTTCAGTCGGGCCGATGAGTTGTTTGAGCGCGGATATAAAGCAGCCATAGCTGGTAAAGAGCAATTGCTCGCGCTGCTCAAGCCAGATAATCCGCCATTGCAGTAGCCGCCTTACTTTTTCCCAGACCGGGCCAGCTGACGGTAAAACCAGCGCTTCATTAATTCTGCACACACTACGTATGCGAGAATGATACCGGCGATTCCAGCCAGGTAAACAGGCGGCAGGGCACTAAAATTCATTAACTCCGCAGGCAGCAGGTAAGGAAGCAGCAACACTACAGCTATTACTGCGAGTGTAGTCAGTAATAGAGATTTGCCCGGCCGGCTTTGAAAAAAAGGTTTCCTTGTCCGGATCACCAGCACAATAAGACAGGCTGAGATGACAGACTCGGTAAACCACGCAGTACGGAAAAGTGTTTCGTTGGCCTGCAATAAGAAGATCAGTAACCCGAATGTGAGGTAGTCGAAAATAGAACTGAGCAATCCGAAAATAAGCATGAAGCGCCTGATAAAACCAAGATCAAACCGTGTGGGGTGTTGCAGGGCTGCTTCATCTACCTGGTCATTGGCGATCGTCATCTCGGGAAAATCTGTCAGCAAATTGGTAAGTAATATCTGTTTGGGCAACAGGGGGAGAAATGGGAGGAAAAGTGATGCTCCGGCCATGCTGAACATATTGCCAAAATTTGCGCTGGTAGCCATAAAAATTATATTTAGTCGACATTCAACCGAGCCGCGTTACGGTCGGCCTGGGTGATGCCGATACCGGATACCCGATACACAGCGCGCTTTGCCTGCGCGGGCAGGTTCAAATGCAAAGTCAAGCATCAATTGCCGGACTGGCGCCGTG
>JAGODE010000281.1 GCA_017998385.1 Chitinophagaceae bacterium | reverse complement strand
CTATACAACAGGCTAATGAGGTAAGTGACCCAAACCCGGCGCAGGTGTTTTACCAATTGTACCTGTCGCCAGGAGTAACCCGTTTGCCGGAAAAGAATCGTTATGTTCCAGATGCCGGCCATCATAGCCGAGCAGGCAATGATGGCATAGTAGATATAATAATCTGCCGGCTCATGAATCAGCAGAAACATACTCAGCAGTCCGGCTACCCTTATGAGCATGGAGCGCGCTGCAATGTATCCAAAACGCTCCTGACCGATAAAATACCATTCGCAGGCAAATGCATTGACCACCAGAAAGGATATTGAAAAAATTAGCAACCGGATATCGCCGATCTTTTCCCAGAGCAGCCATACACCGGCGAGGTAAACAATCAGCACAGCAGCCGAAGTGAGCAGGTGTAGCGTAAGCAACTCCGATACCAGTTGCCGCAATGCGGCGGGCTGATTGCGCAGTTTGGCTACTTCACGTATACCATACATCATAATGCCGGCTTCGGCCAGCACTACAAAATAATAGGTAAATGAATCCATAAATCCCACACGTCCTATACCATCCGGATCCAGTACACGCGAAATATAGGGTATCGACACCAGGGGCATCAGCACCTGGCTGAAAGACAGCAGGAAATTATAAATAAGATTGCGCCGGATATTCGCCAAAACATTGCCGCCTGCATTATGGCAGGCTCTGCTACAAACATAATATATTTACCTGCATTTTGGGATCAACACATGCACATCCTCATTTTTGAAACAACTCACTTTGAAGCCGCCTATCCCCTGATCAGGCTCTTTGATGTGCCCGGCAACCAGATCAGTATTTTCTGCGAGGAACAAACCAGCCGCCAGCTGCAGTGGTTATTACAGGACGATGCAAGCCGTTTTCACTGGACGATTCAATCGCCCGGCCAATCGCGCCGTCATTTTATCGGACAGTTAAAGCAGTATATTCAGACCCGGCAGGTTGACTGGCTTTGGCTAAATACCGTATCGGATAATTTCATACTGTTTGCCGGCCTCCGCAAGCAATTGCCGGCACTGCGCATGACAGTGACCCTGCATGCCCTGCGCAGTTATATTGCCCCGCCCATCAGCCTCAATCTACGCAGGATCGTACGGGTATGGGGAAAGAAAAAAATGCGTGCCTGTTTCACTGAATACAATGTACTCTCGCCACTTTTGCTCCCCTTTGCGCAGCAGCACCTCCCACATACCACGATTCATACCATACCAGGCGGCATTTTTGAAGAAGAAAAATATGTGCCTGCTCCCGCCGGCCCATTGCGCCTGGTAGTTCCCGGCAGTGTGGATATACGGAGGCGTGATTATGGCTTCATCTATCAGCTCCTGCAGCAGGCCGAGCTGGCAGGATTGCGGCTACACATCAGCCTTGCAGGCGGGCCCGGTACGGGAGGAGCCGAATGGATCAGCCGGTTTCGCCGTTTCCGCGGAGAGTATGCGCAGGTAAGTTGTTTTGAAGAACATGTAGAGCAGCCGCAGTTTGACAAACTAATGCGGGAAGCGCAGTTTATTTTGCATCCCTCGGTTCTTGAAACAGTGCTCGAAGATGGTGCAGCAGAAAGTTATGGCCGCACTGTTTACTCCGGCAATTTTTCGGATGCTATTCGCCATGCACGACCACTCATAGTCCCTGCCACTTTACCGGTCGATCCGTACATTCAGGCGTCAGTAACCGGTTATACCGATTGTGCGGGTTTGCTGGATTTGCTGATACAGTTGCATGAACACCCCCGGCAGGCAGAACGATATCAGCAATGGGCGCTGGAAGTATCGCGACTATTTACAGCCGAAGCCATCCGCACACGTTTTCCTTTACTTTTCTCCGGTATTGCCGGCTGATTTATTTCGCACGCCTGAGCTGCAGAAAACTACGCCGGCGGCCGTAATAATAAAACAACAGCACCAGCAAAGGAGCAAAGCTGAGTATTTTCAGAAAAAAGAAACCGGTCAGAAATCCCAGCAGATAAAGTACAGCCATGACGAGGAAACCGGCCCAGAGCTGCAGGTCATCAATGGCACATACCACTTCGAAACTGAAATATCCAGGCCGCTTATAAGTGAGCTGTAATGGTTTGCTGATGTGATAGCCATCGGTAAGCACAATACGGGGGCTATCGGAATAGAGGGGAATGAGTACCGGCTCTTTGGCCGTGAGCGGATAGATATCCTTATTATTCACAACTACCCTTACATTCAGGAAACCAAGCATAGCCTGGTTCCTGAGTGTAAAGATGATATAATAAGGTGCTTTGGCCAATTACTTTAATGCGCGGATAATGGCAGCAAACTCTGCCGCCTGCAATGAGGCACCGCCAACCAGGCCACCATCCACATCGGGAGAAGCAAACAACTCCTGCGCATTGGCAGCTTTTACACTACCACCATAAAGGATGGATATCTGATCGGCAATGTCCTTACCATATTGTCCCGCCAGTATAGAACGTAAGTGAGCATGCATTTCTTGTGCCTGGGCTGTGCTGGCAGTTTTGCCGGTGCCGATAGCCCAGATAGGCTCATAGGCTATCACCACAGAAGTGATCTTTTCTGCAGGCAGGTGAAACAATGATTCCTTCAGTTGCAGGGCCACGTAGTCATTTTGTGTACCCGCTTCGCGGATATCGAGGGGCTCGCCGCAGCAGAAAAGAGGCGTGATATAATTTTCCAGGCAAATATTTACTTTCTCAGCCAGTGTGGCATTTGATTCAGCAAAATATTCGCGGCGTTCGCTATGCCCAACGAGGCAGTAGTTGACACCCAGAGAGTGAAGCATTTCTGCAGATACTTCCCCGGTAAAAGCGCCTGATTTTTTATGGTGACAGTTTTGTGCTGCTACAGAATAATTGGGAGATTCAGCCACTTCGCTGCGCGTCATGAGCAGGTAGGGAAACGGTACCGCAAAAATGGTGAGCTGATGCGGCTTCAGCGCGATATGGGCAGCCAGTATTTCATCCAGTAATTTTTCTCCCTGTTGAAAAGTCAGGTTCATCTTCCAGTTTGCCGCCGCAATCTGTTTTCTCATTGGTTGGTTTCTTTTATTTATTAATTAAAAAATAGCGATCACACTGCTCAGGTCAGGTGATCAAAGATATACTTCAATATACTTTTTTCCTCGTCGGTAAGTGTCTCGTTTTTCAGCTTCTTCCATCCTGCTATATCCTGCAATGCCTTATCCCATTCATACCTTTTCACCCCTTCACTGCCCCAGGAAAAATTTGGAATGTATTTGGGCGTAAGGCCGGTTCCCGACACATGGCAGCATACGCCAATGACTGTTCCGGTATTGATAGCTGTATTGATACTGGCACGTGAGTAGTCACCCATCAGTACGCCGCATTTGAGGCCGGCTTCCACTTCTCCGCCGGGTGTCCATACGCGTACAGTGCCGGCATTGTTTTTCAGATTGGAGTTGGTAGTGCCGGCTCCCCAGTTGCACCACTCACCAATTACGGAGTCGCCCATATACCCATCATGCGCCTTATTGGAATAGCCGAAGATCACGGAGTTTTTTACCTCGCCGGCCAGTATGCTGTATGGTCCGGCAGATGTGGCGCCGTAGATACGGGCGCCCATCTTTACACATCCTCCCTGCCCCAGTGCAAATGGACCACGTATCAGGCTGCCTTCCATTACTTCGGCATCGCGGCCAATATAGATGGGTCCTGTACTGGCATTGAGTATGGCGTGACTGATACGTGCACCCTCTTCAATAAAGATATCGCCGGCATTGTCCGTTTTGGTGCCGCGCGGTATTGCCTGCGATTTGCGGCCATGGGTAAGCAATGCAAAATCTTGTCGCAGTGCCCAATCATTGAGCTGAAATATATGCCAGGGATAACGGATGGTTTTTATCTCGCCTTCAAATGGTACAGCCCCTGATACCCTGACCTGGTTTTTATCTCGTACTTCTTTTTTGCTGATGCGGTAAATAATGGCATCGCCGGCAGCGGAAAGAAATTGACCGGCTTTGAGTGCTTTGGCGGCCTTTACCAGCGCAGGGGCAGGCAGCAGGTTGCCATGGATCATCAAACAATCACCGTCCTGCACACATTCATCGATGTCCATAGCACGGCCCTGGTCCTTATAATCATTTTCACGACGGTCAAAAGATGGAAGTTCCAGCATCCGTTCCCACTTTTCGCGAATGGTGAGTATACCTACACGGATATCCTGGATCTGGCGTGTCAGCGTAAAAGGATAAAGGTTTTCAGGCTGACAAAACTCTTCGGTAAACAGAATTCTGTTCATGATACTGACCACTGCGGGTCTGCTGATTTTGAGAGGAAAGATACTCGAAAACAGTTGAATGGCCTTGCCCTGAAGCCAATGTGCAGGTGTAAAATAAAATGACCCCCTGAGGAATCAGGGGGTCGTAAAGTATAGCCATGAAAAACAAAACTCTTTGCCTGAGCTCAGAGTCAGCTCTAAAGCTAAGTAATTATTTTTTCTTCTCGTACTTCTTCTTGAATTTATCGATACGTCCTGCAGTATCTACCAGTACATTCTTACCGGTAAAGAAGGGGTGAGATGTGCTTGAAATCTCAAGCTTGATCAATGGATACTCGTTACCGTCTTCCCACTTTACAGTTTCTTTTGTAGCAGCAGTAGAGCGGCTCAGAAACTGATAACCGTTACTCATGTCTTTGAAAACTACCAGGCGGTAACTTTCAGGATGGAGACCTTTTTTCATAATTCCCTGATTTTAAAGGTTGTACGGATTTTGCCGTACAGAGTTTTGTAAAAATTAAGTGGGCAAAGGTAGCTTCGAAAAGCGGAAATTCCAAAAAAAGGTGGAAGGCAAATGATAAAAGGTAAAAGGTGTCATTCTCAACCTTTTGCCTTCTTCCCTCCTCCTTTAGCCTTTTTTACTAGCTCCGCATATTCTCATACTGCAACGGAATGCCCAGATCCCATGTTTTGGAAGCCTGGATTACTGATTGCAGATCATCGATTTTTTTGCCGGTTACGCGCACCAGGTTATCCATAATGGAAGCCTGTACTTTCAGTCCGGATTCCTTAATGATCTTTACGATCTTCTTGGCATCTTCCTGGGCCAGTCCGTTCCGCACCATCACTTCTTTTTTCCAGACCTTCCCGCTTTGTGCGCCTTCTTTGGAGAGGTCGAACGCCTCGGGGGCAATGCCCTGCTTATGTGCCCGGCTTACCAGCACATCCAGCAACTGCCGCATCTTCATATCATCTTCTGTTTCGATATTGAGCTTAAAATCTTTCTTGTTAAGATCTATCACCACATGGCTGCCTTTAAAATCAAAACGGTTGCTGATTTCTTTGGAGGTAACGTTGACGGCATTATCCAACGCCTGGGCATCTACTTTACTGACAAAGTCAAAAGATGGCATAACAATGAATTTGAAGGTGAAGGGCAAAAATAACTGAAAAGGTTTAAATAGTGGCCGGTGATCAGTTGCCGGTGACTGGTTCAACTATCCTGCAGGTCCGCCATACATGATGATCTGTGCTGACCACCGACCACCGAACACTGATAAAAAAAAGCTCCGCCTGGAAAGGCGGGCCGATGTGGTTCACAAGAAAAGAATAGGCGAATGTGCTAATACGGCAATGTGCCAGTGTGCTAATGGATTTGAAGATGTGGCGATTTGAAGATTTGAAGATGGAGGAGAGAATGTGCTGATGTGTTAATGTGCCAGTGTGCTAATGTGAGAAATGAGCTTATCTATCCCTTTAAACTTTTAAACCTTTATACCCTTTACTAAAAAAGCCCCACCTGGAAAGGCGGGGCGGGATTTCACATGAGAAAAC
>JAGODE010000039.1 GCA_017998385.1 Chitinophagaceae bacterium | reverse complement strand
GGTTGCACCCGGCTCTCACCGCTTTCAAATCGCTGTACGATGAAGGTCAGCTGGGAATTCTCAACAGTGTGGGGTATCCCAACCCCGACCGCTCACATTTTCGCAGCATGGATATCTGGCATACCGCGAGTCAAAGCCACGAGTACTGGCATACCGGCTGGCTGGGCCGTTATCTCGATGCCCAGTGCACCGGTTGCGACAGGCCCACACAGGCCATAGAGATGGATGATGTGCTGAGCCTGTCAATGAAAGGCGAACATTATAAAGGCATTGCTCTCAAAGATCCCCGTCGTCTGTATGGCACAGCCAATGAGCAGTTTTTTCGTGACACGCTCAAAGAACATACGGTGGCAAATTCTGAGCAGCCGGTTGATTATCTCTATAAAACAATGGCTGAGACGCTATCGTCTGCCGATTATATTTTCAAGCAAAGCCGCCTGCATCCCAGCAATGCGGTATATCCTAAAACCGGGCTGGGTAATAGTCTTAAGACAATTGCCTCACTCATCTTTTCCGATATCAATACCAAAGTATATTATGTATCGCTGGGCAGTTTCGATACACATATCAACCAGGATGCACAGCAGCAGCGTTTATTTACCGAAATGAATGATGCCGTGGCTGCTTTTGTAAAAGACCTGCAGCAGAATCACCGGTTTGAGGATGTACTGCTGATGACCTTTTCGGAGTTTGGCCGTCGGGTGGCGCAGAATGCCAGTGGCGGTACCGATCATGGCACTGCCAATAATATGTTTCTGGCAGGAGGGGGCTTGCAGCAGCAGGGGCTGATCAATGCATTACCCAACCTGGCCGATCTGGATGAAGGGGATCTGAAACACCAGATCGATTTCAAACAGGTATATGCGACTGTGCTGAACAACTGGCTGCAGGCAGATGCCGCTGCCATACTTGGCCGCAATTACTCTTCGCTGAAGTTTGTATGACGTTGCAGGCCCGCGATTCATCGCGGGCGTGCAAGAAGTATGAACAGTTTGAAAATGTTATTTAATTTCCCATACTCTTTTTACTGGTAGCGATTCTGTAAAGAATAAATGCCATCAATGCAAAGAATACTACACTCAACAGGAAGTATCCACCCTGCCCCAAAGCATTTACAAGGCTATGTTCAGTATTAACAGATTTTAGGAAATTATTGCCCGATACCGAACCGCTTACGAAAGCTATAATAACACCAGCTACAGCTCCGCCTGCAACAAGACCAGTAGCAAACAAATTACCTTTACCCAGCTCTTCTTCATGTTCTGATTTAACCACTTTAGCTTTTTTCTCTTTCATGTTTACCAATCCTTTAATGGCACCCCCGATAAATATTGGCAAAGTAGTGGCAAGAGGCAGGTAAGCTCCAACTGCAAAACTCAACGACTTAATACCACAAAGCTCCATCACAACTGCAATAAACATACCTATGAAAATAAAAGGCCAGTCAAGGCTCCGGCTTTGAATACCTTCAATGAGCGTAGCCATTAAGGTGGCCTGTGGTGCTGAGAATTTTTCTGTACCAATTGCATGATGAATACCCTGTTTCACCATTTCTTCTGTAGGCTTATCGAGATATTGTATGGTAAGACCAATAACAATGGACGAAACGATGGCGCCTACAAACAGGGCAATCTGCTGATTGCGGGGAGTAGCTCCCACCAGATATCCGCTCTTAAGGTCCTGTGAAGTGGCGCCGGCATTAGCAGCGGCAATACAGATCATACCGCCAACTACCAGCACCAGCGGTTCATATTTGGGGCCCGACCAGCCTACACTAATAAAAATAAGACTTGTACCCATTACAGTGGCAATGGTCATACCGCTGATGGGGTTATTGGATGAACCAATAAGACCTACTATGCGCGATGATACGGTAACAAACAGCGCTCCAAATAAAACAACCAGTAATCCAATAAGCAGGCCCTGACCCAATCCTTCGCCGGGTATTTGGGGTAAAGCAGCTATTAAAATAACCAGTGCTAAACTGCCGATGCCAACAACCTTAAGGCTCAGGTCACGATCAGTCCTGAGTACTGTACTGGAATCACCCGATGCACCACGCATGGTGCTGATGCTTGATTTAACTGATTTGGCAATAGTTGGCAACGTTTTTATCAATGTAATAATACCACCGGCAGCAACCATGCCTGCGCCAATTGTACGTATATAGGCAAAATAGACAGCAGTTGAAAAATCACTGAAAGTGTGATTTACAGGGTCCCACCCGCCTTTACCACCGGGCTTGCTGAGATCTGCCAGATACCCCAGTTTGTGCAGCTGTGTAGCAATAAGATCAGGATGTACCAGAAAACTAAGAAGAGGGATCAGTACAAACCAGCTTAATACACCACCCGCAACCAGTACGCCGGCAATACGCGGACCTATAATATACCCAACACCCAGGTATTCAGGTGTTATTTCACCACTCACCTTAGCTGAAGGAAGATATTTATTAAGCTGTGTGGTTGCCTTATAAGGAACTTCGGCAATAAAATGAAAGACCTTTTGCAGCATAGCATAGGCAAACGCAACACCGAGACCCCAGAAAGCCGTTTTAGCAAAATCACCGCCTTTTTCACCAGCTTTTAAAACATCACCGCAGGCAGTTCCTTCCGGATAAGGCAGATTATCATGCTCGTTAACAATTAGAGCTCTACGCAGCGGAACCATCATGAGCGTACCCAATAATCCGCCTACAATGGCGAGGATAAGAATGGTCAGATAGTTGAAATACTCAGCACTGTCTTTACTGGATAAAAAGAGGAATCCAGGCAATGTAAATGATACACCTGCTGCAATGCTTTCACCCGCAGATCCTGTCGTTTGAATGATATTATTTTCAAGAATCGTTGTTTTAAAGAACCGGCGTCCAAGTGTGATGGCAATAACAGCAATGGGAATAGAAGCACTTACGGTCAGACCTGCCTTGAGGGCCAGGTACACGGTTGCTGCTCCGAATATTACGCCAAACAAACAACCTAAAAGAATTGATTTTACCGTCAGTTCTTTCATCTGCGTTTCGGGCGCTACAAAGGGTTTGAACTTGCTTGTATTTTCTGCCATAGCAGTTGGTTTTATCGGTGGAAGATAGCCAAAAAGAGGGATTTGAAAATTTGAAAATGTGCTGATTTGAAGATGGGGTGTGAGAATATGCTGATGTGCTAATGGAATTGAAGAACAGCACCGGCGAACCACATCGGCCCCGCCGGCCGTGGAGGCAAAAAGATCAAGTAACCAGTGTATCCAAACATTTATCCAGGTACAACTAAAAGCAATGGGTTTTTCCAATATTTCCCCGGGCAACAGTGATTTGAAGATGCGCATCAGCGATCAGTTCAACCCCTTTTCCTTCATAACCCTGTTAAGCCAGCGCAGCATCAGAAAACAGACAGCAGCAGCACCCATCAGCAAAATAAAGTTGAGCCAGAAATAATTGGCTTTATGATCATAGTTATCCCACATGGTAGCCAGTACGCCCGAGAGCTTGTTGCCAATAGAAGTGGAGACAAACCAGCCACCCATCATCAGCGATGTAATACGTACCGGACTCAGTTTCGACACAATTGACAATCCCATAGGACTTAGCAGCAGTTCACCAAGTGTGATCACTCCATAACTGCTGAGCAGCCACCAGGTGCTGGCTTTTTCTCCGCCATTCTTACTGGCATATACGGCTCCTACCATTACCAGGGCCGACAGCCCGGAGATAAACAGGCCGAATGCGATCTTGGTAGCGGTGGAAGGCTCTTTGCTGCGCCTGCGCAGCCATGCAAAAAATGCAATGACCAGCGGTGTGAGCAGGATCACCCACCCGGGATTCATTGACTGGCTCAGGTTGGTTGACCAGAGACTTACTTTCTGCCCTTCGGCCGGCAACTGATCTGCAGGTACGTTTTTGAAGTAGGGCGGATAGCTCCATTCCTTCTGTACAATACCATTTGTTTTCTGCAAACGAAACTGCTCATCATACAGGGGCACAGAATCTTTTTTGTATTCCACAGACTGCGACAATAACAAGCGATCAAAAACTTTCTGCGATGTGCCGGTCATTTCGCGGTTGGTGTATCTGTCGGCCCAGGTATTGAGGGCCGAGCCATTTTGTTTGAAAACGGCCCAAAACAGAATCACCACCAGGAAGATGGCGAGCAGGGCCGCAATAGGGCGCTTTTCACTTTTATCTGCTTTTATATAAATAGTAGTATAAAAAATTGCTACCGGTATACAGGCAAAAATGAAGGCATCTGTTGAGTCGGATCCAAACAGGTCGCCCGGTATCATCCAGCCCAGCACACCTACCACTACGGAGGGGACCAGTATAAGCAATACGATACGGCTAAAAGGCATATCGCCTTCTTTCACGCCTTTTTTTACATCAAAGGAGCGGTAGTTTTTCAGACCAATTACATAGATGGCCACACCAATGAGCATACCTATGCCGGCTGCGAGGAATGCATAGCTCCATCCATAGATATTGTAGAGTACGGCGCTTACAAAATTGCAGATAAACCCACCCAGGTTGATGCCCATGTAAAAGATATTGTATCCTTCATCTTTTTGGGTCTGGTATTGTGGCGTATTGTATACGTTGCCCAGCAGGGTAGAGATATTGGGTTTGAAAAAACCGTTTCCTACTATCACCAATGTCATGGATACATAGAGTGCGGTCAGGTTGTGGATCGACATGAGGCAGTAGCCGGCGGCCATCATGAGTCCACCCATTACAATCGATTTGGTATAACCCAGGTAGCGGTCGGCCAGCAGGCCGCCCAGGAATGGGGTCAGAAACACCAGGGCGATAAAGGTGCCATAGAGGTCGGCCGACTCGGCTTCTGTCATGGCATACCCGGTTTTTACATCTTTGAGATAAAGCGTAAAGATGCCAATCATCAGGTAGTAGCCAAACCGTTCCCACATTTCGGAAAAGAACAGAAATGGCAGTGCTTTAGGGTGTTTCTTCCACATGGTTTAATACAAGCTTTTATGTTAGGATGGTTATCTCCGGAATATTCTTTTTTACTCAGGCAGATTAACTGATGCCGTGCATCATTTTCTTAAGCCTTTTTGATAGTAGTAATAGTACTACACCGGCAGTACCTGCCATGATTACAAACAACATAAAGAAATCGTAGAGGCTGGTCATTTGATAACCCAGGAAAGACGTGGTCCGACCGTTTTCGGGATAAAGACTGCTGAGTACACCGGCGAGTTTATTGCCACCGGCATTTCCCAAGAACCAGACTGCCATGAGCAAGGAAGCAAATTTGAGCGGAGAAAGTTTATTAAACAATGACAAGCCTATTGGGGAAAGGCAAAGCTCACCCCATGTATGAAGAAGGTACATCCCAGTGAGCCAGATAATGCTCACTTTTACGCCTGGGGTTACACCACTTACACCAAAAGCGATCCATAAATAGCCCAGCGAAAGCAGAATTAATCCAATTCCCATCTTACTCGGTGTAGCAGGTTGTTTTTTACCGAGCTTTAACCAGAACCAGGCAAAGAGGGGAGCAAAGATGATTATGAAAACAGAATTGAATGATTGAAAATAAGATGGAGGCATATGATAAGATCCCCAGAGATTCAGATTGGTTTGCTCATTGGCAAATAAACTAAGCGAAGCTCCGGTTTGCTCATAGGCAGCCCAAAAGAAAACAACAAAGAAAGCGATGATAAACATTACAATGACCCGTTGCCGCTCTTCTCTGGTTAGTGTTTTATCGGAAAAAATGAGTATGGCAATCACAAGGGTACAGGCCAGGAGCAGGTAGGATAAATAATTGTACTGGCTATCCAAAAACATGGCTCCAATCATAACACCGCCGAATACAAGCATGCCAGTAATAATAAAGAATGGATTGAGCCAGAATTTTGGAGGTGCTGCAACCGGTGAAATAGCTTTGTCTGTCTGTGAGGCCGGAGTGCCTGGAGTAAGACCGAGTATTTCACCTTCTGGAGAGGTTACGTACTTGTTGTGATATTTTTTTTGAATGATTACGCTGATGATCATTCCAACACCACCAACCAGAAAGGCCCATTTAAAATCAGCCGGATTACCCGTATTGCCCACAGTACCACAAATAATGGGTCCAATGGCGGCCCCCAGATTTATACCCATGTAAAAAATGGTATAAGCCGGATCAATCCGCCGGTCACCCTTTGGATATAGCTGACCCACCAGTGAAGAGATATTGGGCTTAAAAAAGCCATTTCCCGCAACCATAAATCCGAGGCCTGAAAAGAAAAGAATGTTGGACAGATCAGGCATCTGGTCGTATAACGAGGCACATATAAAAAGAATTCCTTCCCCCGCTGCCATAATCAATCCACCTACAAGAATGGATCTCTTATTACCCCAATAGCGATCTGCTATATACCCCCCCAGCAATGGGGTGAGATAAAGTAGACTGATGTAACTACCGTATAGGTTTGATGCTTTGGCATTTGGAATAAGCAGGGCCTGGGTCATAAAATAAAACAATATGGCCCGCATGCCATAATAATTGAATCGTTCCCACATCTCGGTGGCGAAAAGCACATAGAGACCTTTGGGATGTCCGCTGGTTTTTGCAGGTTGCTGCATGCAGTTATTTTATAATGTTACTAACCAAAAACTTAACTGTCAAAGTGACCAAAATACAGAAAATTGACCACTCCCAAATTTTTTAAGGTTATCTTTAGTAATCATACCGATATTCGCGACCGAAACAAAATCCAGTTACAAAACCGATCATGCGAATTTTATTATTAGGCTCAGGAGGCAGGGAACACGCCCTTGCCTGGAAAATCAATCAAAGTGTTTGGGCAAACCCCCTCTATATTGCTCCCGGCAATCCGGGTACAGCGAAGCTGGGTAACAATGTAGACCTCGATATTAACAATTTTGAACAGGTAGGCCGCTTCTGTATCCGCGAAGGCATCGAAATGGTGATTGTAGGTCCCGAAGAACCGCTGGTAAACGGGATTTACGACTATTTCAAAGGCAATGAAGAACTGAAAAATATCTTCTTTATCGGCCCATCCCGCCAGGGGGCTCAGCTCGAAGGCAGCAAGGCATTTGCCAAGGCCTTCATGGAGCGCCACAATATCCCTACAGCTGCTTACCGCGAGTTTACGCTGGATAATTATGAAGAAGGTGTGGCCTATCTGCAGCAGCATACCCTGCCCATCGTACTCAAAGCCGATGGCCTGGCGGCAGGCAAGGGAGTGGTTATATGCCACAGCCATGTAGAAGCTATTGCGGAGTTTGAACTGATGATCCAGCGTTCCAAATTTGGCGAAGCCAGCAAAAAAGTGGTGGTAGAAGATTTCCTGGAGGGTATAGAGCTGAGCGTATTTGTGCTCACCGATGGCAAAAGCTATGTACTGCTGCCCGAAGCCAAGGACTATAAACGTATTGGCGAAGGGGATACCGGTCTCAACACCGGAGGTATGGGCGCTGTAAGCCCGGTACCTATTGCTACCCCCGGCTTCATGCACAAGGTAGAGGAGCGAATTATTAAGCCTACTGTAAATGGCCTGCACCAGGAAGGTATTGAATATACCGGCTTTGTGTTTATCGGTCTTATCAGCGTAAAAGGCGAGCCTTATGTTATCGAATACAATTGCCGTATGGGCGATCCCGAAACAGAGGTCGTAATGCCCCGGCTCGAGAATGACCTGGTCGGCCTTTGCGTAGCCGCCTCACAGAAAGAACTGCATATGGTGACGGTAAAAGCCGATCCCCGCTCAGCTGCCACCGTTATGGCTGTAAGCCGCGGTTATCCCACCAGCTACGAAAAAGGATTCCCCATAAGCGGCCTCGATGGTAAATACGGCAAACAATCCCTCATATTCCAGGCTGGCACCACCCAGAAAAACGCCGAAGTCGTGACCAATGGCGGCCGGGTGCTTTGTGTTACTTCACTGGGAGAAAGTATACAGGAAGCCGTTGACATTTCACTTGATGTGCTGGAATACATACGGTTTGATGGCATTTATTACCGCCAGGATATAGGATACGAATTTATTTCCCGCGAAGCCTGATATATGGAAGTTCACTATCACGATTACCTGCAACTCGACAAGATACTGGATGCCCAGTATCCGGAAAGCGATAAACGGGGTCTGCCTGCACATGATGAAATGCTCTTTATTGTCATTCATCAGGCCTATGAACTCTGGTTTAAACAACTGCATCATGAGGTAGACAGCATGCTGGCTGTTATGGGCAAACCGAGTCTGAACGATAACTCGCCCGAGTTGCAGACTATTGTACATCGGGTAAACCGCTGTGTGACCATTTTGCGGGTTCTTGTGCACCAGATCGATATCATGGAAACCATGACACCCATGGATTTCCTGGATTTCCGCGATATGCTGCGGCCGGCTTCGGGTTTCCAAAGCTGGCAGTTCAAGGAGCTGGAAGCCAAGCTGGGGCTCAAATTCGAACACCGTCACGGACAGGCCTATTATACAGCACAACTTAAACCCCAGCATGTAGAGCTGATCAAGCAGGCCGAAACCGGCAGATCTGTACTGCAGCTGGTCAATACCTGGCTGGAGCGCATGCCTTTCTTTGGCGAAGCACAAAGCTGGACCGGCTTTGAAAAAGAAATATCCGGAGAAGGGTGGCACCCGTTCTGGGCCCGGTACAGGCAGCTTTATCAGCAGAGCCTGGCCACTGCGGAAAAAGAAAATCAACAGGCTTTTGACCTGGTATTTGCCGATAAAGCAGAAGCCTCCACAGACCGGCAATTATCGCCTGCGGCCAGTCGTGCGGCATTGTTCATCATGCTATACCGCGGCTACCCGGTGCTGCAGCTCCCTTTTCAACTGCTCAACGGATTACTGGAAATAGATGAGCAGCTCAGCTCCTGGCGCTACCGCCACATGAATATGGTACACCGCATGATTGGCACACGTATCGGCACCGGTGGCAGCACAGGCAAAGACTACCTGCGCGCTGCAGCCGACAAGCATTATATCTTCCGCGAAGTAGCGCAGCTTACCAGTTTCCTGATAGAACGGCGCCGGCTACCGCAGCTGCCCGTAGCTATGGAGCGCAAGCTCGGGTTTGTAATTACCTGACCGGAGTAGCGGCAGATCACTGTTGCCGGGGAGCCATAAGAAAATAATAAGAGAATATAGTAGAGGGATGTCGTATCCCACCTGTAGGAATTTGAAAACAGCAGCCGGGAATTGTCCGGGAGGTTGCAATAAGCCAATACATTTTCCCCGGCACAATGCTGATTTAAGACCTGCCAATAATTTTACATAAATCGTCCCTGGCCGCTAAAGGTTTTGTACGGTGTTTTAAAGAACCGCTCCACGGTTTTATTAAACTCGTCTTTGTAGAGAATAGGCACAGAATGACCCGAGCCAGGCACTATCCAGAGGTAGGCACGGGGCAGGCTTTTGTAGATAAGCAGCGTATGTTCTTCCCTGATCACATCATGGTCTCCGCCAATTATCAACGCGGGAGCTTTTATCTGGCTCAGGCTGGCGGGGTCAATATGGGGTTGGGTACAGAGCAGGCGAAGGAGTTTAAAACTGCTTTTTTCGATGGCATTGAGCTTGGGTTTGGCCGCCAGTTCTTCATAAGAAGGCCGTACCAGGTCCCATACCTCCTGGGGTACAGCCGTGGTATCCGGCTGCAGATTGGCGCCTGCCAGGGCCATTTTTTTTACTTTTTCGGGGTGGCGCAGGGCCAGCAGCAAACCATTGATGCCGCCATCGCTCCAGCCGATTACATAAGCTGAATCTATTTTCAGTGAATCGAGCAAAGCAGCATAGTCATCGGCCATCATCTCATAGGTCAGCGAATCGTTATTATAGTCGTGAGACCGTCCCTGGGCCCGGTTGTCCGCAATGATCACTTTATAGTGCTGGGCAAAATAGGGAATCTGGTAAATGAAATTGTTGATGGAGCCGCCATTGCCGTGAATGATGAGAAGGGGCTCGCCACTGCCATATACCTCATAATACATTTTAAAGCCGCGACCGGCGAAATATCTTCCTGTTTCTTTATTATGTCCATAGGGCACAGCCTTAGGATCTTTTAAGGCGGCTTCAAAATCGCCCATCAGTTTTTCGGCATCTACCTGCGCCTGTGCGAGAAAAGCTGTAAGCACCAGCGATGCCAGGGTAAGAAATCGTATCATAGCCACTAAGTTTTGGGTTAAGGTATTAAAAAAGGCGACCCGCTTTGAGCGTTCGCCTTTTTTAATGGATCTTTTATATAGATGATCAGAAGGTATAACGGATACCCAGGCCACCCCAGCCACCATAAAAACCACGGCCGGAACCAAACTCAATGCTGGGCTGCCAGTCGAGCGATACGTTGATGGGAGCACCATTGAATTTGTAGTCAAGACCCAGTACACCATCCAGACCTACATAGGCACCGTCGCCATATTTTGTACCATAAAAACCAACGTGTGCTCCAGGGCCGATATACCACTTAAGTCCTTGAGCATCACTTATATCGCCATGAATTTCATACAGAGCTGTGAAGCGCACACCGTGGCCATAGAAATAGGCAATGGCCTCACCTGCATGATTTTCTGAGAAGAAATGTTTCAGCGAAATACCGCCACCGTCCCATACTTTCACACCCAGTGCGGTGGTATAGGAACTACTGTTGGCGCTTTTGCTTTGGGCCTGTGCGGCTACTGAAAACAATAAAACTGCTGCTGCGAATACTACTTTTCTCATAATTTACTTTTTGTGGAAGAAAAAGTTCAATGCTTTATACGCGCAGATACCCATTTTTGTGCCAAAAATCACTTCGCCACCAGGTAACCGGTTATTAGTAAACCGGAAGAACAGAAGAATTCACAGGTACAAATAATAGAATACGCGCAAAGCCGTTACATGTTTAACGAGGCAAAGATAAAGAGATCGAAAGATTAAAATGAGTAAAACGTGCAAACCTGCGGCAGCACAGTGTTTGCTCAAAACATATTCTTGTTCGTTTCTGAAAATAAATCTGATACTACAGCGTTGGTACTTTGATAAATCCAATTATTTCCTCCAACTTTGCACACATTAAATCCAATAAATAAGAATGGGACTTTTTAACTGGTTTACACAAGAGATAGCCATGGACCTTGGCACGGCTAACACCCTCATTATTCACAACGATGAAGTGGCGGTGAATGAGCCGAGTATTGTGGCGTTGAACCGCAACAATCCCAAAGAGGTGCTGGCCGTGGGAAAGAAGGCATTGATGATGCACGAAAAGACCCATGAAAGCATCCGTACGGTTCGCCCGCTGAAGGATGGCGTAATTGCCGACTTCAACGCTGCCGAGCTGATGATCCGCGAGCTGATCAAGCTGGTGTATCCCAAAAAGCCCCTGTTTCCGCCCAGCTGGCGTATGATGATCTGTATTCCCAGTTCCATTACTGAAGTAGAAAAACGTGCCGTACGTGACAGTGCCGAGCAGGCCGGTGCCAAAGAGGTATACCTGCTGCATGAGCCGATGGCTGCCGCGCTGGGTATTGGCATTGATGTGGAAGAACCCGTAGGTAACATGATCATTGATATTGGTGGTGGTACTACCGGTATCACAGTAATAGCCCTGGCTGGTATCGTATGCGACCAGAGCATCCGTATTGCGGGCGATGAGTTTACTGCCGATATCATGGAGGCCCTGCGCCGTTATCATAGCCTGCTCATTGGTGAGCGTACTGCCGAGCAGATCAAGATCAATGTAGGCGCTGCCATGAAAGACCTTGACAATCCGCCTGAAGATATTCCTGTAAACGGACGTGACCTGGTAACAGGTATTCCGAAACAGATCATGGTAAGCTACCAGGAAATTGCCGAAGCCCTGGATAAAAGCATCTTTAAGATAGAGGAAGCCATCCTGAAAGCGCTTGAACAAACGCCACCGGAACTCGCGGCTGATATCTATCGCCGCGGGCTCTACCTTACTGGCGGAGGTGCTTTGTTAAGAGGCCTTGACAAAAGGTTAAGCCAAAAAATCAAATTACCGGTGCATGTAGCCGATGATCCCCTGAAAAGTGTGGTTCGTGGTACGGGTATTGCACTGAAGAACTACGATAAGTATCCATTTGTGATGCGATAAAACAGGGCCGCAGTTCAGCCTGCCTGATAAGGGCATGCTGCCAGATGACGGTGTTATTCCCATGCGCAATATTTTTAATTTTCTTCGCCGCTCCTCAACAGTTATCCTGTTTCTGCTGCTGCAGGGGCTGGCTATCTGGTTTCTGGTTACCTACAACAAATATTACCGGGCCAAAGGCATGGGCATGGCCAATGAGGTAACCGGATGGTTCAATACGCGCTACAATACACTCGAAGATTTCTTCCGTATGAAGGAAGAAAATAAACGACTCCTGCACCTCAACGATTCCCTCATGAACCTGCTTTCGTCCAACTTCGTAAAGCAGGATACCAATATGCGTGTTGTAAGAGACAGCCTGCCTTTTGATTCTACCGGTAAATACCGGCAGTGGGTATGGCGCGATGCCCAGGTGGTCTATTCTACGGTTGGCTCTCCCAATAACTATATACAAATCAACCGGGGTTCAAACCAGGGTATAAGTGATGATATGGGTGTCTTCAGTTCCGATGGAGGACTGGTAGGTAAGGTCGTCAATGTAGGACCCAACTTCAGCCAGGTCATGAGCCTTATTCACATGCGCAGCAATACGCAAGTGATGGTAAAACGCACCGGCAGTGCCGGTAAACTTACCTGGGATGGTAAAGACCCGCGCATCCTCACCCTCAGCAATATTTCAAAAAGTGACTCGCTGGGCCGTGGAGATACTATTGTAACAGGTAAGTATTCCTACAGCTACCCACCAGGTCACATGGTAGGTACTATTGAAGAAATTGTCCCTGACAACTCTACCAGCTTCTATGTGCTGCGTATTAAGACCAAGGCCAATTTTGCCGAACTGCAGCAGGTAATGGTGGTAGAGGACCTGCAGGCAACGGAACAGAAACAATTAAACAGGGCAACGATTCAGAAAGTAGAAGAAGGTAAAAAACAAAATCCGTGAGTGAGCTGCTGCGAAATATCGTCCGATTTATACTGTTTATACTGGTGCAGGTATACGTGCTCAATAAGATCCCTCATCTGCATCAGTATATAGTGCCCTATATCTATTTCCTGTTCATTCTCTGGCTCCCTTTCAGTATCTCACGGTCGGCCCTGCTCATTATAGCTTTTATTACCGGTCTCAGCCTCGACTATTTTACGATCACACCCGGCCTGCATGCGGCAGCCTGTGTGCTCATCGCCTTCATTCGCCCGTTTCTTATCAACCTGCTGGTGCCAAAAGATTCATCTGAGTTCAACTACCGCGAACCTTCTCCCCGCGCCATGGGATGGACACCCTACCTGGTATATGCACTTGTGCTCACCTTTATTCATCATACCTACATGGTATTGCTGCAATGGTTTTCAGTAGGTAATATCCTGGCATTTCTTATCAAGGTAGTTGCCACCACAGCTATCAGTATGTTGCTGATCATTACCACCGAACTGCTGTTTCCGCGCCGTCTCAAGTTCAGAACCAACACGGCTTAATAACATCCTGCTGTTAAAGAAATGCAATAAAACATATCGTGTTTTTCCCTGAGAAATTTAGTGCAACAAAGATTTGGAAAGCGACGCAGGTATTTCGTACTTTGTAATTACAAATTTCCATTCTCTTACCCGAAAAGGGTGTTACCTCATACATTGTACTTAAGCCATGTCTGTGTTTAACCAGTCCCGGAGTCGTGTGATACGGCTGATTTTCTTACTATCCTTTGTGGTGATAATAGCACAATTGATGAATCTGCAGGTGTTTTCCAGCAAGTACAGTCAACTGGCTATGGATAATGCGGTTTTTCCTAAAATCGTATATCCGGAGCGTGGAATCATTTATGACAGAAAAGGCAGAGCTATTCTCAATAATGCCATCATGTTTGATCTGATGGTAACACCTGTGGAGGTTAAGAATTTTGACACACTCGCTTTTTGCAAACTGATGGAGGTGGATACAGCAGATTTTGTTAAACGTATCCGCGATGCTGTATTTAAAAATGGCCGGATGCGTCCTTCCGCATTTCAGTCATTGCTTACACCGCAACTACAGGCAAGGTTTGAAGAAAACAGCTGGCGTTTTCCGGGCTTTGCCCTGGTGGAGCGTCCTGTGCGTGTATATCCCTACAATGTTGCAGCACATTTGCTGGGCTATGTAAGCGAAGTAGATAAATCAGATATCGAACGATCCAGTAACTTTTACCGTATGGGCGACTATATTGGTAAAAACGGACTGGAGTCGCATTATGAAAAAGTACTGATGGGCCAGCGTGGGGTCAAGTACATGATCAAGGATAACCACAACCGCCTGGTAGGCCAGTACGAGAATGGGATTTTTGATACAGCAGCCATCGCCGGCCGTGGCCTGCGCACTACTATAGATGTGGATCTGCAGATTCTTGCAGAGAATATGATGGCCAATAAGGTCGGGGCTGTGGTGGCCATCGACCCCAAAACGGGCGGTATACTCGCCATGGCCTCCGGTCCGATATTTAACCCCAACGAACTTACTGGGCCTGATAAGGGAAAGAACTACTCACGTATGCTGCTCGATGTGGCTAACCCTTTTCTGAACCGGGCCATCCAGGGCCGTTATGAGCCAGGTTCGACCTTTAAACCGCTGGGCGCATTGATCGCGCTGGATGAGGGACTCATTACCCCCTCCTTTGGTTATCCCTGTCCCGGGTATTATATCGGTTGTGGTATTGGTAAACCCAAATGCCTTCACTCAGGCGGTGGTCACTCTGCCAATCTCCGGAATGCTATTGCCTTTAGTTGCAACTCTTATTTTACCCATATGTATCGCCTGGCAGCCGACAATCCACAGTATGGTGGTGTGAAAAAAGGGTATATGAAATGGCGCGAATACCTGAATGGTTTTGGCTGGGGTAACCGGCTGGGTGTGGATTTGCCGAGCGAAGACAGAGGTTTTATTCCCGATACATCTGTATATAACAAGGAATATCGCGGCAGCTGGAGCAGCTGTACCAACCTGACCCTGGGTATTGGTCAGGATAAAATGGGGGTGACCCCGCTGCAGATGGCCAATGCCATGTGTGTAATTGCCAATAAAGGATATTATTATACACCTCATTTTGTAAAAAGTATTGATGATCCCCAACCGGAAGACACTGCCTTTTTGAATCCATACAAGATCAAACATGAGGTACTTACTCATATTCCGGAAGAAAACTACAAAGCTGTAATGGATGGTATGGAAGATGTGGTAACTAATGGTACGGCGCGTATCGTCCGTATACCCAATATCGCCATCTGCGCCAAAACAGGTACGGCCGAAAAATTCACCATCCTCGATGGCAAAAAAATCAAGCTCGATGATAATGCCATGTTTGTCTGCTTTGCTCCCAAAGATGATCCGAAAATAGCCATTGCTGTTGCTGTGGAAAATGCTGGTTATGGCGGTACCTGGGGCGGTCCCATCGCGCGCGTACTGATGGAGAAATATCTGAATGATACCATCAGCAAAGCCAGCATGGCCGATTATGAGCGCATCTCCAATACCAACAAGATGCCTAAACACCTGAAACGGTTACAGTTTAAAACAGACTCTATCCGTGCGCGTCAGTGGTTTGAGATACGTAAAGACAGCTCTTATATCCGGAAATATATCAGCACCACAGTGAGCCCCCTTAATGACAACAGCTTGCCGCTGCAGCCGGCTGCACCGGTACACCCGTATGCGGCCCAAAACTGGCTGGCTGTTTTGCCCGACAATAGAAATACTTATTCAACTCAACCTGTAGCCCGTAACCGCGCATGAGCCAAAAGAATCCCGCTATTTCGAAAGGTATTGACTGGAGCCTGGTATGGATTTACCTGCTGCTGGCCAGCATTGGCGTTATGGCCATCTTCGGCGCTACCTACAAGGAAGGAGATCCGATTGTACAAACCTTTCTCAACTTCAGCACCGATTATAGCAAGCAGCTTTATTTCTTTGGTGTGGGGCTGGTACTGGGGTTATTTATCCTGCTTACAGACAGTAAGTTTTTTGCAGCCACGGCCAATATCTGGTATGCCGGCGGGGTGTTTATGATGCTGCTGGTATTTCCGTTTCACTCCAATATCAAGGGAACGGAATCAATCATCAGGCTGGGAGGCTTCAATTTTCAGCCGGCTGAGTTTTGTAAAATATGTGTGGCACTGGCCCTCGCCAAATACCTGTCGCGGCCCGAAACAGATTTTACCAAAACCCGTTCGCAATTAATTGCAGCCGGCATTACGTTGCTGCCCGCAGCACTGGCTATCATGCAAAAGGAAACAGGTCTTGCGCTGGTGTTCTTCTCTTTCTTCCTGGTAATGTATCGCGAAGGGTTGCCTTCGGGTATCCTGGTCATTGGTTTTGCTGTAGCGGTACTGGTGGTGGCAACACTGCTGCTGGAGAAAAATACGCTGGCGGTCATTCTGCTGGGACTGGGGGCACTGGTACTTTTCATTATGAGACGACAGATACGGCGTAATAAATCTGTCCTGGTTAAGATAATCCTGATTACGCTGGCCTGTATCGGCATTCAGCGGTTTGGGGTACCCTTCATTTTCAAAAATGTACTGGCCAAACATCAGGTAGAACGCATTTACAGTACCATTGGCCGCGATGTGCCCGAAGAGTATATGAAAGGGGAGGCAGCTGTTGATGATAAAGGCAAAAAGACCAATACAGCCGATTATAACGTAAAACAATCCAAAATTGCTATTGGTAGTGGTGGCGTACTGGGCAAAGGATTATTAAAAGGTACACAGACCCGTTATGGTTTTGTACCTGAGCAGCGCACAGACTTTATTTTCGACACCATTGGCGAAGGCTTCGGCTTCGTAGGCAGCCTCGTGTTGCTGGGTATTTACCTGCTGTTGTTATTCCGTATCGTGACTATTGCAGAACGGCAGCGAAGTGTGTTCAGCCGCTGCTATGCCTATGGAGTAGCAGCCGTATTCTTTTTTCATATAGGCATCAATATCGCCATGACTATCGGACTGGCACCGGTAATCGGTATTCCGTTGCCCTTTATCAGCTATGGCGGTACTTCGCTGCTTACCAATACCATATTGTTGTTTATACTTGTAAGACTGGATGCAGACAGGCAGATGGTCCTTCGGTAAGGGATAAAAAGTATAAAGGGTTTAAAAGTTTAAAGGGTATAAGGTGTGAACCCTATCCCTTCTACCCTCCACCTTTCACCTTACTTACAACTTACCACCTAAAACGCATTACTCATGAAAATCATTCCCCTCTCAGAAGGCTCGTTTACGATTGATGGAACAAAACTGTTTATACCCTTCGATACAGAAAAAGATGTGCTGAAAGAGCGTGCTACCGGCAGCCTGCTGGTTGAAGTGCAGCCTTTTGTGGTGATCACCGGGAAAGATACCCTGCTGCTCGACACCGGTCTGGGCTTTACCATCGATGGACAAATGCAACTGCATCGCAATCTGCGTGCAGCAGGTGTGGACCCTGGCAGCATCACCAAAGTATTAATGTCGCACCTGCATAAGGATCATGCCGGAGGAGTAGGGTATACCGATGAGCACGGACAGCGTCACCTGGCATTTCCCCAGGCCACTTATTATGTTCAAACAGCCGAGTTGGCCTTTGCCTGGGAGCGCGGATTTCCCTCTTATATCCCGGACGAACTGGAATGTCTTCGCTATGCCTCACAGGTAGTATTGCTCGACGGCGATGGTATGATCGACAACTATATCCGCTATCAGATCACCGGTGCGCACTCTCCTTATCACCAGGTATTCTGGATTACAGAAGGAGATGAAACCATTTTTTTTGGTGCAGACGATGCACCTCAATTGCATCAAATGAAACACAGGTATGCTGCCAAGTACGATTATGATGGCAAAAAAGCGATGCAGCTACGTCAGCAATGGTGGGAGGAAGGGAAAGAAAAAAACTGGACGTTTTTGTTTTACCACGATATAAAAACGCCTTTTACGAGTAATAAGTTTTAAGTGAGGTGAAAGGTGGAGGGTAGAAGGGCTGAAGGTAAAAGCCTCTCTTTATACCCTTTAAACTTTTAAACTCTTTAAACCTTTATACTTTTCACCACCGGGTCAAAAAAGGCCTGCCCTAAAAAGAGCCGGCCGTTGCTAACCTATGAAAAACACCAAGTTCAAAGATATTATATAGAAAAATACCTTTACCTAATAAGTTACCCACCTCTTCTTAACGGACGAGGATTATTGCCTGGCCGGTTTTGACGGAGCAGCCGGAGTTCCTGAATAAAACGGTCTTGCTGGTTAAAGACCTGATTTCCACGTTTCTCACCTAATATTTCCTGAAACTGGCCGCGATAGCGAAGACGCAGGTCAATCACTTTTTTCTCCCGGTCGAGCCGTTTTTCGGGACCTTTATTATCCTGTAATGCTTTTCGCCATTCTTTGAAATATTCAAGAAAGACGGGCGTGAATTTTTTGGCTTCGGCGTCGGAGAGACTGAGCCGCTGCTGAATGTATTCATTCATCTTGTCGCGGATCTTCTCATTGCCGCCATCTTCATCATCGTCCTGTGCCCAAAGGCTTACGGTGCTGATGAGAAACATACTGGTTATGAGTAAAATCTTTTTCATGGCTTAATTGAGGAAAAGGTCATCGTCTGAATCAGGTTCTTCACCTGTAGTATCATCTAAAAAATTTTCAATGTCTTTTTCTGATACATCCTGCATCAGTTTCTTTATTTCTGCCGAAGGCTCTGCCTGGGCCACTACCTGACTGCTGCTGGTCAGTTCCACAAATTCATTGATAGTTTCAGTGCCCACTTTTTTCATATTCTTCTCTACCCAGGCATATGATTTTTCGTTGGGGTCAATAGACGTTCTGCCACCGCTGAAGACCAGGGCACTGGTCGCAACCAATCCAATAATAACCGCTGCGGCTGCATACCGGAACCAGCTTTTGCGGAATAAAGAAATCGACTGTACAGGTGTTTCTTTTACCGGAGCATTTTGTTCCTGCGTATTAAAATAATCAGCCGGGGCCGATAAAGGGTTTTGCTTTTGTAATCCGGCCAGCAGCGGCGAAAGCTGACCAATCTCATCGCGGGCAGTCAGTTCATCGTCCATCCACACAAAAGAAGGGTCCAGCTCTTCAAAATAACCGGCTGGCACCAGGTAAGGGCTGAGGCGGTCGAGTTGTGCCAGCAGCGGTGAAAGCTGACTCAATTCTTCCTCTACAGAACTGGCATCCAGTAGTTTAACCCGAAGCAACAACTCCTCAGCCAGGTTGTCAAAATAACCCGCAGGCACCTGCCAGTCGGGAGAGAGACCCGGCTGCAGAGAGCTGTTAAGCTCAAGGAGTTCTGCCAATATGGTTTGCTTTTGTTCCATTTCAGTTATGAGTGAGACGGCATATAGCCCTTCAGGTTTAATGATTTTTGATATAGTCTTCTATTTTTTTCACTGCGTGATGATAACTGGCTTTTAATGCCCCCTCACTGGTTTCCAGTACGCGGCTCATTTCTTCATAAGGCATTTCATCATAATACCGGAGACTGAAAACAACCCGTTGTTTTTCAGGAAGTTGCTGAATTGCCAGTTGTAGTTTCCACTCCAGTTTATTCGCATCAAAGTGCTGGTCGGCCCGCACCTTATTGCTCAGGCCTGCTTCTACATCATCTAACGGGACAACGGATTTACGTTTTTGCTGCTCCAGGAAGGTGAGGCATTCATTGGTGGCAATCCGGTAGAGCCAGGTATAGAGCTGGCTGTCTTCACGGAAGTTTTCGAGGCCTTTCCATACGCGTATGAAAACATTTTGCAGTACGTCATTGGCATCGTCGTGGTCGACCACCATCCGGCGTATATGCCAGTACAGTTTTTCCTGGTATTTCCGGATCAGCGCGGTATAGGCCCGCTCCTTGGTTGCAGGGTCACGAAACTGGTGCAATAGTTCTGTATCACTGGTGCTGGTTAACGACATGCGATTGATTTAGCATCCCTTTTGGCCATCATACAGCTGCAGCCTTTGACAGGATTTATATAAAAATAAAAAAGCAGGCTCAATTTAGAAAAGAACCTGCTTTTTAAAATAGAAATAAGCTTATTGAGCGGCTTTGCGTTGCAGTGCTTTTTCAGCTGCTGCCACAATATCCGGCACATCGAGCCCGTATTTTTTAAGCAGGTCTTTGGGTATACCGCTTTCCCCGAAAGTATCTTTGGTACCTACGTATTCGATAGGTACGGGGAAATGGCGGGTAGCACACTGACTGATCGCATCGCCGAGGCCACCTATGATATTATGCTCTTCGGCCGTTACCGCACATTTTGTTTTGCGGATAGAGGCCAGTACGGCTTCTTCATCGAGCGGCTTGATCGTATGAATATTGATTACTTCTGTACTAATACCTTTTTCTTCCAGGATAATGCCGGCCTGAATGGCATTCCATACCAGATGGCCACAGGCAAAAATGCTCACATCAGTACCGGTTGAGAACTGCTGCGCTTTGCCTATTACAAAGTCTTCTTCTTTGGTGAAAATGGGCCATACCGGGCGTCCGAAACGCAGGTAGACAGGGCCTTCGTATTCGGCAATAGCCTGGGTGGCGGCCTTGGTCTGTGCATAGTCGCACGGAACAATCACCGTCATACCGGGCAGCATTTTCATCATGCCGATATCTTCCAGTATCTGGTGAGTGGCGCCATCTTCACCAAGTGTGAGACCGGCATGTGACGCACATATTTTCACATTTTTGCCGCTATAGGCTACCGACTGACGAATCTGGTCATATACGCGGCCGGTAGAGAAGTTGGCAAATGTGGTGGTATAAGGAATTTTTCCACCGATAGTCATACCTGCAGCAATGCCGATCATGTTGGCTTCGGCAATACCACATTGTACAAAACGCTCGGGAAATTCTTTCATGAATTGCTGCAACTTGAGCGAGCCGGCCAGATCGGCCGTAAGTGCTACAATATTGGGATTTTTGCGGGCGGCTTCAACAATGCCGTCCCCAAAACCACTCCGTGTATCCTTGTTGCCGGTAGGCTGGATATCTTTCAAAGACATAGGCAGAAATTAGTAGTACGTTTAGAAGAGCAAATGTAACATAAACTGGCTTGTGAGACACAGGCCAGAGGATTAATTCAATTCACGGGGCTGTCCGCCAAAAATGGTCGCATCGGCTTTGAGGCGTTGCTCCCATTCCCATGCAGTACGCATCATATCATCCAGCCCATATTGGGGAGTCCAGCCCAGACGTGTACGGGCCAGATCATTATTGGCATAAATAGCTACCACGTCGCCCGGGCGGCGGGGACCTATTTCATAGTTGAGCTTGACCCCACTGATTTTTTCAAATGAGTGAATGGCTTCCAGTACAGTCACCCCATTGCCGGTACCCAGGTTAAATACTTCACAGAGGGCTTCATTTTTCTTCTCCTGCAGGTATTGGATAGCCAGTGTGTGTGCATGGGAGATATCGCTTACATGAATAAAATCACGAATGCAGGAACCATCGCGTGTAGGGTAATCATTGCCATAAACGATCATACGGGGCAGTTTGCCTATAGCCGTTTGTGTAATAGCCGGTACAAGATTTTGTGGTTTGCCAATGGGCATCTCACCAATCAGGATTGATGAATGGGCGCCTACGGGGTTAAAGTAGCGCAGCAAAATGCATTGGGTGCCGGCACTTTTGGCAAATTCATTGATGATCTGCTCGCCCATCTGCTTGGTATAACCATAGGGAGAGGCGGCAGGTTTGGGCATTGTTTTCTCTGTTACCATCATTTCATCGGGGTTGCCATATACGGTGCATGATGAAGAAAAAACAAAATAAGGGATTTCAAATTCCTGTACACACTTGAGCAGGTTGACCAGCGAAGTGATATTGTTTTCAAAATACATCAGTGGCTTCTCTACAGACTCACCTACCGCTTTGTATGCTGCAAAATGGATAATACCTTCTATGCCTCCATTTTCCTGGAAAATAGCATAGGTGTCATCAAAATTGCAGAGGTCAACCCGGTAGTTCTTCACTTTTTTACCGGTAATGCGTTCTACTCCGTCAAGAATGCCGGGATTGGAACGGCTGTTGTTGTCAACCGAGATTACATCATAGCCATTCTGAATAAGGTCAACGATGGTATGTGCACCGATGTAACCACAACCGCCTGTAACGAGGATTTTAGCCATAAAAAAAATTCCCGGCAAAAGTCAGGAATTTTTCTCAATGCGTCTGTATTAAATCAATAAAACAAGTGGACTAAATAATAAACTGCGGCCGCCAGCAGACCACTTACCGGAATGGTGAGGATCCAGGCCCAGATAAGGTTTACTGTTACACCCCAACGAACGGCCGAAAGCCTTTTGGTTGCTCCCACACCCATAATTGAACCGGTAATGGTATGTGTGGTACTAACGGGTATTTTCAGCGATTCGGTAATAAAGAGCGTGAGAGCACCGGCTGTTTCGGCAGCTACCCCTTCAAAGGGCGTTACCTTGGTAATACGGGTCCCCATTGTCTTTACAATCTTCCAGCCACCGCTCATGGTACCTATGGCAATGGCTGTATAACAGGCCAGGGGTACCCATACCGGCATATCATGAAAGTCGGTGATCTGTCCGCCGGCTATCAATGCAGCAGTGATAATACCCATTACTTTCTGCGCATCATTACCACCATGGCCAATACTGAAAATGGCCGAGGAAACCAGCTGCAGGCGTTTAAACCACTGGTTGGCCCTATGCGCATTCAGGGTATTGAGGTAAAGTGAAAATACGGCCATGATCACCACAATCGCACTAAGCAGTATCCATTTAAAATTCTGGGAGTGAAAGATTACTTTCAAAATATACGAGTCATAATGCGACTTGAGCTTCTCGGGATCAGTTTGTAAACTGAAAGCGAGGAATATGAAAATAGCGGCAATAACAGCCAGTGAGAAAATACGTGGAGCCCATCCTTTCCGGAATGAATTGATAAACCAGATGGATATCAGAAAGGCCATGATCATACCGATCAGGGGCGCCAGGAAAATAAAGGCGGCAATCTGGATAACCGGGCCGGAATTGATAGAGCTGAATGAGCCGGCATGTGCAATAGCTGCACCGGCAAAACCGCCAATCAGTGTATGTGAGGAAGAGGAAGGAATACCACGCCACCATGTAAACAGGTTCCAGCTAATGGCAGCTATAAGACCCGAAAAGATCACTTCCAGCGTGATAAAATCATTTTTTACTGTTTTGGCAATCGTATTGGCCACACCGTGATCCTTAAAAATAAAGAACGCTACAAAGTTGAACAATGCAGCCCATACCACCGCCTGAAAAGGTGTGAGCACCTTGGTAGAAACTACCGTGGCAATAGAGTTGGCGGCATCGTGAAACCCGTTGATATAGTCAAAAATCAGGGCCAGTGCAATGATAACTATGAGGAAAGTGGTCATACGTGCTGTTTGGTAATAAGTTGATCTGAAAACCCGGGCAGCAGTGCGTATATATACATTTCAGCAGCCAGGTTGTACAATCACGGCCAGATCAGGCATATTTAATAATGATCGACTCAATCACATTGCTGGCATCCTCACATTTGTCGGTCACAATTTCCATTACCTGGTAGATCTCGCGTTTTTTGATCACTTCTTTGGCATCAGGCTCGGTAGCAAAGAGGCGTTCAATGCTCATATCAAATACATCATCGGCCTGGTTTTCTATACTGTTGATCTTTACCAGGGCTTCGGTAATGTTGCGCATATTCTTCATATCGCGCAACTCTCTTACCGCAATACGTATCTGCTGGGCGCCCTGCTCTATCAGGTCGGCCATCTTCTGCATACCCATATCATTGGGGTTTACGCGGTAGAAGTTGATCTTTTTAGCCGATGCATATATATAATCGGCAATATCATCGAGCGATGTAGCCAGGTAGTGAATGTCTTCGCGGTCAAAAGGAGTGATAAAGTTCCGGCCCAGCTCTGTAAAGATGCTGTGCGTCAGCTCATCATTGGCGTGTTCCAGATCTTCTATCTGCTTGATCAGGCTGGAACGTTTGTCAAAATCGGTTTCTGCCACTACTTCTTTCATTACTCCACCCATGGTAGCACAGTTGTCAGCTACCTTTTCAAATAATTCGAAGAATACCCGGTTCTTGGGCATGAAAATTTTGAGAAAAGAATTGAGTCCAGCCATATCGGTTTTTTAACTGGTTGCGAAATTACCGGCTTCGCCGCGCTGCGGCCAGCCAACAGGGGGAATTAATAATTCCTTAATATAGGGTTTTTATTGAATACAATCGTAATTGATTGATAATTAAATACATTTTCAATAATCAGGGGCTTCAGG
>JAGODE010000038.1 GCA_017998385.1 Chitinophagaceae bacterium | reverse complement strand
ATTGAATATAGTGTGCCGGTCATCTATGATCACTTTGCCAATAAGGAAGCTATCCTGCTGGAGTTTGGAAAACAGGGTTTTGACCTGCTGGCAAGAAAAATGTGCGACGCCAAGCGTAGCACAGATGACCCCGGCAAACAGATCAGAGCAATGGCAGATGCCTACTGGAATTTTGCCTTTCGGAATAAAGAGTATTACCAGTTGATGTTTGGCCTGGGCATTGCCAGTTGTGAAATGAATAAATGCCTGCCCGAATCCATCACTTTTCGTGAACTGGTGATGGAACCGATCACCAGATTGCTGGAAGAAAACAAGAATAATAAACCGATCAATAGTTGTCTCAAGTACCACACATTCTGGTCGGTGATACATGGATTAATATCAATAAAAATGACTGCAAATACTCCCGAAGTGGCCGACGAACTCAATAAACTGGTACTCGATGATGCCATGGAAGGATTTATTAAAAATCTAAAGGGCTAAGGCTCTTTTTTTTGCCCTGATTAGTTAACGCTGTTAGGAAATGTAGTACTGTTATAGCCGATTGCCGCCCAACTGCAACCGTCCACCCACGGGTGCAGCCCACAAATTTTTTATTCAATCATTCGTAACTGGAGAGTGTCTTCACTGTCCTTAATAACTGTGTTATGCAACAACCTGTCAACAACCAAACCCGCAAGTCTGTATTAGTACAGGCATGGTATTTATTTCTGTTTATCTGGATTCTTATAGTAATCGCTGCGCTGAATGGTTGCAATTCGTCTGCCGGTGCACCCGGCATGCAGGCACCCGCACCCCCGGCTCTGCCCGTAGTAACACTTCAGGTGTCGCCGGCAACAACCTACCGCGAGTTCAATGCCTCCCTGGAAGGAAGCCAGGATATTGAGATTCGTCCACAGGTAGATGGCTACCTCGATCAGATACTCGTAGATGAGGGCGCTTATGTGAAAAAAGGCCAGCCACTCTTTAAGATCAATGCACGCCCTTACCAGGAGCAACTGAATACTGCACGCGCCTCACTGGCTACTGCCAAAGCCAACCTGGCCAATGCAGAGATCAATGTATCGAAGCTCACCCCGCTGGTACAAAACAATGTGGTATCTGATATTCAGCTCAAATCGGCCAAAGCTGCCTACGATGCAGCCGCTGCACAGGTAGCACAGGCAGAAGCGCTGGTGCAAACCGCTTCTATTAACCTGGGGTATACTACAGTGTATGCACCTGTAGAAGGTTACGTGGGACGAATTCCTTTCCGTACCGGCAGCCTCGTTGGTCTCAGCAATCCAACTGCTCTCACCGTAGTATCTTCTGTGCGTGAGGTGTATGCTTATTTTTCTTTTAGTGAAAAAGATTTTCTCGCCTTCACTCAGCAGTTTGCTGGTAAAACCGTTGAGGAAAAACTAAAACAGTTTCCGGCAGTAGAACTGGTGATGGCCGACGAAAGTGTGTACCCTGTAAAAGGAAAAGTGGAAACAGTAACCGGTCAGTTTAATAACAACAGCGGTACTATCAGTTTCCGTGCTGCATTTGATAACAAAGATGGCCTGCTGCGTTCCGGCAACACAGGTCGTATCCGCGTGCCTCATGCTATGGACAACGCCCTGATGATTCCGCAGGAAAGTACCTACGAACTGCAGGATAAAGTATTCGTCTTTGCAGTAGCGGATAGTAACAAAGTGGTGAGTGTGCCGCTGCAGATATCGGGTAAGACAACAAGTTACTACCTGGTGCAAAACGGGCTGCAGGCCAATCAGCGGATTGTATATGCGGGATTTGACCGCCTGCGAGATGGGGCATTCATTCAACCGCAACCTGTATCGCTCGACAGCATTATCAAATCGAGACCCTTATAAGCAATTCATTTTTCACTTTACAACAGTGGTAACCCTGTTTTATACAGGGCTACAGACCAACTTATTCCCTTTACCAGTCAATTACAAAGATGTTTAAACGATTTATAGAACGGCCCGTTCTTTCGACCGTTGTGTCGATACTGCTGGCGCTGTTAGGAATTTTGTCACTCTACACCCTGCCGGTAACGTTGTTTCCGGACATTGCACCGCCTACGGTGCAGGTAACGGCTACCTATCCGGGTGCAAATGCCGAAGTAGTAGCCCGTGCCGTAGCCACTCCGCTGGAGGAAGCCATCAATGGTGTGGAAGATATGACCTATATGACTTCTACCGCCAGCAATGATGGTACACTGGCTATCAATGTATACTTCAAACTGGGCACCAATCCAGACCTGGCTGCTGTGAATGTGCAGAACCGGGTATCGAAAGCCACCAGCCAGGTACCGCAGGAAGTTGTGCAGGCGGGTATATCCACCCAGAAGCAACAGAATAGCATGATCATGGTGCCGCTGATCTACAGCAAAGATAGTGCGTATGATGAGACCTTTCTGCAGAACTATGCCAAGATCAATATCATTCCGGAGATACAACGAGTATCGGGAGTGGGACAGGCGCAGGTATTTGGTGCCAAGGATTACTCTATGCGCGTCTGGTTGAAACCCGATCGCCTCACTGCCTATAATCTTTCGGTGCAGGATGTACTCAAATCGATCCAGGAACAGAATATAGAAGCCGCTCCCGGACGTTTTGGGCAAAGCAGCGCCGCTTCGTTTGAATATATCCTGAAATACAAAGGCAAGCTGTCTAAAAATGAAGATTATGAGAATATCATTTTGCAGACGGCACCCGATGGTGCTGTGATCCGCCTGCGAGATGTGGCCCGGGTAGAATTTGGATCATTTTCTTATAGTGCCAATACCAGGATCCTGGGTTATCCCGGCATTGGTATTGCCATTTTTCAAACAGCAGGATCCAATGCCAACGATATCCTGACTTCGGTTGATGAAGTACTGAAGAAAGCTGCTACTTCTTTCCCGGCCGGGGTTGAATATTTCAACATGTATAATGCCAAAGAGTTTCTGGACTCCTCTATCAGCCAGGTATTGCATACACTGGTGGAAGCATTTATACTGGTATTTATAGTAGTATTTATTTTCCTGCAGGACTTTCGGTCTACGCTTATCCCGGCCATTGCAGTACCGGTGGCCATATTGGGCACATTTTTCTTCATGCAGTTGTTTGGGTTTACCATCAACCTGCTTACCCTTTTTGCACTTGTGCTGGCAATCGGTATAGTAGTGGATGATGCCATTGTGGTGGTGGAAGCAGTGCATTCCAAAATGGAGCGTACCAGATTAAACGCTCGCCAGGCTACTATACAATCGATGAATGAAATATCGGGAGCCATCATTTCCATTACGCTGGTGATGACGGCTGTATTTGTGCCCGTAGGCTTCATGCAGGGACCTGCCGGTGTGTTTTACAAACAATTTGCCTTTACACTCGGTATTGCGATCCTGATTTCGGCACTGAATGCGCTGACGCTGAGCCCCGCACTTTCTGCATTATTTCTTCGCAATACACATGAAGAAGAGCATACTGCAGAAGGGAAGAAAAAGAAACAGGGATTTGGAAAACGTTTCTTTAAAGCATTTAATGCCGGCTTTACTGCTACGACCAATAAGTATCGTCAAAGTCTGCAGTTTCTTTTCCGCCGCAAGTGGGTGGCCATAGCAGGGCTGGTAGCCGTATCCGTTGCAACCATATTCCTGATGCGTAAAACGCCTACAGGATTTATTCCCACCGAGGATCAGGGCTTTATTATTTATTCATTAAACCTGCCTCCGGGCGCTTCGCTGGATCGTACAGAAAAAGTGATGGCAAGATTTGACAGCATTCTTACAACGGTGGAAGCTGTGGAACGCCGGGGTGCCGTGGCAGGTCTCAATATTGTGGCCAACGCCAACAGTTCTGCCTACGGTGTGGGCTTTATCCGCATGAAACCTCAGGAAAAACGTGGTGCGGTGAAAAGTATTGATGGAGTGATGGCACAGATCAATGAGAAGTTTGCAGCTGTAAAAGATGCCAGCGTGTTTCTCTTTGTATTTCCCACCGTACAGGGGTTTGGTAATACCAGCGGCTTTGAATTTATCATGCAGGACCGCACTGGTGGTCCGCTCGATAAGATGGCCAATACGGCGTATGGGTTTATTGGTGAGCTGATGAAGCGGCCCGAAATCGCCTATGCCTTTACCACCTTCAATACCGGCAACCCGCAGTATATGCTTGATGTGAACGAAGAGAAGGCTAAACAGCTGGGCATATCTGTCAACGAGCTCATGCAAACCCTGCAGGTATATTATGGCAGCAGCTTTGCTTCCGACTTCAATCGCTTTGGTAAATTTTACCGGGTAATCGTACAGGCAGATGTGCCTTACCGGTCAGAGGAGTCATCGCTCAATGCGGTGTATGTAAAAAATGATAAAGGCGAAATGGTGCCCGCCAGTTCTGTAGTGACACTGAAGCGGGTGTATGGACCGGAGATCGTAAACCGCAACAACCTGTTCAATGCCGTTACTATTAATGGTATGCCTAAACCGGGTTATAGTTCCGGCGATGCCATCAAAGCCATTCAGGAAGTAGCGGCCAGTTATCTGCCCCGCGGATATTCTTATGAATGGTCAGGTATGACACGTGAAGAAACGGGATCGAGTACCGAAACGAGTGTGATCTTTTTGCTGAGCCTGGTATTTGTATACTTCCTCCTGGCGGCGCAGTATGAAAGTTATATCCTGCCGCTGGCGGTGATACTTTCTGTACCTACAGGCATATTTGGTGTATTTGCATTCATCAACCTCACCGGTATTGATAATAATATTTATGTACAGGTAGGTCTGATCATGCTGGTGGGGCTGCTGGCAAAAAATGCAATCCTCATCATTGAGTATGCGGTGCAAAGAAGAAGGGCCGGCAAATCTCTGACAGCATCGGCAATAGAAGCGGCCAAGCTGAGGCTCAGACCCATCCTGATGACATCCTTTGCATTTATTGTGGGCCTGTTGCCACTCACCTGGGCGAGCGGTGGTTCCGCTCTCGGTAACCGCTCTATTGGTACAGGAGCTCTGGGAGGTATGCTCACAGGTGTGATCTTCGGCCTCTTCGTTATACCGGTATTGTTTATCATATTCCAGGCTTTACACGAACGGGTGAGCCGCAAAAGACCGGTTACAGAAGTTAACCCGGCACTGGCATAAGATTGTTATTCTAAAAACTAAATGAGATGAAGCGATTAATTGCATTCAAAAATCAGCTACTGCTGCTGGTACGCAAATGGTCACAGCGCAGGGATAATAATGGCATACAAAAGGGGATAGCCTTCGCCGATTAAGCTAAATAAATAAAGGAAGAAACAGCCGTGTGGCGATGATGATGGTTTTTAAGAATTGTTACCCGGCTGATTTCTTCCATCCAACACAACTAATATTTACAAGGATGAAAACATGGATTAAACATTCCTTCGTGGCTGTAGCGGTGATCGTACTGCTGTCTGCCTGCCGGGTAGGAAAGGAATACCGACGGCCGGAGTTGCTGTTGCCGGCACAATTTGATACAACAGCGCGTGCGGGATATGGCGATACCAGCAGCGTGGCAGATATACCCTGGTCTGCATTTTTTGCGGACACTACATTGAAAGCGCTGATCACAAAAGGGATTCAATATAACAACGATCTGCTGGTAGCTGTGAAACGTCTCGAAGCGGCCCAGCGTCAGGCCCGCCAGGCAAAACTGCTGCAATTGCCGGATGTGAACCTGCAGGTTACCGGTCAATACAACCGGCCATCAGACAACAGCCTCAACGGATTGAGTGCGCAGGGATTTTTACAGAAAAGTTATATCGAAAATTATAATGCTACAGTAGCCCTTTCGTGGGAAGCAGATATCTGGGGCAGGATCAGAGGCAGAAAGGAAATTGCCCTTACACAATACCTGCAAACAGCGGAGGCTGTAAAGGCGGTGCAGACACAGCTTGTATCACAGATCGCCCAGGGATTTTATAATCTGCTGATGCTGGACCGGCAATTGCAGATTGCGCAGCAAAACCTGGCATTGAACGACAGCTTTGTAATCGCTACCCGCTTGCTGAAAGATGCTGGCACAGTAAGTTCACTGGCTGTGCAGCAGGCAGAGTCACAAAAGCAGGCTACGGCTATATTGATACCGCAACTGGAGCAGGATATTGCTTTGCAGGAAAATGCCCTGCAGTTACTGACCGGGCAGTTGCCGGGCAAACTGGCACGCCAGACATCCTTGACCGAGTTGACGGTAAATGATAACCTGAGCACCGGGTTGCCGGTAGCGATGGTAAGCCGACGGCCGGATGTACGGTCAGAAGAGCTGGCACTGGTGATGGCGAATGCCCGTGTGGGTGTGGCGCAGGCCGATATGTATCCGGCGCTTACTATTACAGCCGGTGGAGGCCTGGAATCATTTAAGTCGAGCAACTGGTTTAATATTCCCGGTTCATTGTTTGGCCTGGCCGCTGGTTCGATCCTGCAACCCGTATTTCGCAAAGGCGCATTGAAAACACAGTTTGAAGTAGCCAAGATTGAACGCGAGCAGGCGGTGATCCGTTTCCGGCAAAGCGTATTGCAGGCAACTACAGAAGTAGCGAATGCGCTGGTACAAACAGATAAGCTGAAACAACAGCAGTTCATTGCTGTTTCGCAAACAGATACACTGAAAAAAGCGGTAGTGAATGCGCAATGGCTTTTCAAAAGCGATATGGCCAGCTACCTGGAAGTACTTACTGCGCAGGGCAATGCACTGCAGGCTGAGCTTAATCTTGCCATGATACAACGAAGCCGTCTTAATGCACAGGTAGAGCTCTACCGTGCACTGGGTGGTGGATGGAAATAAAAGGGAGGATTATTTTTTGCAGAGAAGGCCGTCCTGGATGCAGGGCGGCTTTTATTATTGGCGGGACCGATGGCTTGTCCCGGGTTTCAGGTTATTTTCTTTTTGTTCCATACAGCAGCAGCCGTTTGAAAGCGTAGATAGCCGGGAAGCGATTAAATTCCTTTTGTATACGCCGTTTAAACTCAACTGTAAATAATTCCTGCTGGCTGGCTGTCATTCTTTCGAGATATGGAATAAGCGCGGAACCGGAAATAAAATCAAAGAGATCTTCTGCACTGTCTGCAATAATCGGGTAAACCTTTTGCACAATCTGGAGATGGTTTAGCCCGTTCTCAAACATTAACTGTGCATATTCATCAATGCTTAGTAATGGAGACTCTCTTTTCCATCCTTTCAAAAAATCCGCATAGGGTTCTTCCTGCACCAGGTCGAGCAAAAGTTTGTTCAGCGCATTTTCTTTCTGTACCGGCATTTGGATGGCCAGCTGACCGGTGGGGCTCAGCAACGAGATAAGCCGGGGAAATAAAATTTTATGATCATTGGACCACTGCAGGGCTGCATTACTGAAGATAAGATCCCAGTCCTGCCCTTCGCTGGCAGCAATAAATGCTTCGACGGTAGAATTTTTAAAACGAAGTATGCTGCTTTCCAACTCCCTGCTTTTGGCCAGCATGTCAGGTGATGGATCAATGCCGAGGAATGAAGCAGCCCCGAATTTTTCGGAAAGAATCTTTGTTTGCTCGCCGGTGCCGCATCCTATATCCACTGCATTTTTCAATCCATCTGCTGAGATCAATGCAGACAGATCAAAAAAGGGCTGGTAGCGGATGCTTTTAAACTGATTGTATTTTTCTGGGTTCCAGGGCATAATCGTTTTTGCTATTATTCATTTAGTTGCGCCAGTAACTCAGTGGGCGCATAGCCAAAATGTTTTTTGAAGGCAAAGGAGAAATGTGAAAGATTTTCAAACCCTGTTTCGTAGCAGACGTCGACCGGTTTCCTTTTCTTTTCTACAAACTGGTAATGGGCCAGTTCCAGTCTTTTTTGAGTGAGCCAGCGCTGCGGGGTGGAGTTGAATGTTTTTTTGAAATCGCGTTTAAAGGTAGTGAGGCTTCGGCCGGTAAGGTATCCGAATTTTTCCATGGGCAGGTTAAACATAAAGTTCTTTTCCATGTAGTCTGCCAGGTCGATCTTGCCCGGCTCTTCAAAGTTTGCCAGTACATTATCTATATCAGTGTCGAGTGTGCGTAGTATGCTGATGGCTTCAGTAATCTTGATCGAGGCGATGTCGACGGGTATGTCTTTCATATCAAAATAGGGAATCAGCGAGGCGAGGCAGCTTTCGAGTAAGGGGTGATTGCTGAAGCTGTAAATTTTTGAAGACTTCAGTGGTCTGGTTTTTACATTCCGGCCCGCGTAAAAATCACGGAGTCTTTCGACTGATAAATGCATGACCACGGTTTTATGTGGCTGTCCGTCTTTGGGGTAGTTGATAATGGTGGCCAGCTGATTGCGCGGAATTAAAAATATATCTCCCTTTTTGAAAAAGTAAGTAGCATCGGCCTGTACAATCTTCGTTTCGCCGGAAATGAACCATACCAGCATATGATGGTCAAACATGATGTCTGACTTGAAAAAATTGTCATCGTAGCTGGATAGTTTGATGTCTTCTGTGATATAGCGGGCTTTATATTCCATGCTTCCGGGTTTGAGGTTTCTGAAAAGGGAATATATGAATGTAAAAATAGACAGTATCATATAATTCGCTTTGTTTTAAGGGCCATTTTTAAAAGGAAGGGGATAAAATCTAATTATTCCCCTTCCTGTATATAGCTACTAACAATAGTTAAATCGATTGGCCGCCGTCTACCAGGAAGTTGGACCCGGTAATAAAGGCGGCTTCTTCGCCAGCCAGGAAACTGATCATGCCGGCGACTTCTGCTGCTTTGCCCATTCGGGAAAGGGGGATGCTGTTGATGAGCTGCGCTTCCAGCTTGTCATCGAGCCCAATTTTATGCATGATCTCGGTTGCGATGGGGCCGGGGCTTACTGCATTGACCCGTATCTGTCGGGGAGCCAGCTCCAGTGCTGCTATTTTAGTTACTGCATTCAAAGCGGCCTTGCTGGCTGCATAAACCGAGGCGTTTTGTGGTGAGATGGTGGCTGATGTGGAGGAGAGCATGATCACCGAGGCGCCATTACGGAGGATGGGGATGAATTTGCTAAGCGTAAAATAAGCACCTTTGAAATTCACATTCATTACTTCATCAAATACGGATTCTTCCATTTGCTCAATATTTCCAAAGCGGGTAATGCCGGCATTGATGAGTAGTATATCTACTTTTCCAAACTGGCTGGTAATGCCGGCTACCAGTTTTTCTATATCCGATAAAGTGGATTGGTCGGCCACCAGTCCTGTTACGTCCAGTTCCAGTGCGGCTTTTTCCACGGCTTCTTTTCTCCGGCCTGTGATGATGACTGTAGCGCCGCTTTCGCGTAGTTGTTTAGCTGCGGCATACCCAATGCCGCTGTTGCCGCCGGTAATGAGGGCTATTTTATTTGTAAGAGGTTTCATTGTTTATTTAGTTGAAAACTGTTTTGATCAGTCAAGTTTAAATGTGATACCCGTCGTTTCTTCACTCCATTTCCAGAGCTTACTGGCAGAATTTTCATCCAGTGAATACGCTTTTACCCCGGGCGACATGCCTTCATCAGCAGCCAGGGGAGCAATATCGCCGTCTTCGCAATAGACACCTCCGATGTTGTTGAGTGAGGGGCTGGTAGCACACCAGACGGTTGTTGCGGCACCCTGTGGTATGCTTTTCAATGATGCAGCTACTTCTGGCAGCAGATTGCCTGCTGCATCAACAAAACCCATTTGCTGAAATAACTCGAGCGGAGCTTCTCTGCCCAACTCTGTGCCACCGATAGAACCCGGATGCAGCGAATAGGCTCTTATGTTGAATTGTTTTGCACGATTATCGAGTTCCAGTGAAAACAGATTGACGGCTGTTTTTGATTGTCCGTAGCCCTGTAGTGTTTCATAGTTGCGATGGAGAAAATTGGGGTCTTCAAAATGGAAAGGCGCAAACTGGTGTCCATGTGAAGAGACATTTACGACTCTTGCGCCCTGAGCTTTAAGAAGAGCAGGCCAGAGGCGGGCGGTTAGTTGAAACTGGGCCAGATAGTTGACGGCCAGTTGCGATTCGATACCACGCGAGTCTCTGCGAAGCGGTACCCACATAATGCCTGCATTGTTGATCAGTAAATGAAGTGGGCGGCCCGATGCCAGAAATCGGGTGGCAAAAGCATCGATCGATAGGGGGTTGATCAGGTCCATTGACTCTACTTCCACCCCGGGTATGCCCTGCAGGTTGGTGAGAGCTTTTTCAATATCCCGGGCAGGTACTATTACTGTAGCTCCAGCCGCTGCCAGTACTTTGGTTGTTTCGAGTCCGATGCCGGTATTGCCGCCGGTTACGATGGCAATCTTACCGGTGAGGTCGATGCCTTTGATGACATCAGTGGTAGTTGATTTTGAGTGGAAGCCAGAACCGATTGGTTGTTGTAAGGCTCCCTGATAATTGGTTGGGTTCATCTTTTGTTGTTTTGTTGAAACAAAAGTAGACCGCGATTAAACCGGTAGCTTTGTTTAAAAGGCCGAAAATGCTTTGTTGAGAGGACCGGATTTGCCTTCGGCGCACTGCCAGTCAGCCGGGGGGAGGACTAACTTTTACCTGACATTTATTATACCGGCTTGTTTGGCAGGGATTGCTGATTTCAATAGCGATAATGGGGCGCAGGGTATTGAATAGTTGATTTTTTTTATATTTTTCAGTTATAAACCATCACATGAGAAAAATTATCACCACTCTTTTCATGACCGGATTGTCTTTTGCGGCATTTGCCCAAAAAAACATGCTGCCCGGTTACATTGTTTTGCCTTCAAAAGATACAGTATGGGGCACTATCGACTATCGAAACTGGGAAAAGAATCCAAAGGAAATCATGTTTTCTCAATCGTCTGCTGAGTCGCGCTCCTACACAATTAATGAGATAACTGCTTTTGGTATAACAGGCAGGGATTATTACAGGAAAGCTACGGTATCTGTAGATGATAATACCGTAAATGCGTGGGAAGCTTCCCTCTATAATAAAGAGCTTATACGTGAGCAAACGGTGTTTTTGCGGATACTAAACGAGGGCAAAGAGCTTACCCTCTATGAGTTTGTAAACTTCAAGCCTCATTACTATATATCAAAAGGCGGAGGCCCGGTTGAAGAATTAATTTATAAGCTCGAAAGGAAAAGTGAGCTCAGCAGTAATGTTATTACCTATGAGGATTATAAACTTCAATTAAAAAGTCTGCTGTCGGTTAACGGGGTATTAAACTATGAGCAATCCCTGAAAATTGACCGGCTGAATTATAAGGAGAAGGATCTGGTGAAATTTGTTTCACAGTTAAATGGTTCTACTTCTGATAAAATCAGTTTTGTTAGTAATAAAAAAATAAAACCAAGGATCTTTGCCGGAGGTGGTGTTTTGCTTCCTGATTTCAGCTTTAACTCCGCAGATGCCAGGCTGCATTCTATCAAGTTTAAAGGTAAATTTTCCTATATCGTGTCAGGAGGAGTTGATTTTTTTGCAGCAAGAAATCTGCAGCATCTTTTTTTGCGTATGGAGTTGTCGCTTAGTTCATTAAATACCGAAGGTACAGGTACGTCAAATGATTATTCTACATCTACCACAATGAAGAATGAGTTTTCTCTCAAACAATTTAATATAACGCCCGCTGTCTATGTAATGGATTATTTTTTGAGATCCAAACAGGTTAAAGTATTTGGAGGTATTGGTGTTGGTTACAATTTCAGTAGCTATCCCACGCATGAATTTACTTCTACGAATAATCAGACGGGTGTGGTAACAAAGACCGATACTTATCCCGGATTTGAAACGGGCTGGTTGGGGCTTTATGGCAGGCTGGGAGCTACTTTCCTGTCAAAGATTGATTTTGCGGTAACAGCCAGGTTTAGCGGATCGTCAGTGAATCGTATATACACCAAACAAAAAGGCGTTCCGTTTTCATTCCAGGTGCTTTACCTGTTTAACTGATTGAAGGCCGAATTGATTAATAGTTCTTCTGAAAATAGTGAAGAGGCTGTTCATGTTACTGAACAGCCTCTTTTCGTTATCTGCCATCCCTCTGAACTTTCTTATTGTACAACAATCTTTTCAGTGACCGGTACGTCTTTGTTTAATCGAAGTATATAGGTACCCGTTTGCAGTCCGCTGATGATAATTGTTTGTCCGTTTGTTACGCTGTATCTTTTTATCATTCTGCCCTGCATATCTATTACCTGCAACTGCTCCGTTTTGTCGATGCCGGTTACTTTCACGTGCAGGTTGTCAACGACCGGTACAGGCCAGGCCTTCAGTACTACGGATTTTTCTGCCGTTCCTTCCACAATTCTGACAGGTGAATAGGTGAATTTCTGATCGATGTCGACCTGCCGGAGGCGATAATAGGTTTTACCGGCATATTCGTTTATATCGGTGTATGCATAAGATAAGGGGCTGGATGAATTACCACCGCTGGCTTTGGAGGGTATGAAGGTAAGCGGAGTAAAGTCTGCTTCATCGGCTTTTTTGCGTTCTATATAAAAGCCGCTGTTATTCATTTCCTGCAGTGTGCTCCAGTCGATTTTTACCTGGCTGGCAGTGATTCTTTTGGCGGTAAACTGAAGGCCGGTTACTGGCAGGGGACTCTGTGCAGCAGAAAGCGGCTGCAGCAGCCCCTGCGTAATAATATTGTCATTCGTGATAGTGCTGCTAAACACTTCGCCCATATTGAACTCAAAATGGATGGTGTTTACAACTCCGCTGCTCCCTCCGCTGTTTACTACCGATGGCAGTATCAGCTGTGCGCTGGATGTAATCGTGAGCAGCAATAATATAATAAGGGTGAAATTTTTTCTCATATAAAAAGTTTATCAGTATTTATTTAATCCGATAACCACTGAAATATGCCCGGGTAAGTGTGGGGTTGGTGCCATTGTCGGCCCGCGAAATCTCGCTTAACCATACCTGATCACCAGGGTTTAAATACACACTATGATCGATTTCAATATCTGTGGAAATCACGTTACGGCCTCCCGAAGTGTATGCTACGTCCGTTTCTACATTGTTCTTTTTAACAACTAGGTAGAGGTCTGCATAATTCAGCACAGTGCCTCCCGAAGTTGATATTTGTACTTTACCATGAAAGCGATACATGCCCGCCACCGAAGCTGTAAATGTGCTCGAGGGTGTTTGATTATATAATGTGTAGTTGTTGCTTCCGTCAAAATCTTCTGTTGCGGTATGGATTTTATATCGCGCCGCACTCGGTAAATTTTGCAGGCCTCCCTGTGCAGGATTATTGGCTATGAATCCGATCGTGGCTACCGAAGAAGCTGAAGGCTGCCAGGTAGCATTACCCGATGCATCGCTTGTAAGTACTTTGCCGGCACCTGGATTGGTATTGCCGCCGTAGATCCGTAGGTTACCATTTACGCCCAGGGCGAGGCCGCCCGAAGTATTTATTGCAGATACGCCTGTGCCAGTCACTCCATTGCTGATTCCCATAATGCCGGTCTTGTTTGGAGAGTACGCATATAAGGCGGTGCCGTCGTTTGATTGTAAATAAGCGGCAACTCCCGAAGTGGCGGTTCCATAAAATGCTCTGCCGGATGTGGTACTGGCTCTTACAGCCGAACTGCTGGGTGTATTGTCTGTATTGGATACACTAAAAAGATCAGCAAGGGAAGCACCGGTTTTGCTGAAAGGAAAAATCAGGTCTTTTGATTCTTTGCTATGCAGGGCATATGGCACGCTCAGGATCTGGGTTGTACCAAGATTTACATACGGCTGTGCGTTTATACTTATTTCTGTTTGCAGGTATTTTATTCCCAGGCTCCAGTTAATGCCTGTAAAACTTCCGGAGTTAGCCGTGGCGCCGGCGCTGCCGATCTGGATATTAAATAGCCCGAATGCATTGGTAGATACGGTACGGGTTTCGCTGTATTCGACTGCTCCGCCAGGCGTACCGGTAATAACAGAAGCCTTTACACTCAGCTGTTGGTTGGCATATGGTACGCCTGAGGCGTTGCGGGCCACACCCTGGTAATTGAATGACTGGGGAGCCTGTGCTAATGCTCCTGTAAGAATTAAGCAATAACTTAAAATGAGTACAACCTGTTTCATAAAAATCTTGTTTGATGGATAAGGTGTTTTTAGTGAAAAGAAATAATGTATCGTTGAAAACGATCGTTTAAATGAGGGTTACCTGATCTGGTATCCGGCAAATTCGCAGCTTTCGAGAATGGGATTGGAGCCATCTTTTGTACTGGTTAATGTTTTTAGCCAAACCTGGTCACCGGCTTTTAGTACCAGTACTTTGTCGATTGATGACGTAACTGAATAGTATTCTGGCTCCCACTGGCCGGTTGCTTCTTTTACAGTTTCCACACCATTGCTCTTAACGGTAAGGCGCAGGTAGCTGTAAGTGATATTCGTATTTGTATTATTGGTTTTAATAGTCACCTTTGTTGTAAACCGGTATAACCCGGCTACAGGGGCAGTGAATGTGCTGGACGGTGTCGCATTGTAAAGCGAGAAATTATTACTTCCGTCAAACTCTTCTGTAGCGGGATGAATTTTGTACTCCACATTATTGGGGATGTTTTGTAAGCCACCCTGTGCCGCGCCGCTCACGAGGAATCCGACGGGTGCAGTTGTAACCGGTGCAGGCGTTTTCCAGGTGGCATTTCCTTCTGCATCGCTGGTGAGTACTTTGCCTGCACCCGGGCTGGTATTACCGGCTTTGATTTGCAGATTGCCTTCCACGATCAGCGCTTTGCCATCTGTACTGGGTTGAGTGAATCTTCCCGCTGTGCCGGTGGGGGCAGTTGCCGTTGCATATAACCCATACCCCGAACCAGTTAATGCATATACTCCGTAACCATTCGTTGCTGCCTGACCATTTACGCCCACACCCGTTCCGCTGGCAGTACCCAGTACGCCATTGCCGGTGGATGTTTCACCTTTTACGCCTGAGCCAGTGATAGCCTGTCCAAATACGCCGGCTCCCGAATAGTTGGCGGCGGATGTATAACCATGAATACCATAACCACCCAGGGCCGGATTGGTACCCGTTACACCACCTACCAATGTAGTAAAGGCTGCGCCTGCAACCCCCGATTTTGTTTCGGAAGATCCTGCTATGGCTACACCGTTTATGCTCTCACCGCTGATGGCATTGTTTGCCGAGGCTGAAGTATTTTTAATTCTAAGTACCGGACTTGAATTGGCATTAATGCTTGTGTCGAGCGGAAATACCAGCTGTTTGGCCTGCTGACTGCTGATGGCAAAAGGCACACTCGCCAGTTGTGTCGTACCCAGGTTGCTGAAGGCCTGGCCGTTTATGCTGATCTCGGTTTGCAGAAACTTGTTGCCTTCGCTCCAGTTGATAGCTGCCAGATTTCCCTGGATACCCGATGCGCCCGGACTTCCTATTTGTATATTGAACAAGCCAAACTGGTTGGTAGAAACGGTGCGCGTTTCGCGGTATTCAACCGCTCCATCCGGTGTTTCTGTATGTATGGTAAGGCGTACGGAGATTTGCTGGCTGGCATAGGCCGATCCACTGGTGTTGCGTGCAACACCCTGGTAGTTGATAGCCATCGGTGCCTGTGCCTTCACAGCAGCGGCAGACAGGAAAAGGAAAAGCAGAGCGAAAAGCTGTTTCATAAAAAAGTTTTCAGTGATTGATTTTTGATTGAGGCACAAAAATGTAAATCGTGTAAGCCTGTAGAAAATTTCTTCGCTTATGCCGTAGCAGATAACTATTGAAAAGTAAGATATGAGCGATGAAGTGTAGGGGAGCTGTTGTTTGAACCAGTCTCGTACTTGTTTATCAAACGATACTCATTACAGATCGGGCGCCACTGTCGGCAGGAGAATAGGTGAATGTGGCGGCCAGTGGTGTCCGGAGAAATATTCGAGCATGCAGTGTTGTTATGTTGTACCTGCATAAAGATTTGATCGATCGGGTTAATCGACCATTTTGCCTCCATGGCCGGCGGGCCACAGGAAAAAAATAAGATAATAAAGGATTAAATGGATTTGAAATGGTCCTTGCAAAGGGCTCATTTTGCCCGGGTGGCAGTTCTGCGATTACACTTCATATTCGTTTTGACACACTTCATTTAAAATAGCCCTCATTCAGCCGCTATTATTTTGGCATCAGTAAAAGAATAATACATTTGAATATGTTAAAGCCACTCATCGGGATAGCGCTGTTATTATTGGTTTGTTGCGGGGTTATGGCCAGGCAAAATCAATATTTCTTCAGAAAGCTGGGCGTCGCCGATGGGCTGAATGATGGAAACATCCTGGTCATTTCGCAGGACGCAAAGGGTTTTATGTGGTTTGCGACCCGCTCCGGCCTCAACCGGTATGATGGCTATTCGGTGAGAACCTATAGTTACATTGCCGGTGACAGCAACTCGCTTCCCACGGCACTTATCCGCAGTATGACTTCGGACAGCGCCGGTAATTTTTGGATAGGAACCGAAAATGGCCTCTTGCGGTATGAGGCGGCTACTGACCGCTTCCTGCCTGTAAAAGCCCTGGAGGGTGTATGGATTGGACAAATTATTGCTGCGGATAAACGCACACTTTACCTGGGTACCAGCAAAGGTCTGATAGCATTTGATACAGACAGCCGGCAGGCGCGCTATTATACACAGGGAAAAGAAAAACTGCTGCATGCAAGAGTGTATGATGTGGCATGGCGTAATAAACAACTCTACCTGGCAACAGCGAATGGCTTGCTGCAGTTTGACCCTGCCACGCAGACTGCGCGAAAGATAGAAATTCCTGCTATCGCTGATGAGGTAGTGATTGCAGTGGCGGTAGATGATAAAGACAACTGCTGGCTGGCAACGAAGGGGGCTACCGCTTTATTGAAATATAACCTGCAGCGGCATACCACCGACTACTATGGACGTTACTTCGAATCGGGCCCTCATACCATTGCCAATTTCACTTCTTTAATGGCAGACAGCCGGGGACGTGTATGGGTAACCACTCAACTCAATGGCCTGCTTTACTACAATGAGGCCGGCAACCGGTTTGATGCCTTTCTGCATAATCCCCTGCAGGTATGGACTCCATCGACCAACCTGCACACCGCCCTGTACCATAGCAGCGATGGTACGGTCTGGGTGGGAGGCAACAACGGCGTAAATTATTTTAACCCCGATAAAAACCTCTTCCGGATAATTCCTGTGTTTGATAAAGAGCCAGATATCCGAAACCGCCGGGTGGCGCGCCTGGCAGTGGAAGATAAAAAAGGGATGCTGTGGTTTGGCACCATCGATGGGGTGGTAAAATATAATCCCACTACCCAGGAGTACCGCGAATGGAACAACCGCGAAAATAAGGCACCCGTGCTGCACTACAACTCTGTACGGGGATTGCTTTGCGATGATGATAATAATATCTGGATTGCCACCGGCAAAGGCATCAACCTGTTCAGACAACAGGAAAATAAAATGATTTTCTTTACTGAGAGGGATTCTATCCCGGCTGTATTTTATTTTTCTGCCGATAAAGACAGTGCCGGCCATTACTGGTTTGGCAGCCGTGATCTTGATGGCTTTTACTTTTATGATTCCCGGAAGAAAACCTTTCACAGCATCCGGCAGTTTGCCGGGTTGAGTGAATATGCCGGCCTTGGCGGGCGTAAGCTGCTTCACGACAGCAAAGGGCGCTACTGGCTGGGCTTTAATGGAGAAGGCGTGGCTATGTATGATCCCGCCAGCGGCAAACACTACCGGTGGAAGGCGGGCAACGATGTCGCAAACGCTATTGCCGGAAATATTGTAGTCGATATAAAAGAAGATAAAAACGGGGTGATATGGATAAGTACGTTTACCGGCTTGAGTGCTATTGAGCCGGTGACGCTGCGTATTCAGAACTACAACACCAACAATGGCCTTATCAACAACAATGTAAGTGCCCTGGCAGTGGATGCTGCCAACCGGCTGTGGATGGGCACCGGCAGCGGGCTGATGATGCTCGACAATACCCGTAAATATTTTACCTCTTTTGGGCTGAAAGACGGTCTGCCATCCATCGAGTTTCCCGAGCATGTGTCCTCTGTTTTAAGCAATGGCGACATGTTGTTTCCCACACAAAACGGGTTTATCCGTTTTGCTCCTGCCGCATATAAAAAGGAAAATGATTTTCTGCAGCCTTACTTTACAACATTGAATATTTCCGGCAGAAAGCCACAGCTTGTTTTAGGCAATACCATTCATCTGCGGCATAATGAAGGCTTTTTCAGCATCGGCTTCGGCGCTATAAATTTCGAGAATGCAGCCGGCAACTGGTACGCCTACAAACTGGAGGGCGTTGACAAGGAATGGAAATACACCCAAAACCGTTTTGCTGACTACACCCGCATACCGGGAGGTGATTATGTGTTTAAAGTAAAGGCAGCCGTGGGCAGGGAGCAGTGGACAGGTCCTGAGCTGCAGTTGCGCATCCGGATCGACAGTATCTTTTATAATACACTATGGTTTCGTGTGCTGATTGGACTATTGTTCGTGAGTGTGGCTTATTTTATTTATCGCTATCGAATTGGTCAGAAAGAAAAACTGATGCAGCTGCAAAGCAAGGCGCAACTGCTCGAAAAAGAAAAGGCGCTGGTGATGTACGAAAGTCTGAAGCAGCAGTTGAATCCTCACTTCCTCTTCAACTCGCTTAGTTCCTTATCCGGTCTTATTGAAGCTGATCAGAAAATGGCAGGGAATTTCCTTGGGCAGATGTCGAAGATATACCGGTATATCTTAAAGAGCCGTGATAGCGAACTGGTATCGCTCAAAGAAGAAATTGATTTTGTACAGACCTATATCAGCCTGCAAAAAACGCGGTTTGGCGATGGGCTGCAGGTGCATATCCGAGTGGCCGATGCGGATAAGCAGCTGAAGATAGTACCCGTAACCCTGCAGAACCTGCTGGAAAACGCCATTAAACACAATGTAGTAGATACCGATTCGCCGCTGATTGTGGAAATGACCACGGCCGATGGTTACCTCGAGGTAAAGAATAACCTGCAGCGAAAGAAGATGCTGGAAACCTCGAACAAGCAGGGGCTGACCAGTCTGCGTTCGTTGTATAAATACCTGAGTAAAAAACCAGTTGAGATCAGTGAGACAAAAACATCCTTTGCTGTTCGCATTCCTTTAATTGAAGCATAAAAAGAATTGTATGAAGGCAGTCATAATAGAAGACGAGTACTTTAATGCACAGGTGCTGCAGAATAAAATAAAGAGTATTGATCCCTCTGTGGAAATAGAGGCTGTCATTCCCAGTCTGAAAGTAGCACGCAAATGGTTTTTGAATAATGCCGAGCCCGACCTGCTTTTTATGGACATCCAGTTGAGTGATGGCGTGAGCTTCGAATTATTTGAACAGTTTCAGCTCAGTTGTCCGATTATTTTTACCACTGCTTATGATGAGTATGCAATCCGTGCTTTTAAAGTAAATGGTGTGGATTATTTATTAAAACCGGTTGACGCCAACGAACTGCAGCATGCCATTGATAAATGCAGGAATATCATACAGCAGAAAAAGCAGGTCAATCCCGATTTCTCTGCGCTCATGAAGGCGCTGAATATCAGCGGCAGCCCCGCCAGCCAGTATAAAGAACGCTTTATGGCCAATGTACGGAATCAGTGGATGCCCATTGCCGTAACCGACATTGCCTGCTTTGCCCGCGAAACGCTCAACTATCTGTACCTGTTTAGTGGTGAAAGATACCTGCTCGATTTTGCTACCCTCGAGGAGGTGGAAAGCCTCCTTGATCCCAATAAGTTTTACCGTGCCAACCGGAAATATATAATTCATATCGATGCTGTGCTTACGGTAAAGGCTGTTGAGAATTCAAAACTTATCGTAAAGCTTAAAGAGCCCAACCAGAAGCTGGAGATAGATATAAGCCGGGAGAAGGCACCGGCATTTAAGAAATGGCTCGACAGGTAGGAGGGTGTTACTCCTGTCTCAATGTCCGGAGACAAAACAGGCATTTCTGCAGCGGAATTCAAAAAATCGGGTCAGGTGGGCCCGATAAGGGAAATGTGCTTTATAAAGGGTTGATTATTTGCTTTTCACTTCCCTGGTTTTCGCACAGACTGAAAAGCGTTTTTAATGATTAAAAGAAACTGGCATACTCATCAGCCAGGACGGGATATTTTTTTCTAGGATTCAGACCGGTCACCTCCTTTCCAATTCCGTTGCCGGTAATATTTTACCGGTCCCATTGCAACGGTAACAGTGTCCTTCTATATGAATATCGCGGTAATGATCAGGGGAAGTAGTAGTGGTTTTGATTTTGGGGCCGGTGATAGAAGACCCGGCTATATATTCGGATTTGGAAAAGGAGGGAGTATAGGAGTAAACATTTTTGTATGTTTTTGTGATCTTTCCTCTCCCGTTGCAAGCCAGGCATTTTTTAAGGTAAGATTGATTACTCTCGTTGAGTACGACAAAATCTGTGCTTCTTTCCGGAATCTGTCTTCCATCTGTCAGCAAGACTGCATCAAAGCTACGCGAAGCTACCACTGCTTTCTGGTTTTGATACATAACTACCTGCCCGATCTTTAAACTTTTGGCCAGTGGTTTTCCGGTGAGTACATCTGTCATCCTTCCGCTGCCTGCCAGCAATTTCTGGTAATAATCTTTCTTTTTTGTATCCTGCTTTTCGTGGTACAGTTTCACCAGTTCCTCGTATGAGTCAAATACGATAGGGTCTTTTAACACATTGTCAGATGTTACAGTGGCCTGCTCCAGAAAGGCGATTGCTTTCTCCAAATTCCTGCTACTGTGGGTTCCATAGGCAAAGCTTCTTCCCAACTGGAAACTATATTTATTATTAAAGCGGGCCAGGTATTCCCATATATCCAGGATGCTATTGTCTTTCTCCAGCGAACTAAGGTAGGCCGGATTTTTCTCTATGAAGTTGGATAGTGCTTCTGCGGTATGGATACTTTTTTCCGTGGTAAAGGCTGTTTTGTACCAATAAAAAGCCTCATCAGAAGCGCCCGGTTGTTTCTGTTTTTCGTACAGGAGCCCCAGGGCGAGTTTATCTGTTGCCTCCAGCGAGTCTAACCGGCTCAGCAGGTATTCTATGGCTTCCTGGTAGCGGTAAGGAGTCGTTTGTGTTTCGCCATTAAAGCCGAACAGGGCTATCATGCCATGTGCCGTAGTGCCATTTTTATATACGTAGTTGCTGACATTCAGTTTGTCTTTTTCGTAAACGGCAAACGCAACAGGAGGAGTTTGCAGGCCTGTAATGGCTACTTTGCTGAGTTGAAGATACGTTGGTTCGATCATGATCTTTCCATACTCGTCCATGACCCCATACCGGTCATCTTTTACCACGATCAATTGTTCCGGTCCGTATTTTGCCTGGCGTTGCCGGTTGAACAATATCTGGTCAAATTCAAATTTGCTCAGCGCATTAAACTGTTTATCAAATAAAGCCAGCTTTCTGGTAGAGCGGTCTTCTACAATGTAGAAGTGATGCTCGTAATTGCGCCTGCCGTAAGCTGCCACCGGTTTCAGGGCTGAAAAGAAGTTGTCGCGTACGGCATAGTTGATTTCTTTTTTTGGTTTCGCCGTTTCCAGGCTTAACAGGTCCAGTTCCTTATTGGCTTTAATGGCCACAAAGCCATTGGGCGTTTCAAAAATGTATGCGTAACGACCAGGTTTTACCACTGCTTTATCGCCCTTATAGATTCCTGTTTTGCTGCTCATAAAACTTTCATTGGAGATATACAATTCCTGGCCCGTTGTGGTAATGGCAGACAGCAGCAAAAGCAGCGATAGTGTACAGCAAGGTTTAAGTCTGAGCATTTTGTTCATTTTCAGTTTACCCGCCAAAGGGATCGAAGAGTTTGGGGAGAGGCTTATTAGATTTATACAGCCCTTTTTCTGTACCTATCCAAATAATATTATTATTGTCTATGGCAGTGCACAGCAGCTTGCCCTGAACGCCTTTCGGAACTACTTCTATGTACCGTTCTTTGAACAATTCGCTGTTGATAAAAAACCGATCTGCGTCACCAATGGTCACCATATAATTGCCCTTTTTGTTGACCGCCATATGTTGCGCCAGCCCGGGCTTCCAGTCGTTGGCCAGCGACAGCCAGCTATCACCCGCTCCCTTATTCCCGTTCATGGAAATGTAAGGAGCCATTAAGTTGCTGTTAGCAGAGGGAATGTATTCGTAAGCAGAAAGGATCAGCAGTTTATAGGCATCGTTGATAACAAAGCCCCGGCAATACGTGGGAAATTGTGTAGGAGGCATGCCATTCAACCGCGAGAAGGAAGGTGTTCGGCGAAGGAAATTATCTCTTCCATCAGGTACTATATTGCCAAAGAAGCCCTCCTTGTAGCCTGTTCTCCCAAAACTGGCATAAACAGACCCGTCTCCATTCCAACTGGCCCGTAAAAAGTCACTAAGAATAGGGGCTTCGCTATGTACTATTTTGGCTTCATGCTGGTATTGCAGGCCTGGTTCTGCATTGCGGGGAGTGTTGTATACCCAGAAACGGGCGCCAAAGTTATACGGCCCCAGGCTGGTACCCCCAATAAACAATTTCTCTCCATTGGGGTGCAGGGCGATACAGTTGATCCTGTTGCTGCCCAGATTTATCTTTTCGCTCCAGGTGTTGCCATTGTCATAAGAAAAAGACACCGTGTTGCGATTATCGAGAACTGCGGCATTGCCGTCGTTGAAGACAATATCGTGGTAAGCCGTGAGGGCCGGCGTTAAGGATACCGGCGAAAGCTCCCAGTCTGTCAGCCATTCAGTTAAGGTTGCATTGTTGTCGGGGTTTGCTGTAGCTTCCGGTTCTTTTTTCTGACAGCCTTGTAAAAAGGATAACAGCAACAGGCAAAAAAGCGTGATTACGGATTGTGACCGGAGCGTTGGTTTCATATGGGGAGTTTGCAACAAATATCTTTGCTGCCTGCAAAATAACAATACCGTGTGGAGGGTATTGTTGTGCTGGCTTAATGACTAACCGTGTATAGCCTGCGTGATCAGGTGCATCTTCGGACCATGAGAAAAAAGACAGCGCAATCTTCAGGAAAGAAACTCACGGATGTTGGTTGTGATGTATCGGCGTGGAAACGAGTCATCTATTTATCGTTGTTATTGTAAGAAGGTAATGGGTTAATGGCTTTGAAGAAAATACGGTTCTCCTGCAGTGAAATTCTTTCAACGGTTTTTAATACTATTTCCTGTTCATAAGTAGTCATTTCAACGCCTCCTCAGGGAAATAAAACCAGTGTCGGGCAATATGCTAAGCCACGTTGTTTTGCGCAGCTATCTTTTTATCCTGCCATATTCAGCAAAAGGTACTTTCCGTATCTTGCTAAAATGAAAGACAGGCTATTTGCAGCACTCCAATCCATTGCGCCATTAAGTAAAGAAACGATGGCCGATATCGACTCCTGTCTTGCAGCAGCGCATTACCCAGCGCATACGATCCTGGTCAGGGACGGACAGGTTGCTGACCGAATGTTTTTCATTCTCAACGGTGCGTTGCGGGCCTATTATATACACGGGGATAAGGAGTATACAGACTGGTTTATGTTTGAAAATATGTTTGCCTGCTCACTTTCCGCTTTTTTTGGTGCCGTGCCGAGTCCGCAGTGTATCGAAACCCTTGAGGAGACAGATGTGCTGATGCTTACCCGCCAGCAGCTGGACGATCTCTGCAGAAAACATCACGACATGAGCCTGCTCAATGGCCGCATACTTTCGCACAGCCTCGTGACCCTGCAAACAGGATTTATTGATCAGCGTTTCAGGACAGCGCCAGAGCGATATGCGCTGCTGCTGGAGCATTATCCCGAAGCGCTGAAGCGGGTGTCTCTAAAGTATATTGCCTCTTACCTCGGCATAAGCCAGGAGACGCTGAGCCGGATACGGGCAAAGAAGTAAGGGTATGTTTTTATTATTTGACCTAAGATCAAATCAGGCTCCGGCCACCCATTATAGATTTGTCGCATGATACTACTGATATATGCCATTGTTATGCTGGTTGCCTGGGTGGGGGTAGCGATTCTGCTCATCGTCCATACGCGGAAGATCCGCTTCATGAAAGATTTTTCGCCGCACCTGGCGCAAGCGCCCGCCGTTGCCATCGTTATTGCCGTAAAGGATGAGGAAGCAGAGGTGGAGCAGGCGCTGCAAAGTGTGTGCGGGCTGCAGTACCCCAATTTCCGGATTATCGTGGTCAACGACCGGTCAACCGATGGCACCGCTGCCATCCTGCAACGCATGGCGGCAAGCGATCCGCGGATAACCGTAATCACGATCGATGAGCTGCCGGGCGGATGGCTGGGGAAAAATCATGCTTTATACAAAGGCTATTGCGCCAGCACCGAAGAATGGCTGTTGTTTACCGATGCCGATGTAAAGTTTGCGCCCCAGGCCCTGCAGAAGGCCATGAACTATGTGCAGCAAAACAACCTTGACCATCTTACTGCACTGGCAGAGATCACTTCGCCCTCTTCGCTTTTTGTGGCGGTAATGAATGTGTTTTCCATCATGCTTG
>JAGODE010000280.1 GCA_017998385.1 Chitinophagaceae bacterium | reverse complement strand
CGGCTGCATTGCTGGCCATACTGCCTGCGGAATTTAATGATGGCGACACATTACCGGGCGGTATCGCTTATACAGAACCTTATCCGGGATTATTTATTCCACAACATACCGAACTCTGGCCAAGGATTACAGACAGTGACTGGTCTTCACTGCAACGCTGGCCGGTACAGGTCATGCATCCGCAACTGGGGTTTACAGGATTTGACACCGCTGACCAGGTAGACTGGATAAACCTGTTGCAGGAACCTGCCATGGATATGACCTCGTGGGATCTGGCGCAGGAAGGACAAACAGCTGTGCCCGCTTTTACAGCTATCCGTTTAAAAGCTACAGCAGTGCCACAGTTGCTGGATCAGTTAAAAACATTGAGCGGTATTCACTCATTTGATGATTTGCCTAAACCAAAAAGGCAATGGCCGGCATGGATGCGCCGGGTTGCATACTGGTTGCTGCGATTGCTTCAGCTTATATTGAAATTATTTGCCGGATTGATCATGCTCCTGCTTTATCCGTTTGCCCAGCTGGAAGGGAAAAAACCGTCTGCTGCGGGCAACTACTCCAATCAGTCAGACGACTGGCTTACCAGCCTGCTCAACTGGACTAATAAGGGGATCAACAACCTGGAGTCGCAACGAACTGAAGAGCTGAACCGGCTGTTGAAAATGTTTGAGAAAAATCCTGATGAAGCGATCAAATATGCATTACCACTCAACAGCCCCTATCTGAATCGTGGTAAAGCCAAAGCCGGTGGTCGTCTGCAAAAAAACAGACCATTATTTAACATCGGCTCACTCGGCGGAGGCTTTGCCGCCGATTACTGGAATGCAGATAGCCATGCCGACCGGCTGCGCAGTTCGTACATCGCACAGGCAAAAAAGGCTATCGAAAACAATGACCACCGCAAAGCCGCATATATTTATGCCAACCTGCTGGGCGACTATAACGAAGCTGCCCGAGTTCTGGAAAACGGCAGACACTACCGCGATGCCGCTATCCTGTATAAAGATCATTTGAAAAATCCAGCAGCCGCTGCCCGCTGCCTCGAAGAGGGACAGTTGTACCAGGAAGCCATTGATATCTATCGCGACCTGAATCAATACGAAAAAGTGGGCGACCTGTACCAGAAGATCAATAATCCGAAAGCAGCAACTGTTTACTATGAAAAAGAATTGGAAAAGCAACTGGCAGCCCACGATCTGCTCAGCGCCGGTACACTTACGCTCGATAAAATAAATGATGTGGAAAGAGCGCAGCAATTCTGGCTCAAAGGCTGGGAACAACAGCTATTGCCGCAAGCCTGCCTCGAAAAATTTATCCTCGTTCGTACCGGCACAGAAAATGAATCTGCACACGACACCCTCCGGCATATATATCAGCATCACTCCACTCCTGCACAATACGGTATGCTGCTGGAAATCTGTAGTGGCCATTTACGAAACACCAGCGATGAACACGGAAAAACAGTGATCCGAAATATGGCCTATGAGATGACCGCAGCTATGCATAATTCGGGCGCTAAAAAAGCGCTGCTGCAACTCGGTGCCTTTTTTCCTGAAGACAAACTGGTAGCCAGCGACTGCAGTCGCTACCTGTTTACTCAAAGACAAAATGTTGAACCAGAAAAAGCAAAAACCAGTCACAGTTTTGAGCTGAGCAGCGAAATAGAATGGCTGGGGTTATGGCATTGCCATACCCAACTGCTGGCTGTTGGGCGCCGGACGCAGGAACTGGTGCTGGCCCGTTTTGACTTCAATGGCCATACTGAATACTATCACTGGCCACTGAAAGACGAACGTTTCGTAAATAATCCCATTCTGCTTTATAGCTTCAACAGCAAATGGATGGTCCTGCTGCCCAACTGGAGTGAATCATTAACAGAAAAAAAGTTGTTGAAAAACAAATACTTCCCATCAAGTTTAGAGGTCTTTACCCCGGATTGGATCTATCATCAGAAAGCTATCTGTATGGGCTCTTCCGGGAATCTGCTTGCGATGAATTTGGAAAATGGAGAATTTATCATAAGAGAATACGATCGCACAGGCACTGTAGTGACCACAGTTGTTTTTGAATCCGGGCAAAAAGAGATGAATGCGGCCATTTTCAACAGTGTTTTTTATGAGGGACGTGAGGGCTACTGGTTTGGTCAGCAAAACTCCTCCGTTTTTTATCTGCAAAAAAGGGATACCATTGCTTATGAGCTGCCACTGGAATCGGTCATTCGTTGCATAGGCCATAGCGGTTTATTTCCGGGAGATTATGTGGTGGCAAGCACAAACCGGGGGTGTTTTCTGCTGACACCGGACCAGGTAATGCAACAACGGGAAGTTTCGCCATTTAATGCCGATAGTATTCCTATAGCTATTACGTTTGTAGGAGCAAACAGATTCATGCTGCTGGAGAAAAAACAGGCGCTGCTGTATCATATCGTAGATAGACTGCCACATTTTATTAAAGTCTTCAAAATACGAGCCGGCAAACAGTATGTATCTGCCATACCCGGTCATCATGCCGGCCAGGTAATGCTGCTGACCGATTCAGGTAAATTTGAATGGCATGATACGGACGATGAGGTATAAGGCAAAAGACGGAGGGTAAAAGGTGAAAGATATAGAGTCCTTCTACCTTAAAAACTTAGAGATAGCTTGACCCGGATTCCCCTTTAAACACTTTAAACACCTCAAACCTTTTATACTTTCCCTCAATTCGTCCGGCCTTTTTCTTCCTCTGCAGCTGCTTCACGTTCTCTTTTTTGCTGCTGCGGTTTCTTCCCAAAACGCCAGGACAGCGACAGACCAACCCGTTGCGTATCTGACTGGCTGGTTTGAATATAATCGGCCTGCTTCAAACCGATTGATCTGTTGTGATAAACCCATGACCCGAAAATATCTTCTGCAGACAACCGCACACTCAGCTTTTCGCCTATCTTCTTTTGCACACCGGCGTACATGCGAAACATTGCTGATGTAGCATTTTGTCCATTCATATCTGCACTGGCTAAATAGCTGCCCAGTTCTGCGGTAACAGCGTTTGAAAGCGTAAAGTAGTTATTAAACTCCCAGCGTAATACGTTGGTATTTGGTTGCAGCCGCTGACCATCAATCGTACCACGGAGGCCGATACGTGACAGGCGAATGGTGGTATTGAGCGACCACCAGCGGGTCACCCGGTTATTGTACCCGATATTGAGCAACAGCATTTTTCCGAAACGAAAATTGCCGGGGCGCGTAATCAGTGTATCCTGCAGCACTTGTGTTACCGGCACTATTACACCGGTAAAGGGGTTATAACTAAGGCCTGCCCATAGCTGTTCGCCGTGCTGATATTTTAACTCTATCCGGTTTTGGAATTGCGGATTAAGCAAGGGATTGCCACCCGTATAAGAATAATTGTCACGGTAAAAAAGAAAAGGATTCAGCTGCTGATAATTGGGCCGGTTGACTCGTCGCAAATACAACAGGGTTAAGACCCGCACACGTGTAGTATCCAGTTTGTAGCTGATGGAAAAATTGGGAAACCAGTTGGCATAGCCGCGGCTAAAATCCGTGGCGGTGCCCTGAGACTGTCCCGCCTGCCGGCCTTTGCTATGTGTATATTCCATACGCAAACCTGCCATTACCCCTATTCTTTTCCATTGCTGCTGCGCATTTATATAAGCTGCATGAATAAATTCTTCATAAATAAAATGATTCGACAAACCAGGCTGATATACCGGATTATTATCACCAATCAATACGTTGGTGTTATTTTCATTGCGGACAAAACTGGACTTCCAGCCTGCTTCTACCCGGCCTTTCGCCGAAAGAGGTTCAACGAAATCAGCTTTCGCCGAATAAATACGGATGCCTGCAGGTGTCTGGTACAACCAGCCGGGGTCCTTTTCCGGCTCATCGTTTATTAACTGCAGGTAACGTGACTGCTGCTGACGACCATCCATCTCATAGCGGAGGTAATTGATATCGGCGGTCAGCTCGCGGCCTTTACGTGCGAAGTTGTGGAGGAAATTAACGCCCAGGCCGGTATTGCTGCGTGTATCCTTATTGCGGGTATCGCCATATCCGAGTTCTGTCTGTTGCTCTTGCGCATTCTGTGTTTGGCTTTCGTACGTAAACAACCCGTTTCTTTTGCCCGTATTGAAACTCGCTGTCAGTCCCAGTTGCGTACGATCCGTTAGCTGATAATCCAATCCTGTATTCAGGTTTAGTCCTTTACCGGTATTCTGTTGCCAGTTGTTAAGCTTTACTACCGACAACAGCTCATTGGCTGGTGTAAAAAAACGGCGGATAAAATTATCTGTTGAAAAATTTTTATCCCACCCCACCCCTATGTTCATATAGCTGCGCAAACGGTCATACTGGTAATTTAGATTCAGCGAGTAATAATGCCGGTCATAACGCCCCTGCGAATAGCCGGCAGAGAAGCCGCCGTTAAATCCGGCCACCTTACTCTTTTTCAGACGCAGATTGATGATGGCATTTCCTGCGGCATCATAACGGGCCGATGGGTTTTCGATCAATTCAATCTTCTCCAGCGAAGCAGCGGGCATCGAACGCAGGTAAGTCGCCAGATCCTGGGCAGAGAGGTACGTTGGTTTTCCATCAATCAACAGTTGTACGCCGTTCTGACCATTGAGATTTATTTGTCCCTGGTTATCGACCTGCACACCGGGGGTACGACTCAATATGTCCAGCACATTGCTGGCTGCACTGCCCGGCATGGCATCTATATTCACAGTGGTTTTGTCGGGGCTGAATTCGAGCAAAGATTTGCGGGCCTGGATTACTACACCCGACAGTTCCTTTGCCGCGGCAGGCTCCAGCGCAATAACAGGAACTTTATACTCTTTAAGCGTATTATCAATAGTAAAAAAAACACTTTCGTAAGGCTTCCAGATCAGTGACCGGATGGATATCCTAAACTGTCCCGGATGCAGCCGCGAAAAGCGGAAATAGCCAAGTGAGTCAGTGACTCCCTGCTGTTGTGCACTGTCTTTTGCCGATACAAGCGTTACCGCAATGCCGGCAGCAGGACGTTGATGCTGATCTACCAGTTTGCCTTCAACAGAATGCTGGGCTATTACTTCATTTATCATACCTATAAGGAAAAGGCTGAGAAGAATCTTTTTCATTGTCAATTTGTTTCAGCCACAAATATTGGCCGATAGCTACAGGCGCTCAACTAATTGTGTCGTATCTTGAGCGTGAGCTGACAGACTGCCGCAGGAAACGGACAGGTGAATTGGTCATCTGTAAAGAAAATTCTGTCAGCCACAGACAAGCATCCGTCAGTGATATTTAATCGGGCCGGCTGACCGGCCGATATTTGTCTGTGGGTTCAAAAAATGTAGCACATGAACAACTCTTTCCGTAATTTTTTTGGCAATAAGTATTACCTCCTGCTCGCCGCCGCCTTTGCCATTCCCGTGTGGCAGGCTACGGAGGCATACCTTGGCACGATCAACATAAGTGATGAAGAAACAGTGGCCACAGGGTTGACCATCTGTTTTTTTGCGGGAATATTTTGCGGCCGGTATTTTACACAATATTGGCTGGACAAAGGGTATAAACCGTCGATGCGACTGATCATCGCCCTTTCGCTACTGCTCACAGGCTGTGTTTCCTGGCTTTTCTTTCATACCGATTTTCCCCTGCACGGGCGCAATGCCATCAACTTCCTGCTTTACCTTTTACCGTTTCTGCTCAGCAGCCTTTTATTGGGTATTGTGGTGAAACTGGTGAGGGCTACTACGCAGGGGCAACTGCGTGAGGCCCGCATTTCTGCCGAGCAACATAAAGGCGAACTGCAATTGCTGCAATCGCAGTTGAGTCCGCATTTTCTTTTTAATACCCTGAATAACCTTTACGGCCTTTCAC
>JAGODE010000279.1 GCA_017998385.1 Chitinophagaceae bacterium | reverse complement strand
GATTTATTTCCCCTGCAAAGACCACCCCAGCGATGAGCCCAACGAAGGAGCAGACCTCATCATCACGGTACCTAAAGGGCTGACCGTTGCCGGGCCTGGGTTACTAAAGAGTGTAAAGAATTCAAAGAACCAATCCACTTTCCACTGGAAAACAAATTATACAATCAGCAACTATTGTATCCTGTTTAACGTGGGCAAATACAAACTGGTAACGCGCGAATATACCAGCATCGATGGCAATAAAATTCCCATGCATTTTTATGTGCTCGAAGAGCATGCCGATAAAGCACCTTATCACCTCGAACTGCTGGAACGCTCCTGCCGTGTACTGGAAAAATACTTTGGCGAATATCCCTGGGCAAAAGAAAAAATAGGACTGGCCGAAACGCCTCACCTGGGTATGGAGCATCAGACCATGAATGCCTATGGTAATAAATTCAACTACTCCAAACTGGGAGGAAAGGACTTCGACTGGCTCATGCACCACGAATTCGGACACGAATGGTGGGCTAATAAAGTGACCAACCGCGACTGGGGACATATGTGGATACAGGAAGGTATCTGTACCTATGGCGATGCCCTCATTGTACGTGATATGGAAGGAGAAGAGGCCTATAACCAGCGGATGCGTCAGACTGCCCGCCGTGCCGGCAACAAACTTCCTATTGTGCAGGGCGATGAAGTTGATTCAGACCAGGCCTACTACGGCGATATCTATGGCAAAGGCGCCTATTTTATGCATACGCTTCGCTATGTAATCGGCGATGACCTCTTCTTCCCCACTCTCAAAAAACTGGCTACCGATCCGGCTTATACCTACGACAACACAGTAGTGACCAAAGACGTGGAGCAACTTTTCTCCGGTGCTTATGGCAAAAGCCTCGAGCCATTATTTCATCTTTTCCTTTATACGACCGATAAACTGGATGTGGGAGTAAAACAGCTTACCGATACCACTTACCTGGTGCAGGTACGTAATCTTAATATGAGCATTCCACTGGAACTGGTAACGAGTGAAGGAAGCAAACGCCAAATGGTTGATGCCAAAGGCATTACTGTTACCAGTACCTCAGGCGTACGGGTCGACCCGCAGGGCTTTTATATGAAAAAAGTGACCCAGGAATAATACCGGCATTCCAAACAAATCTACATACAGACTGTTGAGGTAAGGACTGATAAACATTTATCAGTCCTTACCTTTGCAGCCCATGTCTACACCCCTACCTCACGATCATATCACCCCTTTCAAAGGGTCCGATAAAGGCAAAAAAGAGCAGGTGGCCGAAATGTTTGATAATATTGCCGGCCGCTACGACTTCATGAACCGTTTCCTGAGCGCCCGTACCGATGTGGGCTGGCGCCGTAAGGGCATCCGCCTGCTGGCCAAAAGAAATCCTAAAAATATACTGGATATAGCCACCGGCACGGCCGATATGGCCATCATGGCCTGCAAATTGCTTAACCCCGACCAGGTCACCGGCATCGACATATCTGCTCAAATGCTGGAAGTTGGCAGAAAGAAAGTTGAAAAAGAGGGCCTTGCAGGGAAAATCCAGTTACAGCTGGGAGATTCCGAAACAATAAACTTTGGGGAAAATACGTTTGATGCCGGGATGGTGGCTTTTGGTGTACGCAATTTCGAAAACCTGGAAAAGGGACTTTCTGAAATATTACGTGTGCTGAAGCCGGGCGGACAATTGCTGATCCTTGAATTTGCGAAACCACGGCAACCTATACGCAGTCTTTATAACCTGTACATGGGTCTGATGGCTCCGCAACTGGCTCGCTGGTTCAAACAGAATAAAGATGCCTATAAATATCTGAACGAATCAGCCAATGCATTTCCTGACCGCGACCGTCTGGTGAATATTTTAAACAAAGTAGGTTTTTCCGATACCCGCTACAAATCGCTAAGCTTAGGAATATGTTGCATTTACACCGGTCTAAAACCGTCCTGATACGCATCACATCTGTAGTAGCCCTATTGATGACCCTTGTATCCGTATCCCGTGCCCAGCAACGTGAGATCAATTTATACGATCACGATACCAAACCCTACTATTTCGGTATCACCCTGGGAATAAACTCTTCCCGTTTTCACCCGCAAATGCATTCACAGTTTCTGCAAAATGACAGCGTTTATATTGCAGAACCCAATAACTCAGGCGGCTTTGCACTGGGGCTTTCCGCCACAGCCCGCCTGTCGGACCGTTTTCAGCTGCGCTTCAATCCGCAACTGGCTTTTGTGGAACGCAGCATTTACTATAAACTGAAATATCCCGATGCAGGCGAAACAGACATTAACAAGACAGTTGAATCCGTTATCGTATCATTTCCCCTGCAGGTTAAACTGCAATCAGACCGTATCGGCAACTTTCGTGTATACATGATGGCGGGTATTCGCGGAGATATTGACCTGGCGAGTAATGCACGCGCCAAAAAAGCCGAAGAGCTGGTAAAGATCAAAAGCTTCGACTATGGCCCTGAGCTGGGTATTGGCTTCAACTTTTTCTTTCCCAATTTTATCCTAAGCCCCGAAATCAAGATCAGCAACGGCATCCCCAACATCCACAGCCGCGATGCCGGCCTCAAATACTCCAGCGTATTTGATAAGATTCAGTCAAGAACAATTTCGTTTTCGATACACATTGAAGGATGAGAGAACAATGTGCTAATTTGCTAATGTGAGCAATGTGCTAATGTATAATAGTCTCATAAAAAATTATTAGCACCGCCGCGATGACGGCATCAAATACTCCGGTGTATTTGATAAGATTCGAGCCCGAACAATTTCGTTTTCGATACACATTGAAGGATAAGAGAACAATGTGCTAATTTGCTAATGTGAGCAATGTGCTAATGTATAATAGTCTCATAAAAAATTATTAGCACCGCCGCGATGACGGCCTCAAATACTCCGGTGTATTTGATAAGATTCGAGCCCGAACAATTTCGTTTTCGATACACATTAAAGGATGAGAGAACAATGTGCTAATTTGCTAATGTGAGCAATGTGCTAATGTATAATAGTCTCATAAAAAATCATTAGCACCGCCGCGATGACGGCCTCAAATACTCCGGTGTATTTGATAAGATTCGAGCCCGAACAATTTCGTTTTCGATACACATTGAAGAATGAGAGAGCAATGTGCTAATGTATAAATACCCGATAAATTCATAAAAGAAGTCATTAGCACATCAGCACATTTGTCACATTAGCACATTAAAAATCAAACTCCCTCCTGTACATATTCCATCTCACTCCCAGCGATACTACAGATGTATTGGCAGAATATAATGGAGCGGTTTTGCCCTGCTGGCGACGGTACACCGCATTTAAATCTATAAACAGGTTTTCTTTTAATTCATACGACAGTTGCAGCGAGCCATACAGCACCTGCGTTTTCCATCCCGAACCAATATCGAAGCCATAGTCTTTGGTACGGAAAGGTGCCTGGTTGGGGTAAAAGATATTGCTGCCAAAACTAGCGGCACTGCTATCACGTCCCTGTGTGTAATAGATTAGTTTGCCGATCAGCATCCAGCGGGGCGCGGGCTGGTAACGTGCCACCCCTATCCATTCCGAAAAATTAGCCATCAGCGGATGCGCCAGCGGCTGGTTGTAGTGTGTATAGTTGGCTACAGAATCGTTGTGTGAATAGGTAAACGGACGCACGCGGTTATGCTCCAACTGCAGATCGAGGTTACGCACATTGAAGGCATCAATGTATTTGGCCCCGAGCTGGAAGCCATATTTATTGGCCCACCAGCCATTGCCGGCCTTTATCTCACTCAACTTGAACTCATCGAGCAGCAACTGACCATATACCTGGAATTTATGAGCCAGGTTGGCCTTAAAATCAAGTCCCGCCAGCGCATTATCAAAACTTCCGTTTTGCTGCTCGGCAGAACGGTAGAATATGATTGGATTGAGATAGGCAAAATCGAACCGGTTGGTACGCCCAAAAACGATGCCCTCAAACAGTCCGATATTCAGCCATTTGGTCACATTTATATCCAGGTGATGAATGGCCGCATATTTTTTTCCGATAAGCTTATCTCCACCGGTTCTGTGTGCATTCTGCAACTCCATAAACAGGTTCTGATAATTGAACCGCCAGATACGTGTATTCAATTTCAGAAACAGGGCATTGGCACCAAAATCGCTCAGGAATAAACTACGATAGCCATTGCCGATAAATTGTTTATCGTATCCGAAAGTAATGTCTATAAACCGGGTAGCACTAACCGAAAAATATCCCCTGCCCTCAAAATAGTCTACCCCACCAGGATCCTTAAAATCTTTATAAAAACCATTCCCTGGTACCGCATCGCGCGCTGCTATAAACTGTTGTGCCCAGGAGGGATCACGCTCCTGGTTGTCTGTGAGGTAAGCAGCAAAGCCAATCTTTTTACCGATCATACCATGCAGCGTAAGGCCACGGGTATTGAGAAAAAGATGTTGGTCATTATCTTTTTCCTTAGATACAACGTATTGAAAAACGGGGTTAACTACCAGGTCGAAATCACCTGTATGTACTTCGTATAAGTTGGCGGGAGTTTTATAAAAACTCTTCCAGACCGGTTTTTTGCTTTGTATACCCGTACGCTCTGCCTCAGTCAGGAAAGAAGTATTGCTCATCCAGGCACTTCTCACATTCCAGGCATCTACGCGCGAAAGGGAGCTTTCTCCAAACCGGCTGATATAATTTTTAATGCCGGGAACCACATATTTATTCCGGCTAAACGGGCGCGTTTTGGAAAAATTAAGTACAGAATCGTTTTGAGCTTTTATTTCCAGCCGCTCCAGCAGAACCTGCTGTTTATCACCCTGGGGCAGGAATACAGACTGGCTGGCGGCCAGCAAAGGCAGGCATAGTATGGCTAAAGCTGCCGCGCCCCCCCTCAGCATCATCTGAACATAAAGAAATCCGGGCTTGCTTACGCGGGTTTTTATAAATTGCATGTTGAGCATTTAGCTATATAATCGACAACAAATTATGCAAATATATCTGATAAAAAACATCCAGATCGTCAATGAAGGTTCCATTCAGGCAGCAGATGTGCTGATCAGTAATGGACGTATTGATAAGATCGGGCAAAACCTTGATGTTGCTGGCAAAGCCTGTACCGAAATCAATGGCGAAGGGTTATATCTGCTGCCCGGTGTAATCGATGACCAGGTTCATTTTCGCGAGCCCGGCCTTACCCACAAGGCAACAATCTATACAGAAGCCAAAGCGGCTGTGGCAGGTGGTGTCACCAGCTTTATGGAAATGCCCAATACCGTGCCGCCAGCCTTTACCCTTGAGCTGCTGGAACAGAAGTATGCTATTGCTGCGCAAAACTCGCTGGCCAACTACTCATTTTATATCGGTACATCCAACGAAAATGCCGAAGAAGCACTCCGGGCCAACGAACATCGCCGGTCTATTTGTGGTATAAAAATCTTTATGGGCTCCTCAACGGGCAACCTGCTGGTAGATAATCCGCTTACACTCGAAAAAGTGTTTAGTGAAAGTGAGCTGCTCATCGCCACTCATTGCGAAGATGAGCGCATCATCCGCGAAAATCTGGCCCGTCTCAAACAGGAAGGCCGCGAACTCACGGCGGCAGATCACCCCATCATCCGCAACGAGGAGGCCTGCTTTGAATCATCGTTCTACGCTATTCAGCTCGCAAAAAAATATAATACACGTCTGCATATCCTTCATATCAGCACCGAAAAGGAATTACAGCTTTTTGGTAATATGCTGCCGTTGAAAGAAAAAAGAATCACTGCCGAGGTTTGCGTCCATCACCTTCATTTCACAGCCAATGATTACGAAAGGCTGGGTAACCGCATCAAATGTAATCCTGCCATCAAGGCGGCACATAACCGCGATGC
>JAGODE010000278.1 GCA_017998385.1 Chitinophagaceae bacterium | reverse complement strand
ATCCAGCATGGCCTGTGGCTGCTGGCCGGGCGCTACGTACGTATTTTTTACTTTTTCCTGCGCGGCTTTCCAGTTATCGCCAAAACCCATTTCACGCGAAGCTTTTAGGAGTTCGGCATCGCACCAGGCAAATTCCTTATTGGCTATTTCCACGAGTTCCTCCGGAGTATAGGGAATAAACTCGAGTTGCAACTGGCGGATCAATTCTTCGCGCCCTATCGGATTGCCGACAATGCCGCTACCATCATCCTGCTGCGCAGGTGCTGTAACCCCTTTGGCATTGACAGCGGTGGCGTATAGTCCCAGCAGACTATCTACTTCGGTATAGGTTTTAGGTACCCACCAGCTAAACAGGGGGTCATAGCTATTGTAAAACTGATAATAATTTTTGAGTGTCCCCTGCAGATTGCGTACGGCTTCAGCGGCATACTGGGCATCCTTTTTATCCATGGATGGCGCTGATTTGAGGCGGGTACGTGCTGTTTCTATTGATTGACGAATAAGATTAAGCCGGCGGGCTATCTGTTCTCCGTTTACTGAATACCCGCGGCGGCGGGGTTCTACCAGCTTCCAGATCGAATCCTCAAAAGAAAACAGGCTGGCGACCCGTTTATAGATATCCTCTTCCTGTTGCAACTGGTAGGCTTCATTGCGCAAATTGCGCAGGAAGAGAATATAATCGACCTGCCCGTTTACATTCATCCTGGCAAAGTCCATTTGCTGCAACTGATCTTCATACTGGCGAATGAGACGCAAGAGCCTGGCCCTTCGCTCAGGAGAATTATATCCGCCACCTTCACGTCCGTTCCACCAGCCAGACTGACTGCTGCTGGTAGAGTAAAACCGAAGGATACTACCCCTGTCAGCTTCGTATTGCACCATACTATTGTGCATTTCGCTGGTCTGCAGGTACAACGATTCGTTGTTTTGAGCACTGGCTATCTGTAATAAAAAGACACCGGCCAGTAAGCAGCTGATAAATGGTCTTGACGACATGATGGAAGAATTAAATATGTCCCGAATATAACCAATCCCTGCATGTGAACCCGGGGTTGCGGGCATAATCTCGCTGTTGAGCTGAATATCCCTATTTTAGCCAGTAAATTCGCCTGCTATGCTCACGAAATACAAGAAACAGACGCGTTTACTTGCTGCCGTAGACTGTATCGTTTTCGGGTTTGACGGACGGACCCTCAAGCTACTGCTTATAAAACGAGGGTTTGCCCCGGAGCAGGGTAAATGGAGCCTCATGGGTGGTTTTATACAACCGGAAGAAAGTGCAGATGCAGCGGCTAACAGGATTCTGAGAAGCCTGACCGGGCTGGAGGGTGTTTACCTGGAACAATTACACACTTTCTCTCATCCGTTACGTGATCCGATGGAACGCACGATTTCCATTGCCTATTTTTCGCTGATAGATATTGAACAATACCAGCAGCAACTCAATGACGAATATCATGCCGAATGGTTTTCACTTACTGCACTCCCCGAGCTCATATTCGATCACGACACGATGGTAGAAACGGCCAAGGCTAAACTCCGTTATAAAGCAGCGCTACACCCCATATTGCTAGAGTTGTTGCCTCAAAAGTTTACGCTGCAGCAATTGCAAAGCCTCTATGAAAGTGTATATGACATGCAATTTGACAAACGCAATTTCACCCGTAAACTTCTGGCCTCACAGATGCTGGTGAAACAAGCAGAGAAAAGCTGGCAAAATTCCCGCAAAGGCGCTTTTTATTATAAACTCGATATGCGGCATTACAAAACAGGTATGCAGGCCTTTCTGCAGATTGTACCGCATGTCAAACGCAGCCTTACGGATAATGGAAAAAATACAATCCCCATTTCATAAATACTCTTCCATCTATATTCTTTGCTATGAAATTATTGCTATACACTTTCGCATTAAGCCTGCTGGCTACCGCCTGCAGCAATCAGCCGGCCAATGAGAACAAAGCCACTCCGGCCACACGCCCGGCCATCGCTATAAAAGAGTATGGCCATACAGGCGACTCTACTATCCGTGAATACACCATAGGCAATACCAGCGGCATGCAGGTACGTATCATCAATTACGGCGGTATTATCACTTCTCTGCTGGTGCCCGACAAAGATGGCAAACCTGCTAATGTTGTATTGGGTTACGAATCACTCGCCGGTTATCTTCAAAGCAATAATCCCTATTTTGGTGCGCTGATCGGCCGATATGGAAACCGCATCGCAAAAGCCCGTTTTGAGCTTGACGGTAAAACCTACACGCTTGCTGGCAATAACAATGGAAATACATTACATGGCGGTATAAAAGGTTTTGACAAAGTAATCTGGCAGGCGATGCCTTTAGGTGACAGCAGCATCCAGCTTACCTACCTGAGTAAGGATGGCGAAGAAGGCTACCCCGGCAATCTGCAGGTAAAAGTAGTATACACCTTAAGTGCCGACAACAGGCTGGTGATACAGTATTCGGCTACTACCGATAAAGCAACGCCCGTCAATCTTACCCAGCATTCCTATTTTAATCTTTCCGCAGGAGCCGATAGTACCATACTGGATCACCAGTTACAAATAAAGGCCGCACAGTTTACAGCAGTAGATCCGCAACTGATTCCAACCGGTAAACTGGATAATGTAAGCAATGGGCCCATGGATTTTCAGGAGTCTAAAAAAATTGGCCGAGATATAGCACAGGTTGCCGGTGGTTATGATCATAACTGGGTTCTTAGCAGAAATGGGAATGACCTGGAAAAAATTGCCACTCTATACCATGCCCCCAGCGGACGCGCTATGGATGTACTGACGACTGAACCGGGGCTTCAGTTTTACGCGGGCAATTTTCTCGATGGCAGCCTTGCCTATACATCCGGTGGCAGAAAATATGTTAAACATGCAGGTCTTTGCCTGGAAACACAGCATTTTCCCGACTCTCCCAATCAACCATTATTTCCGTCCACAATACTTCAACCCGGCAAGACGTATCAACAAACAACTGTTTATTCTTTTTACATTAAATAAAACTCCCGTAATTATTAAAGCCCCTTTGAAGGGGCTTTAATTGTTGTCCGGAACATTCTCTCCAATCGAAACCCTGTTACTGTCAAAAGGTTAAGGTAAGGCTAAGGTTTAGGTTAATGGGTAATGATTGTTGATTATTACGGTGTAAAGAAACACTGATTTTTTCTCCCTTCCATACTTAGATTCGCGAATTGTAGTTTTTGGTCAACGAATAGTATTTTTTTCGAGTTGGGCTGTTTTTGTCGCCCCTTTTATTTTGCTTTTATCAATGCAGCCTTCTCAGGGTTTGCACGATTATAACGAACTCTTACATATACCTGCTTTTGCAGTTGCACTATTTCCCGTGCAGAAAGTACCTCTCTTATCTCCAGCACAAAATCGCCGGCATGTTTGCACATGACCAGCATCTTAATACGCATTAGGGGCTGCCGGTTCATATAGACGCCTGTCTGTTCAAGTGTCAGTAACCGGGCATTAGCAACAATTTCGGATGAAATAAGTGAGGGGCGGGCCAGTTGCAACACACGTCTTTTTCTCCAGCGGGTCAGCAACAGCACAACGATGAGCAACATCACTATTAATATACCTATTGCTTCCGGAAACGTCATAACCCATAACATATACATCTCAACACCTGTTTAAGTCCGGTGAGCAAATTAAGCCTGTAATAAACGGAAGCAAGAGTGTTGTGTGCGAATGGGGCTTTTTATTTAGTGAAGGGAGTAAAAAAGCGATTGAGCCGGTAAGCTTTTTACTGATTGGCCCGGCGATACTGATACTCATTACCGCGCAAAAGCGGATGATTTCCTTTTAGGCCAGTCTCCGTGAGTTTCAACTCAAAATTTTCCAGAAACAGCTCAAAAAGCCAGGGTTCGTAGCGGAAGGAGAAATAATTGCGCCCGCGTGCGGCCTCTGTAAATCTGAAAACAGATATTTTTTCGGGACAAAATTCGAATTGCAGCGAGATAGCTTCGACCAGTTGCGGCTTAAAATACGCGGCTCCATGCCGGTCGGTCATCAGTTGTTGCTGCTGTCCGCCGCCTTCAATCGTAACATGCACATAGTCGAGTAAAAATGAATTGGCATCTGTGATCTGTACCACTACGCCGGGAGTATCAGCCTGCCTGTTTTGCAGCAGTGCAAAATCCTGGGGAGGACGCGGTTTACTGTTAAAGACTACACGGTCGCCCGCCTGTTTCCATTGGCCTGATGCGTAACGATCCAGCGCGCCCTGGGAAAAGAAAAATTCAAATTTCCCGTCAGCATCCAGTTTGAAACCACTGGCTGTTTCCATAACAGATTGAAGATAAAAAATACCCGCAGCACCGGGTACAGGGTTTTGAGCACTCATGATTGTAGTAATTAATAAAAAAACCGGGATCAACATGAACCCGGTTCTAAAACTGGCACATGAAAATTTCACGTGCCAAAAATAATATCCTTTCAACGCCGCAAACTCCGCAGATGAGTCATTGGCTGATTTGACTGAGTGATCTGCGCCCTCGCTCTACCAGAGCTGTTTACCCTGGTAATAATCGAGCACCTTGGTACGAAGCACATAATCATATTTAGCCGCTATCAGATTTATATTGCTCCGGTCGAGGTTATTCTTTGCGGTAAGATAATCGATAGAGTTACCTACGCCGGCATTGAAACGCACTTCGGCAGCTTCAAATGATTCGGTAAACGCATTTACCTGATCCAGCAACGTACGGAACCGATTGGCGGCTGTAGACATATTGAGATAGGCCTGATCGATTGATTGCTGCAATTGCGTTTTTGTGGTTTGTGCTACCTGTTCGGCGTTTTTAAGATCCAGGCGGGCCTGACGAATACGGTTGCGTTGCTGCCAGGAAGAAAAAATAGGAACCCGCAGATTGAGACTCACAGATGAATAGAGATTATTGTTGAGCTGTTTGCCATAGGCAATCTTATCGGAACTGAAGTTGGACTGCTTGTATACAACAGGATAAGGCGTGCCATTGACCAGTACATAATCGGTAGATGTAACATCCGACTGTCCCAGGTAAGTACTGCTGCGTGCGGCACTTGAATAGTTGGTATTTACGTTTCCATTGAGGCTGAGGGTAGGAAAAAGCTGTCCCTGCGCCACCCTGATAGCCCTGGAAGCGCTGCTTTGGCGGAGTTCTGTGGCTTTTACCTGTGCAAATTGCTTCAGCGCAGTCTGATAAATGGATGCAGGCGTTTCCTCATACTTTACAGCATATGATTCTGCATCAATCCGCTCGAGTTTCATTGCCGGATCATACGGTATATTCATCAGCTGGCAGAGGCTGATCTTGGCCGATTCCAATGCGTTCTCAGCGCTTATGATAGAAAGCTGATCGTTTGCATACTGACCTTTCAGATCAGATAGCTGAGAAGGAGGAATAGAGCCTTCTTTATTCATTTCTTCGAGTCGTTCTACCTGGCGTTTCGACAATACTTCCTGATTACGCGCCTGGGTAAGCATATCGCCGTTAGACAGCACCTGCAGGTAAGCAAGTATGATCTGTATGGTAAGATTATCTTTTACCTGCTGCAGATCCATTTTAGCTGCCTCATAGGCATATGCAGTTCTCTTGACGGAATTTTGCATCGAAAAGCCATTGAACAGCACCACCCCTGCTCCCAGTCCGTAGCTACTATAGTTTACCTGCTGATTGATATAAGAGTTGGAAAAAGGATCAATACTACGTCCCTGGTTGATACCGGCACTTGCGTTTCCGTCAATGTTAGGCAACATATTAAGACGGGCCTGGTTCCAGTTGATCTTGCCTGTTTCCATAGCTATCTCACTTTGCTTTACATCCAGGTTTTTACCCAATCCTGTTTCAATAGCCTGCCGCAGTGTAAGGGGCCCGTTATTGTCCTGGGC
>JAGODE010000277.1 GCA_017998385.1 Chitinophagaceae bacterium | reverse complement strand
GGTTAAAGCCCCTTGGCATTAATAAAGTTGACCAGCGCAGCTGTATTCTTCAGTTTCAGCTTTTTGAGCACATTGTAACGGTGTACTTCCACTGTTTTCAGTGAAATATCGAGTTGCCGTGCTATTTCCTTGGAGGATAGTCCCTCCTTGATCAGCTTGATAATATCAATTTCGCGTCGCGACAGGTTGTTGAGATCGGCTACTTCCGAATCTTCATCGAGCTCCTGCTGCGCGAGAATATTTTTTACTTCTTCGCAGATATATTTCTTACCTGCACGTACTTCCACAATAGCGGAGATCATCTCCTCTTTCGAAGAGTTTTTGGTCACATAACCCATCGCTCCCAACTGCAACATCCGCTTGGCATAAGCCGGCATGGTATGCATGGATACCGCAATTATTCTTGACTCGGGTGAAAGACGATGAATCTGCTTGGTAGCATCAAAGCCATTGACAGGCGACATATTAACGTCCATTAGTACGATATTCGGACGTTTATCACGTGCAATTTCGATGGCTTCCTGGCCCGAAGAGGTCTCCCCGATTACAGAGAAACGGGGGTCACTGTTGAGAATGAAAGACCAGGAATCGCGGATAAGTTTGTGGTCATCAACCAGCAGGATAGTAATTTTTTCCATTTGGATATGTGGCTTATACTGTTTGCCGATAAGGTTTCTCAGCAAATAATTTACGCAAAAAAACTTAATATTCTTCTAATAAAAAAGAATACTTTTTTCCAAATGCTTGAAAAATAAGTAGATGCACTTAGCTTTTGTTACTTTTTTTGTGAATTTGTAATCCCGTAATACAGCATGGCTTAGAAAAAATTCACTGATATGATCCGTTTCCCTTCAAAAATACAGGCAGACACATCGTTTCGACCTTTATCCTTTTACCTTATACCTTTCTCTCAGCGCTGAAACCGAAAACTCACGCCCCCCATCAGCCACCTGCCCGGCATAACGGCGCCCAGCAAATCGCTGTAAGACTGATCGAATACATTATCTGCCTGCACAAACAGCTGGAGCCCTGTTTTGGCCAATACCCATCCTGCCCGGGCATTCATCACAAAGTATTCTTTGGATAATGTGGCATTGATAGCCGAAGCGTTCTGACGTGCGCGTGTTTTATATACAGCATTGATGCTTACCTGCAGATGCCGGCCCTGCCAGGCTGCGTAGAGATTGGTGAGCCAGCGGGCGTGTGATGAAAGATAAAATGATGGGGTGGCATCTGCACCTTTACTGTTGAGCCATACTAAACCAACAGCCGCCTGCAGCTGATCAGTGGCTGTCAGCTGTTTTGATACCTGTACATCCAGTTCAGCACCTGTTGTGTTTACCCGCGCAATATTGCGCGCCAGTGCATAGGTACCGCCGGCTACAAGGTTGTCTTTGCGTGGCATATCGGCATAAGGAGTTGCCACATAATCGATCAGCCGTTTATGATAACGCTGAAAAAAAGTACCTGACATCCGCAGCCATTTTACGGGGTAATAATCTGCCCCGGCTTCATAGCTCAGTGATCGCTCTGCCAGCAGATCAGGATCGCCCATACGGCCCCCGCTGGCCACAACTGGTTTATTGTAATTATTAAAACGTTCGGTAAAGTCAGCATCCCGGATGGTTTTGCCGGCACTGGCTCTCCATTGCCATTTGTTTTGCCTGTAAGACAGATTAAGCTGCGGAATCCACTCGGTACCGGAGCGCTCGTTATACTCAAACCGCAGCGCGGGGTCAATAGAAAAATGCTGTGCAATGCTGTGATGCACCAATATAAATGCGCCGCCCTGTGCCACCTGGTGATTGCCCCGGTCATTAGACTTTATCTGTTTGCTTATAAACTGCATGCCGGTAATGAGTGTGGTGGCCGGGTTCCATTGCCATTCGTCCATAAGCAGCGCCTGCAGCATGCGGCTCTTATTGGCATTGGCTATAGCTACTTTATTATAGGCATAATCGTCCTGCACATCCTTATAAGCAGCAGTCAGCGATACTTTATGCTGTGCATTTTTGTATTGCAATGCAGCCTGTGTCCAGATAGTTTTTACCTGCTCCGTAGCTGTATCACTGAGAAAAGTGGTATAAAAATTCTGCGCCGCAAAGTCGCGGTTATCATAAGCACCACGTATGGATAACTGCCAGTGCTCATCAAAAAAATGTGTAAGAGAGGCCGATACCGTATTATTATGAACAAATCCCTTTGTACCACGCTGCTGCTGTCCGCTGGTATTATTGCTGAGCCATCCGCCGCCAATGGCTGTATTGCCTTTCTGATAATAGCCGCCGGCCTGTGCATTAAGCAGGTTGTACTGGCCTGCTGTTACACCTGCATTAATCTGCGTTTGTTGTTGCTGACGGCGGGCTGCGAAACTGCGGGTGATGATATGTACAACCCCACCTACTGCTTCAGATCCATAAATGGCAGAGGACGCTCCTTTCAATACTTCTACGCGCTCTATCTCTGCGGGTGAAACAGGAATATAACTGCTGAAGTGGCCGGTATTGGGATCGTTGAGCCGCACTCCGTCGAGCAGCACCAGTACCTGCTGAAAGGTTCCACCACGCAATACAATATCGCTCTGTGCCCCCATAGGTCCACGCATCTGCACCTCAAGTCCGGGTATAAAACGCAGCAATTCATCGACAGAGTGTACCGGCAGGCGATTGAAAGACTCGCCACTAATGGTCACCATATTACGCCCTGTTTCTGATACTTTGCGTGGTTGTATGGAAGCTGTTACGGTTACCGCATCCAGTTCCTGTGCATCCGTATTTTGAGCCTGCACTGCTCCTGTAAGAAGTATGCTTCCGGCTAACAGTAGTTTTTTCATGCCGCAAATATGGAGGAAGGGAATGAAATGTTTACAGAAAAAAGGACAAACCGGTTATTTATGCCGGCTCTTTAACACGCCGATGACATCGCCGAGTGAAAATCCTTTACCCCGCAGCAGTACGAGGTAATGAAACAGCAGGTCAGCGGCTTCACCTAAAAATTTTTCCCGGTCATTATCCTTGGCTTCAATCACCACTTCCACGGCTTCTTCGCCTACTTTCTGGGCCATGGTATTAATGCCTTTATTGAAAAGAGAAGACGTATAAGACCCTTCGCGCCGGTCTTCATACCGCTCGTTGATAGTCTGAATGAGTTTCTGCAGAAAATCGGCTTCATTCACTTCATTGAAACAGGTATCAGCACCGGTATGGCAGACGGGTCCCACAGGCACAGCTTTCACCAGCAGCGTATCTGCATCGCAATCGGCCGCAATACTTTGCATACGCAGGTGATGACCACTCTCCTCACCTTTGGTCCAGAGCCGCTGCTTGCTGCGGCTGTAAAATGTAACGAGGCCCGACTGCTGTGTATGCATCAATGCCTCTTCATTCATAAAACCAAGCATCAGCACTTTGCCGGTATGGGCATCCTGTACTATGGCTGGTATCAGCCCATCGGCATATTTGGAATAGTTGAGTTGCATGTGTGATTATTTTCTGACAGGAATATGTTTGGCATCCAGGAAAGCTTTGAGCTCCGGGATGGCTACTTCTTTAAAATGAAAAATACTTGCAGCGAGTGCAGCATCTGCACCGGCTTCTTCAAATACATCTGCAAAATGCTGAAGTGTACCGCCACCGCCGCTGGCTATAACGGGTACAGGCAGAGTACGTGCCAGCAGACCAGTGATCGATAAGGCAAAACCCGCCTTGGTCCCATCATGATTCATGGAGGTCAGCAGGATTTCACCGGCACCACGCGATACAGCTTCACGGGCCCAGTCTGCACAGTGGGTGCGGGTAGCCGTACGACCACCATTGAGATACACATACCACTCTCCATCCTCTTCCTGTCGGGTATCAATGGCGAGTACCACACACTGACTGCCAAATTCAGCCGCCAGTTCGCCAATCAGTTCTGGCCGCCGGAATGCAGCTGTATTAACCGATATCTTATCGGCGCCATGCTGCAGCAGTACATTCACATCTTCTACCGAACTGATGCCTCCGCCTACTGTAAAAGGTATATTGACCTGGTGTGCCACGCGTGTAACGAGACTTGCCAGTGTTTTACGTTTTTCGTTGGTGGCTGTTATATCCAGGAATACCAGTTCATCGGCTCCTTCTGCTGCATAACGAGCGCCCAACTCTACCGGATCACCGGCATCGCGCAGGTCTACAAAATTGGTCCCCTTTACGGTGCGTCCGTCCTTAATATCCAGGCAGGGGATAATTCTTTTAGTTAGCATGATCAGACAAATTTTTTCAGGTCAGCCAGGCTCACCCTGTTTTCATAAATAGCTTTTCCCACAATGGCGCCACTGCAGCCGATCTCTTCTAGTGCCTGCAGGTCATCAACAGATGAAACACCCCCGCTTGCAATGAAATGAAGTTTGGGAAAGCGTTCCTTTATCTGCCGGTATAATTCCAGCGAAGGACCTTCCAGTTTTCCATCTTTGCTCACATCTGTGCAAAACACCTGCTGCACCCCTTTTTCCATATATTTTTTAATAAAATCAAATACAGACAGCTGAGTTGTTTCGGTCCACCCATGTATCACAATCTGCTGATCCTTTACATCTGCACCCAGCATAAACCGGTGGGCGCCGAATATGAGCAGCCACTTCACAAATTCATATTCATTTTTTACTGCTATACTGCCCACAGTGGCGAGCACTGCGCCGGAGTCAAATACGATCTGCACATCTTTCTCAGTAGCGATACCCCCCCCAAAATCGATCTGCAAAGAAGTACGTGCAGCCAGCACTTCCAGTACCTTCCAGTTCCTGACAGCCTTCAGCCGGGCTCCGTCCAGGTCTACCAGGTGCAGCCGCCGCAGCCCGGCATCTTCAAACTGTTTGGCTACTTCGAGCGGATGTTTACTGTATACCTTTTTTTGTGCATAATCTCCCTGTGTGAGGCGTACACATTTCCCGTCAATAATATCAATAGCCGGAATGATCTCCATCTTACTTCAATAATTTTTCCATTTTTATAAAATCAATACCATTTTTCTGCCAGGGCGCTCCTGTAGCTGAAAAATCAAAGCGTGCATAAAATGCGGTGGCCGATACACGTGCATTGCACCAGAGTACTGCTGCGTGCTGATCTTTTGCCAGCTGCACTAAATGCTGCAGCAGATAAGAGCCATATCCTTTTCCCTGCTGGCCAGTCTCTGTCGCAAACTTGCGAAACTGAAACCGGTCACCATCCCTGAACAGCGATACAATACTCACCGGTTTTTCATTTACCCATATACCCAGGTGCTGCCCGTCTTCGTCATGCGGCAACTGCACAGCCGCTACCGGAGCATCGGGGTACATGACGCGTTGTCGTATTTGCCATACCAGGTCAAGCGGCACCTTATCAATTACACACTTATTCACCGGATAAAATTTTTCAGCAGTTGCTCACCTGCTGCGGCACTTTTCTCTGCATGAAACTGTACGCCGGAAAAATTACCATGACTCAACGCGCTGCTAAACCGGATATCGTATGTTGTTTCTGCTATTGTATCAGTACAAAGCGCTGCATAATAGCTGTGCACAAAGTAGAAATAACTGTTTTCCGCAACACCTTCAAACAACGGTCCCCGGAGTGTCTGTACATTGTTCCAGCCTATCTGCGGTACTTTAAGCGTGGTATTAAACCGCTTTACCGTTGTATCAAAAATACCCAGGCAGGCAGTATCTCCCTCCTCACTATGCCGGCAAAGCAACTGCATACCCAGGCAAATACCAAGTACAGGTTGCTTCAGTTCTTTTATCAGCAGATCGAGCTTTCGTTCTTTCAGGTATTGCATGGCCGAAGCGGCTTCGCCCACTCCCGGAAAAATAACGCGGTCGGCCGAACGGATCAGTTCTGCATCGTCAGTAACCTGTGCAGTGGCGCCTATAC
>JAGODE010000037.1 GCA_017998385.1 Chitinophagaceae bacterium | reverse complement strand
ATGGCAAGGAGTTTTTTGGTAAGGATCCTAAAATGGCTACCAAGAATCTGCCGGCCGATGCGATTGACAAAGTACAGGTATATGACCGGCAGAGTGACCAGGCACAGCTCACGGGATTTGACGATGGTAATGGTGAAAAGACGATCAACCTCAAGTTGAAAAAGGATAAAAAGAAAGGCGCTTTTGGGAAAATAATGGCCGGTGGCGGCACGCGCGACCGGCTCGAAGGCCGCTTCAATGTCAACTCATTCAAAGGAGCGCGCCAGCTATCGGTAGTAGGGCTGGGTAATAATAACAATACCGAAGGCTTCTCCTTTATGGATATGATGAATTTTACCGGCGAGCTGTCGCGCATGATGCGCAATGGTGGCGGCAATGTGAGCATGAATATGTCTGACAACTCCCTCGCTGGTCTCATGGGCAACAACAACCGGGGTATTCGTACCATCTGGGGGGGCGGGGTCAATTATAATAATATCATCGGCACCAAACTGGATTTTACCAGCAACTACTTTTACAATCACTTCAACCCCCAGGTCAATTCTGATGTGCGCCGGCAGTATCTGCTACCCGACTCCTCCTACTTATACAATCAGCAATCTGTTCAGGACAACAATAATAACTCTCACCGGCTCAACCTCGGGTTTGATTACTTTATTGATTCTTTTCATTCCATTAAAGTCAATCCATCGCTGGGCTATCAGCAAACGCGCAACCGTGTTAACAGCAACTATACGCAGATGGGTGAAGACGGGCAACTGAGCAACGAGGGTTACAATAATCGGGCGACCAACAACGATGCGTTCAATTTCAGCAACGATGTCCTGTTTCGTAAAAAATTCCGCCGCAAGGGGCGCACTCTTTCGCTGGCACTGCAGACCACTCTCAACAACAGCGAGGGAGACAGTCGTTTTGAGTCAGTAAACCAGTTTTACGATCGCCTGGGTACGCGCTACCGTACCGATTCAATCAACCAGCGCAGCAATAATGAAAGCAGCCTCACTGGTTATACAGGCCGCCTGGTATATACCGAGCCGCTTTTCCGCCGTTCGTTAATTGAGCTGAGCGTGGCCAATAGCAATACCCGCAGCCGATCTTACAAGACTACCTATGACTATGATGCCGGATCGGGTAAATATGATCAGTTGAATGATTCGCTTACCAATAATTTCAGAAACACCTATGGCTATAATAATGCCGGCATCCGTTTACGCACGCAGCAACGTAAATACAATTACAGTGCAGGCCTTAACTGGCAACGCTCCACACTGGAGGGTAAAGTGATTTCCGGGATAAAAGATACCGTCATCGGTAAGACCTTCTATAACCTGCTGCCCAATGCACGTGTGCAGTATAACTTCAGCCGGTTCAAAAACCTTACGCTCAACTACCGTACTTCAACCAACCAACCATCGGTAGAGCAGCTGCAGCCCGTACCTGATATCAGCAACCCATTGGCCATCCGCGAAGGTAATCCCGATCTGAAGCAGGAGTATTCACACAACCTGCAGCTCAACTACACCGGAGTGAATCCGTTTAAAAATAAAAACTTCTTTGCCTTTATCAATTTCATGCGAACCGACAACAAGATTGTAAGCAGCGATTCACTGTTCAGCAATGGGGTGCGTAAGAGCCGCCCAGTTAACACCGATGGCGTATATACAGTTGTCTCCGATCTTAACCTGAGTCTGCCGATTCGTTTCCTGAAAGGTTCATTGCAACTGGGTACCAATACCGTTTACAATAAGAGCCGCCAGTTTATCAATGGCCAGGCCAACGGTATCAATATGCTTTCTGTAGGTCCCCGCGTTTCGCTTGACCTGAACCCGCATGAAAAACTGAATCTGACGCTTACTGCAGGAGGCAATATCAATCATACCCGTTATTCGTTGCAAAAGGCCTTCAACACCCGTTATTTTTCGCAGTTGTATGAGGCCCAGGTTGAGTGGGATCTGCCTGGCGGCTTTCACTTCAGCACCGAGTTTGCCTACAATATCAATAACCAGCTGGCAGCAGGCTTCAATACAAAGGTACCGTTGTGGCACGCTGCTATCAGTAAACAGATGCTGAAGTTCAATAGGGGTGAGCTGAAGATAAGAGTGAATGACATTCTGAATCAGAATATCGGGGTGAGCCGCAATAGCAACCAGAACTATATCGAAGACTCGAGGGTCAATACCCTTCGTCGTTATGCTATGATCAGTTTTACCTACAGCCTGAGCAAAACCGGACTGGGCGCAAATCAGGGTGGCAACATGCGGATCATTACCCGCTAATCAAAGACAGTTTTCTCTGTGTACCTGCCCCGGGTGATCAAGTGATTGCCTGGGGTTTTTTAATTCCAGGCAATCAGACACGTCCGGTTTATTGCGGGATATAACCAAATCTCTGCTGGGTTGTTATTAATTAACTTTAGGTCCATAAAGGCTGGTAAATGGTATTATTTATAAAAAATATGGTATGTGACCGGTGTATTATGTCGGTCATACAGCAATTGCAGGAAACGGGCTTGCCCTATCGCCGCATACAATTGGGCGAGGTGGAGCTGGACCAGGAGCCGTCTGCAGATCAGCTTGCTACGCTGCGCCAGAAACTGGAGCAGCAGGGCTTTGAATTGCTGGATGATAAAAAAGCCCGCCTGGTAGAAAAGATCAGGAACACCATTGTTGGCCTGGTACATGGCAACGATACGGAAGACCAGTCGTTCAAGCTGTCGGCAATATTACAGGAACGGCTGGGCCTGGAGTATCACTACCTGTCTAACCTGTTTTCTTCTGTAGAAGGAATAACCATTGAAAAATATGCCATTCTGCAACGTATTGAGCGGGTAAAAGAGCTGCTGCGGTATGATGAGAAAAACCTGAGCGACATCGCTTTCGAAATGGGTTACAGCAGTGTACAGCATCTTTCGCAACAGTTCAAGAAAGTGACCGGTCTTACTCCTACTGCATTTAAAGAGCTGAAACAGAACCTGCGTAAACCGCTTGATAAGGTATAATTTTCCGCTTCAAATTTTATACATCCTGCTTCAAATCCTGTAACACACCCCTGCGGTACCTGTCGCAATTTTGTAAAAAAAGATTGACGATGGTACAGAATATAGCAATAAGCGGAGGCAGGGATCAGCAATTAAAAAAAGAAATATTTCCCGTACTGGAGATGACCTGTGCCGCCTGTGCCGTGAGTGTGGAATCGATGCTCAGGTCGGTAGAGGGTGTGAACGATGCGGGTGTCAACTTTGCCAACCAGCAGGCCTGGGTAGTATATGATCCGGCGCAGACAGATGCTGCTGCTATGCAGGCAGCAGTTCGCTCAGTAGGATATGACCTGGTAATCGATACGGAAAATAAAGAAACCATTCGTGAAGAAGCGCAGCTGAAACAGTATCGCCAGTTGCGGCAACGTACCATCTGGGCGTTGATCTTTGCTGTACCACTTGTAGTCATAGCTATGTTCTTTATGAACATGCCTTATGCCAATTACATCATGCTGGCATTGTCCACTCCCGTATTCTTATTTGTAGGTAAAAGGTTTTTTATCAATGCCTGGAAACAGGCACGCCACGGTAAAGCCAATATGGATACGCTGGTAGCATTGAGCACCGGTATTGCTTATTTATTCAGTGTATTCAATACATTCTTTCCCGGGTTCTGGCATGCCCGCGGACAACATCCCCATGTTTATTATGAAGCAGCTGTGGTGATCATAGCTTTTATATCGCTGGGTAAGCTGCTCGAAGAAAGAGCTAAATACTCCACTTCTTCGGCTATTCATAAGCTGATGGGACTGCAGCCCCGTTTTGTGACGCGTGTGAATGATGCCGGCGATCATGAAGAAGTACCCTTAAATAACCTGCAGGCCGGCGATAAAATACTGGTAAAGCCCGGCGATAAAATTCCTGTAGATGGCCGTTTACAGCGCGGCGACTCGTTTGTAGACGAAAGCATGATTACGGGCGAACCTATACCGGTTGAAAAGAGGCCGGGTGCGGCCGTATTTGCCGGTACGCTTAATCAGAAAGGCAGTTTTGTATTTGAGGCAGAAAAAGTGGGCGGAGAGACCTTGCTGGCGCAGATCATCCGGATGGTGCAGGAGGCGCAGGGGAGTAAAGCTCCTGTACAAAAGCTGGCAGATAAGGTGGCCGGCATATTTGTGCCTGTGGTAATGGGCATTGCTCTGGTCACCTTTCTGGCCTGGCTTATATGGGGCGGACCAAATGGATTGAGCGGCGGTATGCTGGCGGCTATTACTGTGCTGGTCATTGCCTGCCCCTGTGCGCTGGGTCTTGCTACTCCCACCGCCATCATGGTAGGGATTGGTCGTGGTGCCGAAAACAATATTTTGATAAAAGATGCCGAAAGCCTGGAGCTGGCCCATAAGGTAAATGCCATTGTACTGGATAAAACGGGTACCATCACCCAGGGGCATCCCGATCTGGCAGGCCTTTATCTTGAGCCTGTGGCTGATGCCGGCACAATACTGCAGGTGCTGCTTGCTATGGAGGCAAGGTCTGCCCACCCGTTGGCACAGGCAATTGTTGCCGGTCTCCAAAGCCGCCAGATAAAACCGGCTGAGCTCAATGAGTTTGAAAACATTACAGGTATGGGCCTTCGGGCCGTTTATAACCAGAAAGAATACCGCGTGGGAAATGACAAGTTGCTGGAAAAAGCAACGGACAAACCTTCAGGGCAGTTTAGTCTGCACCTGAAAGACTGGGAGCAAAAAGCATATACCATTATACAGGTAGCAGAAGGTAATAAACGAGTGGCGGCCATTGCTGTAGCGGATAAACTAAAACCATCTTCGCGCGAAGCGATTGCCGCTTTGCAGCAAAGGGGTATAGAAGTATTTATGCTTACCGGCGATAACGAAACCACTGCCCTGGCCATTGCTGCCGAAGTGGGCATCAAACAGGTAAAGGCGCAGTTGCTGCCTGCAGATAAGGCCGAATTTATCAAAGACTTGCAGGCGCAGGGCAAGGTTGTAGCCATGGTGGGCGACGGTATCAACGACAGCCAGGCACTGGCGCAGGCAGATGTGAGCATAGCCATGGGCAAAGGGAGTGATATTGCCATGGATGTAGCCAGGATGACTCTGGTTACATCTGACCTGCTGGCCGTGCCTCACGCACTCCGTCTTTCGGGTAAAACCGTAAACACGATTCGCCAGAATCTTTTTTGGGCATTTATCTATAACCTGATCGGGATACCTATAGCAGCCGGGGTACTGGTGCCCATAAATGGTTTTCAACTCGACCCCATGCTGGCCGGTGCAGCCATGGCGCTCAGCAGTGTGAGTGTGGTAGCCAACAGTCTGCGGCTGAAATGGGCGCGATTATAAAGGGGGCCTAAAATTATATAAGCCCGTGCCCGGATTATGTAACAAGGTGTTTTGAGGCTGCCGGTAGCTTTGCAAAAGAGATTAAACAGCAATAAATATGGAAACAAAAACATTTAAAACGAATATCAAATGCAGTGGCTGCATTGAAAAAGTGACGCCTTACCTGAACCAGACAGTAGGCGAGGGACTCTGGGCGGTAGATGTGGCAGACCCCGATAAAAAACTGACAGTAGAGGCTCCTGTAGAAGGAGCCGTGGTAATACAGGCGGTATCGGAAGCCGGTTACAAAGCGGAACAATTAAAGTAACGCCCGCTGCTGAACCTGTATAAATTTTATTGAAGGCAACACCACTGGCCCGGTGTTGCTTTTTTATTTGAATGTGCTGGCCCACATTTTCCATCGCCCGTCAACGGTATGTGTTACTGGCGACCCATTGTAATCAGGCACCAGCACGGTGATGGTCCATATGCCTGTTGCATACAAGCGGCGTGTCCACCAGTGCTTCCTGATTTTTCCTTTATAAAGAATAGGTGCCGATGGCTGGCTGTGATCGACATATGCTTTGTCACTGTCATCAATGGCCAGCAATGCCGGATATTTTTTTACAAACTGAATTGTATGCTCATCATACTCGCCTTTTACATGAGCGGGACTGCTAAATAGTTGTGCTGTATATTCATCCGTACAAATTCCGTCAAACAGGAAGCCATTGAAATTAAGTTCCAGCTCGAAGGCAACGCGTAATAACTGTAGATTGAGTGAGTAAGCGGTACCAAAACGAAAATAGCCGGTCCATTTCCGGGGAAGGATTAGTTGCTGCATTGGATGGTGGGTGGGGTGGTGCTTAGGAAAGGTTTACAGGTGGCTAAATAGTTAATGACTGATATTAATATCGTAATGCGCCAGTAAACCTGGCAGGCCAGCCAGGGAAAACCGCGCTTTTTTGATTTTATTGACAGAGGGATCCAGTATATAATTGAATGCTGTGCGAAAATCGGCCCCTTCGAGATTGGTACGGTCAAAGCGAGTCTGCTGCAGATCGCAACCATCAAAAATGCAGGCACTAAGATCTGCCTCCGTAAAATCGGCTTCTTTAACAGAGCAGTTGCGGAAAACTGTTTTCTTGATACGCAGCTGATAAAATGTACAAAGGTCCATCACACAATTGTCGAACGAAAACTCAATAAGAAACTTATCGCAGGTATCGAAATGAAGGCCCAGCAGCTTGCATTGATCAAACTTTACATCGCGTAGCGAAGTTGCCAGAAGGCCGGCCGTACTCAGATTGCAGCCGGTAAAAATACATTCACTGAAAACACATGAGCCTAACTGGGTGCTTGCAAGGTTGCAGTTGATAAAATGACAATTATCGTATTCTCCCAGTGGGAAGCCGGTTGCACTGAAATCTTTTTTTTCAAAAACCTGATCTTCGAAAAGCGGCTTGTGCATTTGTTGGTGAATGGAGGAGAAAGATAAGACGGAATAATCAAATATTTGCGTTGAATAAGATGTTGCAGACAGAAAAAGTCTCCACCGTAAAATTACGTGCAGCGGAAGGCATGGCCTTGCTTGTAAGAATGATTATCACTGTTGTCCGGGGAAATATCTTTATCTGCGGTATTCGGCGGGCAAAATTTCCCGCAGATTTACGCAGATAAATCCTTCCCGATATTTTCAAACTGAACGACAGGTAAGTGTGCACTGTTTTTATGGTGTTTGCGCAACCGTCTGGCCCATCTTTTTGCCTCCGCGGCCGGCGAACCACAAGAAAAGAATATGCTAATGTGATTAATGTGCCAGTGTGCTAATGGCCCTTTGCGTCCTTAGCCCGCTTTGCGTTCTTAGCGATCTGAATAGACGAATGTGCCAGTGTGCTAATGGCCCTCTGCGTCCTTAGCCTGCGTTGCGTTCTTCGCGATCTGAATAGGCGAATGTGCTGATGGGTTAATGTGCCAGTGTGCTAATGACCCTTTGCGTCCTTAGCCCGCGTTGCGTTCTTAGCGATCTGAATAAGGCAGGGAAATAGCGATTAAAAAGCTCTAACGCTGTTATGGAGAACCAACAATGTTACAGGGGGCTTACATTTACCAAAGCCCACAAAAGCATCAGTACAAATCTGATTATCAAACCTCTTTTTTGTCACATCTATTTTCCCCGGACAGCAGTGGGAGAATTATTTACTTATCGGCGGTTAACGATTACCGCACCAGTGGATTACGGAAATAGACCACCACGTCTACACAGCGCTGTTGTATATGAGCCTCGGGGAAGTGCAGATCGTATGCATCGGCCTCTTCGCCCAGCCAGGTTACAAATAACCGGCTGCTGTCGAGATCAAACCGTTTATTGAGATAATCAAATACGGCCTGGGCGCGACGTTCGGAAAGAGAATCATTATAAGTGGCCCTGCCCGTAGGATCTGCAAAGCCAAAAATTTTTAAAAAAGCAGACTCATCGCCGGCATAAATGCTGCCAATAGCATCCAGTTTGGGATAGTAGCGGGGGTTTATAACCGAGCTATTGGTTTTAAAAAAAACAGGAACGGTTTCTACGCTTTGCTGAGCATGGCCGGTATGAGCCCATACAAGTAAGCTTGTCAGCAGCGAAAGAATGCGAAGGTGCATGAGCGGGTTTATTATCGGGGTTTTCGGTTGGCATGAAAACGATCCACATAACTGGCTATTTCAAGAAGGGGTTGCAGGGTATCCAGTTCTTCTTTTTTGGCCGGCATGGGATGAAAGTCATAACTGCGCACTTTTATTACACAATCATATTCTCCCAGCAGGTTGTCTAACAGCAGCAGGCCATGGTAGGATACATCTGCATAGTTGGCCTGTGTCAGCCCTTTTACATATATGATAATATCCAGCGTGTCGCCTGTGACAACCGGAAAAAACTTCATGCTTTGCGGATCGAGGGTAAGCGTACCTACTTTCAGCTGCATAGACCTGGCGCGTGACAGGTCTACACGCTGCCTGAAGGCAATAAAATGCCAGCCTTTGATGGGTGGGGCTTTATCAACAATGGAGCGTACCAGTGGAAATAGTTGCTGGTCGCCATCTGCAGAAAAAGTGAGGTTGATAATGCCGTTTTGAGGAGGTTCAAGTTCGATTGTAAGTCCATCCCCGATTTTTTTGACCTGGGTATGGATCTCCTGGAGATATTTACCCGGGTCTGATTCAAACTGGCGAAGCCGGTTTTGATGCTGTTGAAACCAGGTCCAGAATGCTACGATCGGATCCTGCGTAGTAACGCTGCCCGCATTATCTGCCCTCAACAGTGTATGAGAGCCGAGACAGAACAGTAGCACCAGGCAGGCAAGTTGTTTCATAAAAGTAAAATTAAGCAATAGCCAGCCAGTTTCATAGTGCTTTGTTTGTTAAAGGAGACAGATATTTCTGAAATAAAAAAGGGACAGCTCGCTGCCCCCTTTTTATATATGCCGGATAATTATTATGAACTGCGGAAACGTATTGTTCCTCCTCCATTGCGTTGCATTTCTTCGAGCATTTTATTACGCTCTTCGGTGAATTGCTGCTGATTCACTTTTTTGCCTTTGGATGGCTCTTTGATAGCCTTGATATTGGCTTTGGGAGAAATATCAATAGCCTGGTATACAGAGCGTCCATTGTCGCTCGTAAGCTCCAGAATGGCGCCAGGCAGTTGTCCGGCTACATCGGGACCCACCGCTACTGGTATATCGGTGGTAAACCATGCTTCTATGGTGGTGGTATCGTCTACTTCTTTACGTTCCATCTTTCCGTTTTGCATATTCATGATGGAACGTTTTCCGATACGTTGTGAAACCGCTTTGCGGCACTGGTGATTGAGAATGGTTTTTGTTTCATCGGTCAGTTTCCAGTTGCCCTTACGGATGCTGTCTGTTATCAGGAAGCGTTTATCGAAAAAGTCGCGTTGTTCTACCTTGCGGCTTTGGGTAAAATCGAAGAAAGTAACGTCTTCGGCACTACTGCCAATCGTACGGATTACCACACCACCAGTGCTGCCTGCTAAATCATCCTGAGCGTCATCTTCCATTTGCTGAAAGACCATTTGGCCATTGGCAAAATTGAGTTCAAACTGCGAGAGTCTTGTCTGGGGGGGGACTTCACCACCTCCGGAGCCATTGAACTGAATATTGATAACAACTTTGCGCTGATAAACGATCCTGCCTTCTTTCTGTTGCGCTTCAGAGGCAAATGTGCCGCAAAGGGCGGCAATTCCCAGTATTACATTCTTCATTGCGTATAAAATGATTAGTGCCCAAAGCTAAAAGTCCTGTTCAGGTCAGGAGGTTAATACACCTTGGATTTAGGTTAATAAAGGTTAAGATGCAATGGCCGCTAAAAACCGATTACCTACTTTTGTTTCCACAACAACCTGCAACCAATGGTACGATTGAGATGGATGGTGTTATTGATGGTGCTGGTAATGCTGATCATTACCGGTTTTCAGGCCTATTGGCTGAGGGGAAATTACCGTCGGGAAAAAAATGCGCTGGAAACGCGGGTCAACTTTCTGCTGCGGGAGGCTGTACGCGATGTGCAGGATTCTATAAACCTGAGCCAGATTCAACGGGTGCTGAAAGATACCGTTGCCGCTGTTAATATCAAAAGAGCGAAGCCGGAGACAGCTTATAATGAAAAAGCCAGCAATGTAGTACGTCTGCTGGCGCAAAGCTCCATCGCCGATAGTATCCGTCGCAAGCAGGCGCGGATAGCTAATATGAAAATCACGCTCCAGTCATCGACAGGGAGGGTGGTGCCGGACTCGGGTCATGCATTCAGTTTTAGCCTCGACTCGATCGATCCTGAGCGAATCCGTGAAATGGTGGTGATAAAGCCGCCCAGCAGGGAGGCGATTGCACGCGATTCTGCTACCTGGATGCAGGCACCTCAGTCCATTTCAATAGGCAGACTGAGTCCTAAAAAAGTTTCTGTCAGAAAACCCGGGTCAAAAGACACTTCGCGGCGGGCGGGTGTTGCCGAGGTCAACGCAATTTATATCACCAACGACCGCGGTGATCAGGTACTGCTGCGCCTCGACTCATTATTGACAGACAGTCTGCCCCTGCCGGTACTGACACAGAAGCTCAGCCAGTCGATGCAGCAGGAAAAACTCAACGTATCATTTACTATTCATAAGGCTGTTCCCAATGTGTCTGCCCAGATGGATTCGGTTATTTTCAGACCATCATTTTTTAATCATACACGTTACCAGGCAGAGATGGATTCAACGGCGCCCTTTTTATTAAAAAAGATCCGGCTGCCCATCCTGTTTTCTGTTTTCCTCGTGGGTATTACCCTGCTGAGTTTTGTTTTCCTGTATCGCAACCTCTTGCGTCAGCAACGTCTTTCGCAGATGAAGAGCGATCTGATGAGTAACATTACCCACGAGCTTAAAACGCCGATTGCCACGGTGAGCGTGGCCATAGAGGCGCTCAAAAACTTCAATGCCATACAGGACCCTCAGCGTACACGTGAGTATCTCGATATTTCCCAGAATGAATTGCAGCGGCTGAGCCTGCTGGTTGATAAGGTGCTGAAACTGTCGATGTTTGAAAAGAAAGATGTGGAACTGAAGCAGGAAGTGTTTGACCTGGGGCAGGTGGTAGATGAGGTGGTGTCTTCTCTGCGCCTGCAGACAGAAAAATACCGGGGACAAATAACCGTGGAGACCAGTGGCTCACTACAACTCAGGGGCGACAGGCTGCACCTGCAAAGTGTAGTGTTTAATCTACTCGACAATGCCCTCAAGTACAGTAAGGAAAATCCCGGCATCCGGGTACAGCTGACCGGCAGCGAAGACGAAATAGAGTTGAAGGTCAGCGATAATGGAATTGGTATACCAGCCGGCTATCTCGATAAAGTATTTGAAAAATTCTTCCGTGTGCCTACCGGCGACACACACAATGCAAAGGGACATGGGTTGGGCCTGAGTTATGTGGCCCAGGTGGTAAAACAGCATGGCGGCACTATCAGCCTTGACTCACATGAAGGAATTGGTAGTACCTTTACCATTATCATACCCAAAAATCAGCGCAGTGTCTGACAGCGCCACCCTTTATAAATGAGCAATATAAAAGTACTGTATGTGGAAGACGAGCTCTTCCTGGGCAAAATTGTAAAAGAAAGTCTGGAAAGCAGGGGCTTTGAAGTGGCCATGGAAAGTGACGGCGCCCGGGCTGTAGACCTCTTCAAAAAATTTCAGCCCGAAGTATGTGTACTGGATGTAATGCTGCCCAATAAAGACGGGTTTGCCATTGCAGACGAAATTCGTCAGCTTGACGAAGAAGTGCCCATTATTTTTCTTACAGCCAAAATACAGACCGAAGATGTGGTAAAGGGATTTGGGCTGGGCGCCAATGATTATATCCGCAAACCATTTAGTATGGAAGAGCTGATTGTACGGATTCAGAATGCACTTCGCCGTAAGACCGAAGCGCCTCAGAAGCTGACCGGCGACAGTGTAAATCTTGGCCGCCTTGTCTTTCACCTCAACCGGCAGGTACTGAGCAATGGCGTGGAAGAACGCAAGCTTTCTTACCGCGAAAGCGAACTCCTGAAACTCCTTGCTGAAAACAGGGATAAAGTAATTGACCGCAAAGACATCCTTAACCTGCTTTGGGGTAATGATTCTTTTTTCAATAGCCGCAACCTGGATGTATATATTACCAAACTACGCAGTTACCTTAAAGATGACCCATCGCTGGAGATTATTACGATCAAAGGAATAGGGTACAGGTTTGTGACGGGATAGAGAGAAGGATTTGAAGATTTGCTGATTTGAAAATTTGAAGATGGGAGAATAATGTGCTAATGGGGTTAATGTGCCAGTGTGCTAATTGGCTTAAAATGACTATCCACTGTCATCCGTTAACTGTCAACTCACTCAAAGTCCTAACTTTGGAAAAAAGCCCGCATGAAATTCAGAAACGTGGTATTCCTCTTTATTGCAGCGGTTATTCTGGCCGCATGGTTTACCAGACCTTCTTATGATGATTTTGTAAAATTCCAGGCCGAAAAACAAGCACAGATCAGTTCGCCTCCGGTAATTGAGTTTACCAATAGCTTTTTGTTCTCACGTGTACAGGTTACTTATTTTGAAAAACGTGAAGTGAAAGTGCCCTTGCCGGGCGATCAGAAAGCGGCAATAGCCGTACCGCGCAGCAAAGAGAAATACCTGGGTTTGTTTGGCCGGTTCTGGTCGCTTGACTAAACGGCGTTTTCAAATAAACAAAACTATGATTGCACATTGTGCTCCACACATATTTACCGGTTACAGCTGGCTGCAGGATCATGCAGTGCTGGCCGATGACAGCGGTATTATTGCCGGTCTTATACCACAAAACGAGATTCCTTCAGGACTAGGAATAGAGAGATACGCGGCAGACAGCAGGCTTATACCAGCGTTGCTGGACCTGCAGATTTATGGTGCCGGAGGCCGGCTGCTGGCCGAGTATCCGGAACCCCAATCGCTGACACGCCTGGTACAATATTGCCGGAGCGGAGGTACCGCCTGGTGTATGCCTACTGTGGCTACCAATAGTTATGAAGTCTTTTATAAGAGTATAGATGCTGTGCGCGCCTACTGGCAGGCCGGTGGGCAGGGTGTATTGGGCTTGCATGTGGAAGGCCCCTGGATTCATCCCCTGCGAAAGGGTGCGCATATAGAGAAATTCATTCACATCCCTACTGCGCAGCAGGTAAAACAACTGCTTGATTACGGTCGTGGGGTGATCCGTTTTATCACGCTTGCTCCCGAACTGATAAGCGAAGAGTTGCTACAGCTGATCAGCGCATATGGCGTTATCATTTCGGCAGGCCACAGCAATGCAACCTACGAAGAGGCCAGGCTCTCGTTTGGCAGGGGTATAACGGCGGTAACACATTTATATAATGCTATGACACCGCTACAGCACCGCGCACCCGGCCTGGTGGGTGCCGCTATGGAAGATGAGCGGGTGATGGTAAGTATTATTCCCGATGGATATCATGTAGACTATGCTGCGCTGCGCATTGCCAAAAAAGTAATTGGTGATCGCCTTTTTGTCATTACAGATGCCGTTACAGATACCACCAGTGGTTATTATCAGCATTACCTTGCTGGAGATAAATATGAAGCCAATGGTATTTTGAGCGGGTCGGCATTGACGACCATCAAGGCGCTGCAAAACCTGGTACAACATGCGGGTATAGAGCCGGCAGAGGCTATCCGTATGTGTTCGTTGTATCCGGCAAAGCTGTTGAAGGACTCAACTATAACGGGCAGCCTGCAGAAAGGCAGCCGGGCCACAATGGCGCTGATAAATGATCAATTGCAGTTGCTGCAATTGATAAATTGATTACTTACTGATACCAGTAGCTTCCTGCTGCTCGCGTTTCCACTGTTTTTCCATTACAAATGTGCCGAAAGGAAGAATGGAGGCAACAAAACTCTTGCCCAGCCAGATCCAGTTGTGTTTGTATTCATTTCTTGTTTCCCAGGCAAGCACAATAAAAGCGACAAACAAAAGGCCGTGCAGGCCGCCTACAACAGTCACGGCCATGGGGGTAGATGCAAAATATTTAAGGGGCATTGCTATAAAAAGGAGCACGAGGAAAGAGATTCCTTCTGCCAGGGCTACTTTGCGAAACAATTGAAATGTTTTGGGAGATTTCATTAGTACGTGTGCTTTAGTAATTGATCACCTGCTCTTCGATGGTTTCGGGAATGGCGCGCCATTCATATTGCTGATTGCGCAGCTGTGGCTCAAAGCCAGCTTCCCGGATGGCATCCTGTATGGTTTTGTAGGTAAAACGGTGGGGAGCACCTGCAGCGCTCACGACATTTTCCTCGATCATGATAGAACCAAAATCGTTGGCGCCACTCTGCAGGCAAACCTGTGCCGTTTGTTTACCTACAGTAAGCCAGGAGGCCTGAATATTTTTGATATTGGGGAGCATGATACGGCTCAGGGCGATCATGCGGATATATTCTTCGGGTGTAGTAAGGTTATGCACGCCACGAATGCGTGTAAGCAGGGTATCTACGTCCTGAAATGTCCAGGGAATGAAGGCCAGAAACCCTTTGGCTCCTTCGGGTTTGCGGCTCTGTACTTCGCGAATGCGTACCAGGTGTTCGAAACGCTCTTCGATGGTTTCAACATGGCCAAACATCATAGTGGCAGATGTGGTGATATCCAGTTTATGTGCTTCGTGCATAATGTCGAGCCACTCCTGGGCACCACATTTCCCTTTTGAGATCAGGCGGCGAACACGATCTATCAGGATTTCGGCACCTGCGCCGGGCAGTGAGTCGAGGCCGGCTTCTTTAAGTGCTTTCAGCACTTCGTGATGGGTGCTTTTCTCCAGTTTGGTAATATGGGCTACTTCGGGAGGCCCCAGCGCGTGCAGGCGGATATCGGGAAACTCGGCTTTTATCTGGCGAAATGTATCTACATAAAATTGAAGCCCGAGTTCAGGGTGGTGGCCACCCTGTAACAGCAGCTGATCACCGCCATATTTGAGCGTTTCACTGATCTTTTGGCGATAAGTGGGCATATCCGTGATATAGGCATCGGGATGGCCGGGAATGCGGAAGAAATTGCAAAACTTACAGTTGGCGATACACACATTGGTTGTGTTCACGTTACGGTCTATCTGCCAGGTGACTTTGCCATGCGGGACCTGCTTTTTTCTCAGCTCATCCGCCACAAACATAAGGTCGGTCAGCGGTGCATTATGATAGAGATAAACTCCTTCTTCTACAGTCAGGAAACCAAAGTTTGCTGCTTTTTCCAAAAGTTCGGATAATACCATGCGCTCAATTTTAGGGGGCTTAGACCCGCCAGGTGCAAAAATACGATGCTATAACAACAAAAGGGAGCGGCGGTTTGGGAAAGGGGGCCTGATTAATTAAATTTAGAGTTATTATGGTTTTCCTGCATCTTTTGGGAGAACGGGCTTGTCCTAATCAATCAGAACAGCTAACCTGCATTGTCATATGAAAATGAGAAAACAGGCCCTGGCTCTTTTATGTTGCCTGCTAAGCCTCTTTGGGGCAAAGGGCCAGGAAGAGTTTGTAGAGCCTACGTCACGCCTGCTTACCCGCATTCCCTTTCAGCAAATGACAGGAGGTGTGGTGGTTCTTTCTGCTCTGCTGGATAATTTTCCCGACACACTCAATTTTATACTGGATAGCGGCAGTAGCGGCATTTCCCTGGATTCTTCTACCGTCATAGCTCTGGGTCTTCAGCCACAACCTTCTGACCGCACGATACGTGGTATTGCCGGTATCAGAAAGGTTGGTTTTCTCTATAACCGCACCCTCCGTTTTCCCAATCTCAATGTCGACAGCCTCAATTTCCATGTCAACGATTACTCTGTTCTCTCCAGCGTCTATGGTGTACGGGTTGATGGGATCATAGGCTATGGTCTTTTGAGCCGTTATATTGTAAAAGTGAATTATGACAGTCTGCGTATTGAGATCTGCAGTAAGGGTATGATCCGGTATCCCAAAGGAGGCTATCTCATCAAGCCGTTTCTGGGAACACTGCCGGTGCATTACGCCCGGATCAAAGATGAAGGGGTTCACAATGCGCGGTTTCTGCATGACATTGGCGCCGGACTCTGCCTCATGCTCACACAGGATTTTATAGAAGACAGTGCCCTGCTGAGCCGCAAACGTAAACTGCTGCCCAAGCAGGGAGAAGGTATCGGGGGTAAATTCGACATGTTTGTAACCGTGGTAAAGGAGCTCAAGATAGGCCCGTACCGTTTCCGTAATGTACCCACCTATGTTTTTGACGACAATTATAATGTCACCTCTTATCCCTACCTGGGTGGGCTTATTGGAAACGACATATTCCGGCGTTTCAATGTGATCTATAATTATGATAAGCGCGATATTCACATTACACCCAATTCACATTTCCGTGATCCTTTTGATTACTCTTACTCCGGCATCGAATTATACTATATAGGAGACAGGATCATGATCGGAGATGTAGCGCCTGGTTCACCAGCCGCAAAAGCAGGAATAAAGGAAGGAGATGAGGTGATGGCGGTCAATAATAACTTTTCACTCAATTTTGACCAGTATAAATCCGCCCTGCAGTCGACCAACGAAAAACTCCGTCTCATTATACGGAGAAACGGAGAGCTCGTGCAATTTGATTTTAAAGTAAAAAGCATCAAATAACGGCAGGCAGCTCAACTCAGACAAACTTCCGGAAACCGTTCAAATAGAGCACTGCTCAATAATCAGCTAAAAATGACAGAGACCTGGTTCGAAAGGCCGCGAAGGATTTATCTGCGTAAATCTGCACACTATGCGCGAGGTTTTGCTGCTGAAATGCAGAAAACCACAGACAAAAGAGTTCAATTGTGGGCTAAATCATGCAGAAAGCTGAATGGAGTCACCACCGATAAAACCGATCTGTGTGTTTTTCAATACTTTTGTTAGCTGGCCCCGGCCCGGGGATTGCATCCGTTTATACCGAAGAAGGCACCTGGCTGCCTGAGGTGTAAATGATGCCGGACCAGGTACAGATCAACTTTTGGCATTAACAGATGTTATTCCACTTATGATACAGTTTGAACGCTTCACGCTGGCCAATGGACTGCGGGTAATTGTACATCCCGACACGTCTACTCCTATGGCTGTTATGAATATTATGTACGATGTAGGCGCAAGAGATGAAGATCCGCAGAGAACCGGATTTGCTCACCTGTTTGAGCACCTCATGTTTGGCGGGTCTGTCAACATTGAAAGTTATGACGAACCTCTGCAGATGGCAGGAGGAGAAAACAATGCCTATACAACCAATGACCTGACCAATTACTACATACAATTACCTGCCGAAAACCTGGAAACAGCTTTCTGGCTCGAAAGCGATCGCATGCTTTCCCTCGCATTTGGTGAAAAAAGCCTTGATGTACAGCGTAAGGTTGTGTGCGAGGAGTTTAAAGAACATTATCTTACCAAGCCCTATGGCGATGTATGGCATAAAATGCGTGAACTGGCATTTCAGCGCCATCCTTACCGGTGGATGACCATTGGCCGTGAGTTGTCGCATATCGAAAATGCACAACTGCAGGATGTAAAAGATTTTTTCTTTAAACACTACCGCCCTGTAAACGCCGTGCTGGTTGTTGCCGGCAATGTGACTACAGAACAGGTAAAGGCGCTGGCAGAAAAATGGTTTGGAGAGATCCCTGCCGGAGAAAAATATAAACGTAACCTGCCCGAAGAGCCCGAGCAAACCGAAGCACACCGACTCGATATAAAAGCACCTGTGCCGCTGGATGCATTTTATAAATGCTGGCATATGGCTTCACGTCTCGATCGCCGCTATTATATTACCGATCTGCTGGGCGATATCCTGGGTGGCGGTGCTTCATCGCGCTTGCACCAGGTACTGGTAAAAGAGAAAAAATTATTCAGCAATATTGAATGTTATCATTTCGGCAGCACAGATGCCGGTCTGCTTTGTATCGAAGGAAAGCTGGTAAAAGGAATAACACATGCCGAAGCAGAAGCGGCCGTTGAAGCAGAACTGGAAAAGGTAAAGACAGAGCTGGTCGGCGAACATGAACTGCAGAAGGTGAAGAATAAAACAGAAAGCATGATTGCCTTTGAAGACATGAGCGTTATGAACCGGGCCAATAGCCTGGCTTATTACGAACTGCTGGGCGATGCTGCGTGGATGAATTTTGAACTGGAAAAATATGCATCCGTAACACCGGAAGATATTCTCCAGGAAAGCCGCCGCCTGTTTAAAGACAGCAACAGCAACACTATTTATTATCATGCGGCCAATTGATCAATCATTTTAAACAAGTAGAAGAAAGGAATATTTATGCCCGATCGGAAAAAAGCTCCCGCCATAGTAGATGCGGTCAACTTCAACCTGCACCTCAAACCATATAATAAACTGGTGCTGAAAAATGGGGTTGAAGTATATACGATAGAAGCCGGCGCAGAAGAGGTGATGTCGATTGAATGGGTGTTTTATGCCGGCAATGCCATGGAAACCCAGAATCTGATAGCTGCCAGCACCAATTTCCTGCTCAAGAACGGTACCAGCCGACACTCAGCATTTCAGATAAATGAGCACTTTGATTATTATGGCTCTTACCTCAACCGTGCCTGTTACAATGAAACAGCCACCCTTTCGTTGCACACCCTTACCAGGTATGTGACAGAGTTGCTGCCCATGGTGCGTGAGCTGCTGACCGATGCCACACTTCCTGAAGAAGAGCTGGCCATTTACAGGCAGAATATGAAACAACGGCTGCGGGTAAATCTGCAAAAAAGCGATTTTGTAGCAAACCGCCTGATCGATGCTTATCTGTTTGGCGAAGATCATCCATATGGTAAATATACCCGGCTCGAAGATTTCGATACCGTGCAGCAAAACCAGCTGATTGATTTTTATAAGCGTTATTATCAGCAGGGCCGGATGATCATGTTTGTGGCCGGCCGGCTGCCTGCCAACCTTGAGCAGTTGCTCAACGAAAATTTTGGCGATCTGCCACAGGGCATTGTTCCGGCTGTTGAACATCCATTGCATCCCTCTGTCGAAAAAAAATACCGCATCGTCAATGACGAAAAAAGTGTGCAGGGTTCTATCCGTATCGCAAGTCTTTTTCCCAACAGGCATCATCCCGATTTTCTGAAAACACTTGTTTTAAACACACTGTTTGGCGGCTTCTTCGGCTCGCGGCTCATGCTCAACATCCGGGAAGACAAAGGATATACCTATGGCATTCACAGTTACCTGCAAAATCATCAGCAGCATTCAGCCTGGATGATCAGCACCGAAGCCGGACGAGATGTAACAGATGCTACCATTGCAGAAGTATATAAAGAAATGCAGGATCTGCGGGAAGAACTGGTAGATGATGAAGAGCTGTTGCTCGTACGCAATTATATGATGGGTGGCCTGCTGGGCGATCTCGACGGTCCCTTCCATATTATTTCACGCTGGAAGAATATCATCCTCAATGGCCTGGGCGAGGACTATTTTTACCGGTCTATTGATACGATTAAAAATGTATCAGCAGAAGAGCTGCGTGAACTGGCGCAGAAATACCTGCGGCCAGAGGAGTTTTATGAACTGGTTGTTGTCTGAAGCAGTGATCTGTGGCTGGTGGTCAGTTTTAGGTACTAAATAGTCAGTACAAAAATTTATTAAGATTATGAGGTCCAATTACTGACCACTGACCACCAGCCACTATCTACCCTCTGTAGCGAAATATCATCACCTTTGTAATACATTTATACCATGAGACTGATCATTCGTTTGCTGGTTATAGCCGCTGTGACATATATCTTATCTCAGATATTGCCGGGTGTACACGTAAAAAGTTATGGTACTGCTATCTGGTTTGCATTGGTGCTGGCATTGTTGAATGCATTTCTTCGGCCGGTTCTTATTTTACTTACGCTGCCACTCACCCTGTTTACCTTTGGTCTGTTTCTTTTCATCATCAATACACTAATGGTCTTACTGGCCAGTGAGTGGATAAATGGTTTTAAGATCGATTCTTTTGGCTGGGGTCTTCTTTTTAGTCTGCTGCTTACTTTTATTACATCCACTCTTTTCCGCGAAGAAGATCGCCAGCGGCGTGAGCGGGAACAGGGGTGATATTTTTCTTTTATTCAATAGACTTAAGACGCGCCCGCAAACGCCTGCCCGGCTGCAGCCGTTTGGCTACCGTGAGACGGATATTGCCCGTGCGTACCAGGTATTCATGCGATGACAGGGGACCGCGCAGATTGAGTGCCTGGTCTACCCACGAAACCGTCGCACTCCAGCGATGACTATTGTAACCAGCCACTGCCCGAAAACTGATGTTCGGGCTTATAGAGGTTTTTTGCTGCGATGTATTGTCTCTGTATTCGCGTACGAAACTAAGGTCTCCATTCAGGCTAAGACTGCCTGTTATAAAAAAATGACGTTTCCATACAGCGGTATATGCGTAGCCAATACCCGGACCAAACTCAGTGAAACGAAGTTTATGTATATCGCGCTGCGAATAGTTGGCAGCAATCAGTGAAGGAACAATTGCGCTGTCGCCTTTTACCTGGCCATGATACGCTTCGAAACCAACGAGCCAGCTTCCGGCAGAATGTTGCTGCCATTCCGTTTGCAGAAATGCCGCACGATAGCTGAAGCGGGCAGGACTCAGCAGCCGGTATACAGATGTTCCCAGCACCATCACATCCATATCACGGCGCAGATAATAAGGATGATCGGCCGGCGCAGCGGTGCCACGCGGGGTCAGATAATAGCCTTTATAGAACTGGCCATACAGATCTATTACCCATTTGCGTGTATAAATATGCGATTGCAGGTCAAGAAAACGGGTTTTTCCCCTTTCATCTCTCTTTTGGTCCAGAAATCCAAGATTGAACCCCAGATTGAGCGTAACGGCTCCATAGCTGGCCCCCACACCGGCATTGAATGCATTATTGGGCCGGTAGTGAAGTGCGCGAAAGGGTCGCGGACCCCGCAGGCTTACATCCGTATATTTCTTGGAAAGAAACCCTCGTGCAGTGATATGGCGCCGGTAAGTATCATAGTGCCGGCTCACAGAAGAATCCTTCTCCGCAGTTGTTTGCGCAAAAGCCGTGAGCATAGAAAACCCCAGACAAAAAACCGTTAAGAAATATCGCTGCATGTGGATATGGGTAAAAAATTGTGCCAGCCGGCCATTTCAGAAAAAATCAGGGCAGTTTTTCGATTACAGAGTCAAGGTCGCGTTTCAGTTTACGGCCGGGTGTAAAGCGGCGTGCAATAGTAATTCGGAAATCGCCCGTTTTAATCCGGTACTCCAGGTTTGAAGACCGCCCTTTCACATTGGTGCTATTGTGCAACCAGGATACGGTAAGGGCCCATTGCTCACTATTGTAACCAGCCACCACACGCAGTGTGGCATTTGGGCTGAAGCTGACCCGGTTTGCATTGCCTTCGGGCTTCTCTTCTTTTACAAAACTGATATCACCATTCATCGTAACACTGCCGGTTGCAAAAAGATGTTCCTGCCATACATATGTATAAGCATAACCTACTCCGGGACCCAGTTCAATCAACCGTACCCGGTCAATGCCTGCCTGTGGATAATAGCCGGCCACCTCAGCAGGTACCAGGGCGCTGTCTCCTTTGGCTCGTCCATAATAGATTTCTGCACCTATCAGCGCTGACCCTGCTGATTTTTTTTGCCATTCCGTTTGCAGAAAGCCGGCACGATAAGAAAATTGTTCCCCATTCAGTAACCGGTATACGGAACCGCCCAGCAGATTGACCCGCAGGTCGGGCCGTACATAAAAGCTGCGGTCGCGCGTGCCCGATTGCACACCCTCATTGAGGTAGTAACCACGATAAAACTGACCATAAATATCTGTAACCCAGTCGCGGGTATAGATATGTGTTTGCCAGTCAAACGATTTTGTTTTGCCTTTCTCGTCTTTATTTGGATTCAGAAAACCAAATCCGGAGCCCAGGCTCATGGAAAGGGATTTATAGGACCCGTTTATACCCATGGTCAACAGGCTGTTGGGGCGGTATTTAAGGCTTTGAATGCCTTCCGGTGCCTCCAGAGACAGGGACGTATATTTTTTTGCCAGATAAAGTCGGGTGGTAAGCTGATCTTCAAAAGTCACAAAGTAGGGATCGCTGCTGCGCTGCTGTGCCTGCAACTGAGAGCCGGCCAGGCTGCTGACCAGCAAAAGAGTGCAGATGATTGATTTACGACAGCGAAACGAAGAAACTAACGGTGAAAACATGGTGTAAAGTAACTGAAAAATAATACAGCAGCCCTGCCGGCTCACCCATCAGGCAAACAGCAAAAACTCCGTTGGTAGTTAAGAACGAATCCATGAAATTCGCAGTATGGCCTTTGATCGAAAAAATTTAACAGACGCGCAGCTAGTCCATTTTTACCGCAGCATCCTCTATCCAAGGTTGATTGAAGAAAAAATGCTGATCCTGCTACGCCAGGGAAAAATCTCTAAATGGTTTAGCGGTATTGGTCAGGAAGCTATTGCTGTGGGTACCACACTGGCTCTTGATGAAGATGAATGGATCATGCCGCTGCATCGCAACCTGGGTGTATTCACTACCCGGCAAATGCCGCTCAGCCGGCTTTTTAAACAATGGCAGGGTGCACAGGATGGATATAGCAAAGGCCGCGAGCGTAGTTTCCATTTCGGCAACCGCGCCCATCATATCTGTGGTATGATCTCACACCTGGGCCCACAGCTGGCTATTGCCGATGGAGTGGCACTGGCACATAAGCTGCGTCATGAAAACAAAGTTTCTGTTGCCTTTACCGGCGAAGGAGGCACCAGCGAAGGCGATTTTCATGAAGCACTCAATGTGGCTGCCGTATGGGATCTGCCCGTCATTTTCATAATAGAGAATAATGGATACGGTCTCAGTACACCTACTACAGAGCAGTACCGGTGCATCAGCCTGGTAGACCGGGCCCGCGGTTATGGAATGGAAGGCGTGCAGATAGACGGCAACAACCTGCTGGGCGTATACGACACCATACGAGGTGTACGTGACTATTGCATTCGTCACCAAAAACCCTACCTGGTGGAATGTATGACATTCCGGATGCGTGGACATGAAGAGGCAAGCGGCACCAAATATGTACCGGCCGAACTTTTTTCATTATGGGAGAAAAAAGATCCCGTACAGAATTATGAAACATACCTGCTGGAGCAGCAGGTTCTTTCGGCCGACGATGTAACGGCCATACGCGAAGAGCTGAAGCAGCAGATAGAACATGAACTGGCTATGGGCTTTGATTCTGCTCCCTTGCAGGTAAACACGCAGGCCGAACTTAATGATGTATATGCCCCTGCCCCATCGGGTTGGGTATTGCAGGAAGGAGAATGGAAAGAAGTGACGGCCACGCCTGCTCACCGGCTTGACAATGCTGCAGCTGATTATACTATACCTGCCGATAAACCTGCTGCCGAAAAACGATTTATTGATGCCATCCAGAGCGGATTGCGCATGAGCATGCATCAGCATCCCAACCTGGTGCTGATGGGTCAGGATATTGCCGGGTATGGCGGTGCCTTTAAGATCACCGAAGGTTTCCTCGAAGAGTTCGGAAAAGAACGCGTTCGAAATACACCATTATGTGAAAGCGCGATTGTGGGTACAGCACTCGGTCTTAGCCTGCAGGGCTATAAGAGCATGATGGAAATGCAGTTTGCAGATTTTGTGACAGCAGGGTTCAACCAGATTGTAAATAACCTTGCCAAAATACATTACCGCTGGGGACAACCGGCCGATGTGGTGGTACGTATGCCCACCGGCGGTGGCGTGGGAGCCGGTCCCTTTCACAGTCAAAGTAATGAAGCCTGGTTTGTACATACACCGGGACTCAAGGTAGTTTATCCCAGCACACCATTTGATGCAAAGGGATTGCTGATAGCCGCTATCAATGATCCCAACCCCGTATTGTTTTTTGAGCACAAGGCGCTGTATCGTGGTGTGAGCGGCGCTGTGCCCGATGGATATTATGAAATTGAAATAGGGAAAGCCCGGCATGTGCAGGCGGGCGAAGATATTAGTATAATCACTTATGGGTCTGGTGTACTATGGGCGCGGGAATATGCAGCAGCACATCCCCACTTGTCTATTGATATACTGGATCTGCGCAGTCTGCTGCCGCTGGACTATGATGCCATCAAAGCGGCCGTGCAGCGTACCGGTCGTGTATTGCTATTGCATGAAGACACTCTTACAGGTGGTATTGCCGGTGAAATAGCTGCATGGATTGCACAGCACTGCTTCGGCTGGCTCGATGCTCCTGTGGTCCGCTGTGCATCGCTCGACACTCCTGTTCCTTTCAATATTGAACTCGAGAAAAACTTCCTTGCCAAAAGCAGGCTGCATGAATCGGTGCAACAGTTGATAAATTTTTAAAATACAAGTGAAATATCTATAGCATTTACCTGATAAATGCCGTTACTATCCGCCAATAATGAAATTGTATTGATAAATTTGGACACCAAACCCAAACCAACACATTTCATTGAAAAACCTGATTGTAGCACTTTGTGTGTGGATGCTGTTGCCGGCATTGCACGCACAGCCATCGCGTACGGATAGTCTCACAAGCCTCTTAATGGCCTCTGCAGACCTTAAAGAAAAGGCTGTACTCCTTTTGCAACGCAGCAGGGCCTGGCCTTCTACGCAAACAGATAAACCGCTGTCAGATGCACAGCAGGCGCTTGCATTGTATCAGCAAACAAAAAATCAGGAAGGTCAGGTAGACGCATACCTGCAGATAAGTGCAGTGTATGCCCGGCAGAATCAATACAAACTGGCACTAACGGTTGACTCCTC
>JAGODE010000276.1 GCA_017998385.1 Chitinophagaceae bacterium | reverse complement strand
CCTCTTCCCATACCGAACAGAGAAGTTAAGCCCCTCATGGCCGATGGTACTGCACCACAATGCGGGAGAGTAGGTAGCTGCCATATTTATTGAGCCCTTCGAGAAATCGAAGGGCTTTTTTTTGTCCATCAGTGACTGGTGGTCGGTGATCGGTGACCAGTGACCAGCTTCTGGCCCAATTGCTTCTACCTTCTCCCTTCCACCCCTCACCTCCCTTATAACTTATTACTTATAACTTAACACTAACCCTCCACCCTTTACCTTTCACCTCACTTATAACCTACCACTTAGAACTTATTACCTTTTACTATATTCAATGGACCAACCAACAGCCATTGAACTCCCGAACGCCCAAACACAAAACCTTTTTCTTCGTAGCCATCGGCCTGACTGGCCTGTTTGCTATACTCACGGGGTTCGGCAAAACCTTTATATCGCCCTCCTTAAAAGGCCAATTTTCCGCCCCTCCTGTCATCTATATTCACGGCGCCCTCGCTTTCAGCTGGGTACTGCTTTTCCTTACCCAATCTCTCCTGGTACGTGCTAAGCAATCACGGATCCATATGCGCCTTGGCCGGATCGGCCTCTTCATCGCACTTGGAATCCTTATTACCATGATACCAGTAGGCCTCTTCCAGGCACACCGTGAACTGACAGCAGGACTTGGCGGTGTAGCCTACTCAGCAATCCTGGGCACCATCATCTCTGGCCTCCTCTTCTTTGTCCTGGTCACTCTTGCCATTGTATGGCGACGTAAACCAGTCTACCATAAACGCATCATGGTACTGGCCACAATTGTATTACTCTGGCCAGCATGGTTCCGCTTCCGCCACTATTTCCCCAATATCCCCCAACCCGAAATCTGGTTTGCACTGGTCCTGGCAGACAGCCTCATTCTGATAGCCTGGGCCTGGGACTGGTGGCGTCATCGCCAGATACACCCGTCCTGGTTGTACGGCGGCCTCTTTATAATCATTGAACAAAGTATAGAAGTATACCTGTTTGATACGCCCGGGTGGAGAAATCTGGGTAAGAGTCTTTTTGAACTTTTTACCGGCGCAAATTGAAGAACGACTAACCTTAAAACAAATGACTTACTAGGATGTCCGCTGTTGCCTATACCGCTAAATACAAACCCAATAGATGGAGTCATGTTCCGGATATGCTTTTGGGCTATGGAACAGGTCTAATTATTTGCATGCTGATCAGATTTTTTGTGGAGGATAAGTCACTGAATCCGGCGCGCTTCCTGGGTATTCTTTTTATCGTTATAATAGTTCGTATAGTTTTTCCTGAAAACCGGAACCAGCTTTATCAACTAATGGTCAACGAGTCCACCAGGGAGATAGGCATACTCTCTCACAATCCATACGACGGGTTTGAAAAACGTTCCGCACCATTTGAGCAGGTACAGATCCGCTTTATAAGCAGTTTTTGGAAAAAGAAGGTGACGGGTATCGGTATTTCGATAAAAGGAGGTACGCCTTTCATTTTACAAAAAGGAAGACGCCAGTTTTCAGAAAGTGCACTGAAAGAGGCAGTAACACAACTGGAAGCAATTACCCATGTTGTTGGTAGGAACAACCGGGAAAACCAGTGACAGAAGGCGAACTGTAGTATACTATGACACAGGTACTCCGATCGCATTTCCGTATATTTAAGCCACAGTTTATCAAATCAGCCGCCATGACACCACGCAGCCTCCTTATTGTAATCCTTCGTGTATTAGGTATAATCTTATTAAGAGCGTTAGTCCTATCCGTTACAGAGCTCGTGTCCTCGGTATGGTATATGTTTTATTATGGAATTTCTGGAACTGATGTGCTTTTCGGCATCTTCATAACCTTGATCTATATTCTTATAGTACTGGCTCTTGGGTACTGGTTGATTTTTAAAACTGAAATTTTAATTGATAAATTCGGATTGGACAAAGGGTTTTCCGAATCCGTTTTCCAATTCAATATTAATTCCCGCTCCATTATTCGGATGGGACTGATAATTACAGGAGCGGTCATTCTTTTCTGGGAACTACCAGGACTTGTAAAAAACATTTATACAGCCTGGCAACAGAATTACATGACCAGACTTACAATACCCGCTAAAACGGACTGGTCGCCCGTTAGTGTTTCGGTTGTGAGAATCATTCTGGCCTTACTGATCATTGGGGAGCGGAAGCGGATCATCGATTTCCTTGTTAAAGAAAATGAAAATGATCCTTTCCAACCGAAAAACTCTTCGGATTTACGATCCCGGTAGAATAAATTTACATAACCGCAGCTTCGGCAAAACAGGTTACATCAACATGCAAGAGCCAAAAAGAAAAAAACGTTTTCTCCATAGCCGGGACTGGCTGGGCGATCTGCTGGAAATGCTGGGTTATTTCGTCGCTGTTATATTCGATTCCTTCTAACGCCATTTCATTGTAAGAGAAAAAGCTTTATCTTTTTCTACCAATTCAATTGCATGCCTGATTCTGTCAACACTATCGGTTTTCCTTCGCTGAAGGAGCGAGTACAGTCTACATTCATTGATACTTTACTGATCATTTCCCTCATGTTTGTTGCTGCCGCTGCACTCGACCGTTTTGGTCCTGTGCCGGATTGGTTACGTATCGTAATATTTTTGACCTTGTGGCTCGTGTATGAACCGCTGGCTACTTCACTGGGAAGCACGCTGGGCAATTACCTGATGAAAATAAGAGTACGCGAATATGGGAAGCCAAACCAGCGGATCAATTTCCTTTTGGCCCTGGTCCGCTATGTAATAAAGTTTTTATTAGGATGGCTGTCATTTATTACCATTAGTACGAACCCCGAAAAGAGAGCTATTCACGACCTGGCCGCGGGATCGATTATGATCAAAATACCTGCCTGGGGAAGTAAATAAAGAATCACAGTTGTGAGGAGAGCAACCTGCACAGACTTAACAGTTTTTGTAATCAAACATCGTAGCTTTCCGTAAATAGCTGTCGATGCACAAGTATTTCCTTATAACGGCATACCTCTTTATCACTCTGCCTGTATGGGCAAAACCCGAACCTTGCTTTAAGAATAAAAGAACAATTTTAAAGGCAGTAAACCAGTCCAAAATCACCGACGATGTGATCCTCCTGAAAAGAAAAGGCTATTTTAAATCATATACAAGCCTGCTGGGACTGCGTATGAATAAACTTACCGGTACTTATACACTAAAAGAAGATAGTATTTTCCTGAATATCTGCATGAAAAGGAATAGCACAGTAAGTTATGCCAAGGGAATAATCAGTAACGGAAAATTGAACCTGCTTTTTCCGGAAAAAGCAGAAGAAAAAAGCTACTTCTTATATGATAGTAAACAAATGAAGGAGCTCCGGCGAAAACCCAAAGAAAAAGCCTGCCCTGCCAATGACTAACTGCCACACGCCATTTACTGGAAATGCTGATCAGGCAGCGCTCAGTTAGTTTAAGTTTATACCGCGAAATGGAATCCTTCAATTTACCGGACAAAACAATCAGCATATGCCTGCCGCCTCCCCGTTATACACTTTATTGTTTGCCGATGAGCCACAACTATACCTGGCCAATCAGCAAACTCCTTACAGTTTTCCTTACAGCATACTGGCCGATGGCAGTGATAGCAGTCAGCTAAAGTCATTGGCTGCAGATGCCAGCCAGGAATCGCGCATCCGCCTGCTCGCCTTCCATCAGCTACGGCAAGGCGGTTTAAGCACCGATAGTAAAGAACTGCTGGGAGTAGTGGTAGAGGTGGCCCTGCCTGAAGGGCTCGATGTACTGGCTGCCTATACCGATGGCACTGCCCGCTTTTTGCACCATACAGGCCGTGTCATTATCTGGGAAAATGGAACAGACAGCCGCTCCCGCTCACTCATCGACCAGTTGTTTGCTGCATCTGCCAGCATAGTGGCACAGATTGGCCCCTGGAATCAGCCCCGGCGACCTGCTCCTGCACCAGGTATGGCACGTATCAGCTTCCTGGTGGCAGACGGACTTTATTTTGGCGAAGCGCCCATAAACAATCTCTTCAGCGATCCATTGGCAGCACCGGCACTGCAGGCGGCTACCGCACTCATGCAATTTCTTACCAGCATACAACCGGCTGAATAACTGTGCCGGCACTGTAGGACACCTTCATTCTGCAGCAGTACACCTTTTTAGCCTGCAAAGAATCTTGTTTCGCTTCAGGAAGTTCAGTTTCGACATGCGACAGGTGCCTATCTGCATTTATGCAGGCTGTTTTGATTTTAAAAATGACGTATACCCCCAGTCGTTCCCCCATAGCGGCAATGCAGAATAAGGATTGGTTGGTCCTGCTATAGTTCGTAACTTTCCTCGCAAAGCCTCTGATTATGCATAAATCCTGCAGCTTTTTTTTGGCAATTGCGGTATGGGCATTTTTGTCGTGTAACGACTCTGCCAAAACACCCGATTATTCTGCCCAGTTAATGCGGTTAAATAATCAGTATGACAGTGCCTTGCTAAGAGGCGATACTGTTGCATTGGGCAAATTGTTTGCGCCAGATTTCACCCTGGTAAATCCCGACGGACGCCTGTTAAACCGCCAGGAGCAACTGCTCAATGTAGCCACGTCTGAGCTTAAATGGGAAAGCGCACGCAGCGAGAATGTATCTGTTCGTGTATATGGAAACACGGCTGTTTTGCTGGGCGAATTCCGGGGTACCGGCTCATACCGGGGAAATCAGCTTACTGTACATGAGCGGTATACTACTTTCTGGATAAAAACGGATACCAGCTGGCAACTCACAGCCGAACATGCGAACCTTGTTCGTTAATGCCTGTCAGCATGACACAGTTTAAAAAAATCATACCTGCACTCTTATTACTGGGCATCCTGTCTTTGTCGTACAGATCTGCAGAACTCCGGCGTTTTTATATCAGTGGACGAGCTCAGGGTACTACTTATCATATCACCTATTACGCGGCAGATTCGCTGCTTACACGGTCTATGATAGACAGTATTTTTGATCAGGTAGATAGTTCCCTTTCTTTATACAAACCTTACTCACTGGTCAACCGCTTCAATACTTCGGCCGAAGCTGTAAAAATGGATCGGCATATGCGAAAAGTGGTAAAGGCCGCTCTGGAAACCAGTCGCATTACCGGTGGCATTTTTGATATGACTGTATTCCCGCTCACGAATGCCTGGGGATTTGGTCCGGCCGGTCAGCAACCTTTGCCCGATTCCACCACTGTGCGAAATCTGATGGGGTGTATTGGCAGTGAAAAAATCCGCATAAAAGGCGATTGGTTGTATAAAACAAAACCCTGTGTGCAACTCGATCCGAATGGCATAGCACAGGGCTACGCAGTTGACCTCGTAGCCGGCCGGATGGAAGCGCTCCATATTCGCCATTACCTGGTAGAACTGGGGGGCGAATTGCGCGTAAAGGGACGAAAACAACCTTCGGGACAAAAAATGAGCATTGGCATTGAAGCACCCGGCGAAAATGATTTTGAACCGGTGATGGAACAGGTGATCTATCTCGACAAAGGCGCGGTGACCACATCGGGCAATTACCGGCGCTATCATGAAACGAACGGGAAACGCCGCAGTCACCTGCTGGATCTGCGTACCGGCTACCCGATCAGCAATGAACTGATCAGCGTTACCATTGTGGCGCCAGATGCCATGACTGCCGATGCGCTCGACAATGCCCTGATGGGTATGGGGCTGCAACAGGCATTACGGTTTGTTGAAAAAAGGCCGGCACTGGCTGCTCATTTCATTTATCACCGGGCCGACGGATCGGTAACCGATACCATGAGCAGCCGTTTTAAACGATTACTGAAACCTTAAATCTTCATGACTGTATATGGATAGAAGACATTTTCTGGAAATGACAGGTTTGCTAAGTGGGGCCTTGTTGTTGTCTCCGGCAACATTGCTGGCACAACGGGCAGACACCATCCGCGTGGGTATTATTGGTTGTGGTG
>JAGODE010000275.1 GCA_017998385.1 Chitinophagaceae bacterium | reverse complement strand
CTTCTTCAATAATATATACATCCTTGGTTACTGAGTTATTGGTCTCATACAATTCTTCAATGTTGTTTTCAGGATCGATTGTAACTGAAATCTTATTCAATCCTTTATCTCTTGTGGCAATTACCGGCAAAGTATAGACCAGCGAGTCCTGAAATGTTTTAAACAAAATGGTATCACGCTTGATTACTTCAACATGATTGTTGGGATAAGTACGTTTCAGCTCTACAATTACATCCCTGTTGAGTGAGCGGCCCAGATTCACAAATTTGGCTGTAACCTTAAAGCTGGCCTCAGAAACCGGAATATATTTGGGATCCAGGCTAACAAGGGGATCCTCAATGGCATAATCCGGCTTTTCCGACGTATACAACCTTACTGCGGGATCACCATGCAGCGTAAATTGTTCACACTGAAATCTGGCATAAAAATCATTCTCGGTTGTCAGCGCAAATGTCTGTCTGATAGCTTCATCCATGCATTCGCCTAACGTTTTGCCGTATTGAGTTTGCCCAATTGCCCGATAATTTCGGGTATTATATATGTCCAGGTAATGAATAATACCCAGGTGCGTACTGGCCATGAACGCCACTGCACCACGGTCAGGCGTAAGAACATATTTTTCCGAAATCGTCTCTTTTGTCGAAAGCCTGGCAGTATTGTAATTGTAAAAACTACCAGCGTTACAACCCATCACAATAAATACAGGATATTTTCCCGGATTATCGTATGCTTCCGGATTATCCAGGTTAAACTCGAGGGCATTAGAAGATGAGTGCCCAAAGTAAGTAAGTATTCCTATACCTTCCTTAAAGAGATTATTTAATCGTACACTCGACACTTGCTGCACAGCATCCGCCGAAGTTTTGGAGAACGTGTGCACATTTGCTGCATAGGAAGAATCTTCTAATATTTTTTTCTGCCCATCCAGCGCTGCCGTTAGCAAACTACTCGTGTTATTATCCCCGGCCCCTACTACATGCACCACATTTTTCATCCAGGATTTGTCCGCTATGACAGGTGATGAATAGTTGTATAGTTGCTCATATTCCTTCAGTTTGGTGAGGTAAGCACTCACTTCTTCTTTTGTAATGGCAGATATCCGGCCTATTGGTGTAAGAGGAATCGAGCTGCTTCCTTCTGCCGAAAGCAGGTTATCGGATGCAGGATTACCAAATGTAGGCACCATGCACAACTGTTTGATTCCGGCAGCGGCTTCATTTACTTTAAACTGTGAATAAATTACACCTTTCCCTATCAGCAATATATCTCTTAGGGGATTACTAAATCTAACCCTCGCCCATCGCAAAAAATTGCGTATTGACAAAGGGTGCATTTTAATACCGAAGGCAAACTGGTCCTCCAACTGATCTATCATATAGATCTTTGCATTGAAGCTACCACCTGCTGTTGAACTACGGTATTGGCGATAATCCTCTACCGGGTCACCGGGTCCGGATTCAGACGTAAGCAAACTATTGGTAATGATCATAAAATCACCCTGACGGGAAGCCTCGGCATAATTGACAAAATTTCTTTGCTCAAAGCTGGTGATCGACTTACTGTATGCAGGAGCCTGACTTACCATCACCAGATTGCGGGCAGTAGCAGAAGGCTCTAATTTAAAACGAAATGGAACGGAATTGGCTGATGCGACATAGCGCTTTCCATTGGTAAGATCATATATCACCGGAGTAGTCGCGGCACCACCGGTAACCGGAAAGTTATCAATAACAAGGTAATTCCCTACAGCACTTGCTTCCAGCGAAAAAGGAAATATCGCTGTTCCGTTAAATGAAAATGTGCGCGGATACGTAAGGCTCATTCTTGCTATTACCATACGATCGCTGGTAACCGATGCCCGATTGCTGACATTAAAGGCAGCCGTACCTGCAGCAATTTTAGAAATTGGAAAGCTGGCAGAATGCTTGACATAATCAAAATAGTCCATCGTTGCCGCCGTAAGACTATCGTTATTAAGATTTACCCGGATATATCTTGGATTAACAGCATTGCCCGAGGCATGAATCAGAAAACTGGGATCGGGCGCTCCGGCGCCTGTATACGGTTTCAAATTGGAATAAGTAACCGTAACCCCTCCTCCACCAGCTATCTCAGTAGAGGTCATACCTTCTCCATAATCATACGATGATGAGTATGTATAAGATGTCCCTACCAGTTCTGCCCGTCCGGCGTTGGGGCGAGCTCTGTAATTTGTCTCCGTTGTATACATGAAAAAAGGCTCTGGCGCCAGCGTATTACCCGCTACATCATTTACCGTAGGTACCAACCTGCGATTATTACCGGCCGGATTTACTGTAAGGAAAAAAGCGGCTGTATCGGTTTGTAAACTTACCCGGTCATTCAACTGCCATTCCTGCTGCCTGTATAACACCCTATCAGGAACGCCATCATTCATTTCTCCCCAAAACTCCAGATAGCCTCCGGCAGAAAGAGGCGCATTTTGCGAAGTGGTATAAAGCGGAACCTCCACACCATTGCGCCATAACTGGAAATGATCTGCGTTCACATTACTCAGGCCAATGGTGGCAAGGGCATCAACAGAAATCCTATAAATCCCTGTTGATCCAACCTTGAACTTGTAGTAGGTTTTATTATAATCAATCCACTCGTTATTGTAATTCTGCGCTTGAGAAAGCACTGATGAGAGGATAAATACAAGCAGTAAAATTCGTTTCATGTAGTTCGGGTATTAAGCGTACAGATCACTTCTTCTTTTTATTTTTATCCTGCGGCACAAGGTTGAGCCGCAGAGAAAATACGTGAGTAAACAATGGATTGGATTGGTTGGCCAGATTGGTAAATGCATAATCGACCGTCACATTCTGTATCTTGAATCCGGCCCCGGCACTGGGTTGATAAATCCATACCTTCTTCTGGTTGAGCGTATCACCATCAGCCAGTGCACGCTGAAAATTATTGATACCACCACGCAGGAAGAATACATTATTTACATTCAACTCCAATCCAAGTTTGGGATCGGCACTTACAGGATCGGCACTGATCACTGTATTACGTTTGCCGTCAAAAGTGAGATCAATATTGGTCTCTGCCAGCAGGCTGGTCTTCTTGCTAAGCCTGAACTCGCGCGCAATACCCAGCACCAGGCGGGGTGCGGTCATTTCGGTCGACTTAACAGGTATCTCATTATTGGTCAGATACAGCGCCTCTTTTTCGCGCTCGGTAAAACTAAACGACCAGGAGTTGAAAGTAGTTGTGATATCGCGGCCGGTAATTCCAAAGCGCCATTTGCCCTGATGCACCTGCAGACCAGCATCTATCCCAAAACCCCAGGCCTTGGCAAACTTGCCTACATTTCGGTGAATCACTTTGGCATTGATGCCAAACTGTACTTTTTTCTTCTCGGTATCCTTGAGGCGCTGCGCAAAAGAGAGCATAAATGCATAGTCGGCCGATGAAAACGCCTGAATATTATTGTAGTTGATCGATCCGTCCGGCTCAACCAGGAACAGGGTATTCATGATATCGTCTACCGCAAAGCGCAAACCGGTAATGGCAAAAGTTCTTTTATTATTAGCTGAAGGAAATGCAATGCTGGCAAAATCATATTTACCGATCCCGGCAAAATATTCGGCATGCATGAGGTTGAGCTGCGTATAATCCTTCACTCCTACCAGGCCTGCAGGGTTCCAGTACCCAGAAGTACCGTCCTGCACAGACGCTACCTGCGCACTACCCATGGCCAGGCCCCGGGCACCGGCGCCAATATTCAAAAACTCGTTGGAATACTTACGGAATTGGGAAAAGGAACATACAGAACACAAGGTTCCCATCAGGACAAGGTATAAACGGAGCGACTTCATTCGGATCGTTTTCTGATAAGCAATTAATAAGTTGCAGTCTTACAGGGTCAAGTCGGCCTGTAAAATTAGATCATCACCCTGTAAAATCATAGTTTTACTAAGGGAAAAACCTAGCCACTGAAAACGAAGTGTTTAGAAAAATATTGCATTCAGCCGGGCCGCTCCCCTTATCTGACTTACTTTTGCGCCAAAATTTTTGATTTAAAGCAATGAACCTCATAGAAGAATTACGCTGGCGGGGCATGATCCAGGATATGATGCCCGGAACGGAAGAGCAGTTGAAAAAAGAAATGACCACTGCCTATATCGGCTTTGACCCTACCGCCGAAAGCCTGCATATCGGCAGCCTGGTGCCTATCCTGCTGCTCGTACACCTGCAGCGCGCGGGTCATAAACCGATCGCCCTGGTAGGCGGCGCTACCGGCATGGTAGGCGACCCCAGCGGCAAAAGCCAGGAACGCAACCTGCTCGATGAGGCTACCCTCAACCGCAATGTGGCTGGCGTAAAGGCTCAACTGGAACGCTACCTCGATTTTGACCCAGCCAAGCCCAATGCAGCCGAAATGGCCAATAACTATGACTGGTTCAAAACCATCAGCTTCATCGACTTTCTCCGCGATACAGGCAAGCACATTACCATCAACTATATGATGGCTAAGGATAGCGTAAAGAAAAGGATCGAAGGTGAAGTAGGCCTCAGCTACACCGAATTTGCCTACCAGCTCATGCAGGGGTATGACTTCTGGTGGCTTTATACCCATAAAAATTGTAAACTGCAGATGGGTGGCAGCGACCAGTGGGGTAATATCACCACGGGAACAGAACTGGTTCGCCGCAAAGCAGGCGGCGAAGCCTTTGCCTTCACCTGCCCGCTTATTACCAAAGCAGACGGTACCAAGTTTGGGAAAACAGAACAGGGCAACGTATGGCTCGATCTGGATAAAACATCTGCCTACGATTTTTACCAGTTCTGGATCCGGGCTTCCGATGCCGATGCCGAAAAATGGATCAAAATCTTCACCTTCCTCGACAAGCCCACAGTTGTTGAACTGCTGACCATACATCAGCAGGACCCTGGCAAACAGGTTTTACAAAAAAGACTGGCCGAAGAAGTAACACGGTTTGTACATGGAGAGGCCGAACTGGCCAAAGCACTTGAAACCACGCAGAAAATCTTTGCCAATCAATCTGCCCCGGCCGAGTCAATGAGCATCGAAGACCTGGAAAGCCTTTCCGGAATTGTCAAAATTCCTTACACGGCAACACGCCTCGCCGAATCGCCCGATGTGGTGAGTTTCCTGGCCGAGACAGGCATCTTCCCCAGCAAGGGTGAAGCCCGCAAAACAGTACAGGGCGGTGGCGTAAGTATCAATCGCCATAAAGTAGAATCGGTTCAGGAAACAGTTTCTGCACAGCAGTTGTTGCATGATAAATATATTCTCGTACAAAAAGGGCGAAGGAATTATTACCTCGTAGAGGTTCAGTAATATTCTCCGTATGCAGCGGGTTTATTTTATCAGTGGGCTGGGAGCTGATAAACGTGTATTTGAAAAGCTCGATCTCTCGTGGTGCGAACCTGTTTTCGTGGCATGGATAAAACCGCTGCGTAAAGAAACCCTCCCGGCTTATGCGGCAAGGCTTCGCCGGCAGATCGACGATCCTTCTCCCATCGTTGTGGGCATCTCATTTGGAGGAATGCTGGCTGCCGAAATGCTGCGTCTTGATCCATCGGTCAGAATAATATTGCTGGCCAGCATACAAAACAGTAAGCAACTGCCCCGATGGTACCGGTTAGGAAAATACCTGCCACTATACCGGGCACTGCCGCATCGCCTGCTTTTGCCGGGGAATTTTATAAGCCAATGGCTGTTTGGCGTGCGCACGGCATCGGCAAGGCGACTATTTAAACAAATTGTACAAAATACCGATACCGGTTTTGTAAGATGGGCTGTCTGGTCGATCCTGCACTGGAAAACGGCTTCAGTACTTCCGCCGGGTATTATCCATATTCATGGTACAAAAGACAGGATACTACCCTGCCCTGCCGGTGTCACTACGCATAAGATACCGGGAGGAGGCCACCTTCTGCCGCTGGAATACCCGGAAACCT
>JAGODE010000274.1 GCA_017998385.1 Chitinophagaceae bacterium | reverse complement strand
ACGGATAATCTTTTTGCCGCGGGCCTGGGGTAGTACAGCCTGGGTGGGAACCAGCAGTGCATTGGGATTGGGATCAAAGTGTAACTGCACTTTCGCAAATGCACCGGGCAACAAATGCCCCCCTTCGCGCGATTGAATCAATGCACGCACTTTTAAGCTGCGGGTGGTTTCAGTTAAGGCCGATTCTGTGGCAATCACACGGGCTCTGTATTTTTCCGGGGCGCCTTCGAATTTGAAATCCACCATTTGCCCGATTTTGAGCTGTGCAGAATATTTTTCCGGTATGGTGAAGTCGAGTTTGAGCTGACTGGTCTGATTAATAACGGCAATAATGGTGGTGGGTGTAACATATGCGCCGGGACTAATATTTTTTAAACCAAGTTTGCCATCAAAGGGAGCGCGGATTTCCGTTTTGGTAATGCTGGTGCGGATCAGGTCCATATCTGCCTTAATGTTATTTACATTGAGCAGGCTGGCATCATAATCAGCCTTGCTGATGCCCTGTATGCGAAGCAACTGGGCAGAGCGCTCTTCATTGGTTTGGGCGATCTGCAACTGGACCTCCAGCTTTTTGAGTTGGGCCTGCAGGTCTGCGTCATACAACTTGGCCAGCAGGGTACCACGACTTACAAATTTGCCTTCCGCAACATTGAGGCTGGTTATACGGCCCGATACTTCGGGATGAATTTCTGTCGCTTCATTGGCAATGACTGTACCGGGTACCTCGAGATTTTCTGCAAATGGTTCAGCTTTTACCACATATACGTCGACACGGGCGGGACCGGACGGACGATTGGCGCCTGCGGCAGGTGTTTGTTTTTTATCTTTTTGACCGCATCCGGCCATCACCAGCAGCGAAACTGCCAGCATGCAATAGTAGAGTCTTGATTTCGTCATGTGTATCAAATTGGCTCCCGGATAGTTGACTTCCGGTGAGAAAATGCAATCATTTTAAACGGTCTGGCCGGGTTGCTATTGGACGTCAGGCAATTGCTGATCATGCGCCCGTATAGCAGGCCGGTATGAGCGGCTTAAACGCAGGATGGGCGGTGTTTAGCTTTTGGGCAGCAACAGTCTTTTGATCTTATTTGACTGAAACAGCAGTTCCTGCTTTTCTTTACTCATTACCGTCACATGCCCCATTTTGCGGCCTGGCTTGGTTTGTAATTTACCATACAGGTGTACAAAGGCATTTTCGATCTTCAGTACTTCTTCCAGTCCCTCATATTTTACAGCACCGCTATATCCTTCGGCTCCAATAATGTTGATCATAATGGATGGCAGAATGGCCTCTGTATTCCCCAAAGGGTATTGCAGCATGATGCGCCACAGCATATCAAACTGTGAACTATAATGTGCTTCGATCGTGTGGTGTCCGCTATTATGAACACGGGGAGCGGTTTCATTGACATATACTTCTCCCGCTTTGTCCAGAAATAACTCGACAGCAAATAGTCCGGGCGATTTGAAATTTTTGACTACAGAAAGTGCGATGGCTTCTACTTTCCAGAGAGTTTTTTCGTCAATCTCGGCGGGACAAAGCTGATAGTCGAGCAGGTTGAGATCCGGATCAAACAACATTTCAACGGGTGGATAAAGGGCTGTTTCGCCGCTTTCACTGATGGCGACCATCTGAGCAATTTCCTTACGGATGTCTACTGCTTTTTCGAGTACAGCCGGAGCATCAAAACCCTTTTCCAGGTCTTGATCGGTTTGCAGCAATTGCACGCCTTTTCCGTCATATCCGCCTTCGCCTATTTTATGTACGGCCGGCAGGTAATCTGCTGCCGCATTCTTTAATTCGGAAAGATTGGCTGTAATGGTGAAATCGGCTGTAGGAATTTCGTGTAGCTTATAATATTGTTTCTGCAGAACCTTGTTTTTGATGGTTTTCAAAACGGCCGGGCGGGGGTAGATTCGTTTTCCTTCGGCTTCCAGCTTTTCGAGGGCATCCACATTTACATTTTCTATCTCAATGGTTAGGGCGTCGAGGTTTTTTCCAAATGAATAGACTGTATCGAAATCGCGGATATTTCCTTTTGTAAAATGATGACAAAGATGGGCAGCCGGGCAATCCGCATCGTTTTCCAGTACATGGGTAATTACCGGATAGTTGGCCGCAGCCTGGAGGAGCATACGACCCAACTGGCCGCCTCCCAATATTCCAATGTTTTGCATGGTCGCAAAGATAAAGGTATAAAGGATTTAGGACCGAAGGAGAAAGGTTAAGGATATGTGCTCCGTGTTTTTGACATCCAGGTTGGCCATAGCAATGGAAATTAATGGATTAATCCACAAACTTTAGTTAGTTTTGCGATATGCGTCCGGATTATCCGCAAAAACGATTTGCCGACCACCGGGGTCAATTCAGCCTGTTGATGGAAACACTGGCTATGGACAGTTGCTCCTGATGCTGCAGCTATTACTGTCTTCTTCCTCTTTTTTTCTTCCTTTTACAAAACTGATTTAATCATGAATACGAAAACGGCTTCTGCCATACCGGCTGCGCCACCGGTCGATTTTCTCCCATTGGAGGGTACTGATTATGTAGAATTTTATGTGGGTAATGCCAAGCAGGCAGCCCATTATTATATGAACGCTTTTGGCTTTCAGGCGCTGGCCTATGCCGGCCCCGAAACCGGCTTAAAAGACAGAGCCAGTTATGTAGTACGTCAGCATAAACTCACCTTCATGCTGACTACGCCCATTCGCGCCAACAATCCCATTGCTGATCATATTTATAAGCATGGCGATGGTGTAAAAGCACTTTCGCTGCGCGTGCAGGATGCTACACGTTCCTGGCAGGAAACCACTTCGCGTGGAGCCCGTTCCTATATGGAACCAACCCGTCTTACTGATGAGCATGGAGAAGTGGTCATGAGTGGTATTCACACCTATGGCGACACGGTGCATCTTTTTATAGAGCGTCGTAATTATAAAGGGACCTTTATGCCCGGCTACCGCGCATGGAGCAACCCGCATTTTCAACCTGCCGATACCGGACTGCTGTATGTAGATCATTGCGTAGGTAATGTGGGATGGAACCAGATGAACCCCTGGGTTAAATTCTACGAAGATGTAATGGGTTTCCGGAATATTCTGAGCTTTGATGATGAAGATATTTCAACAGAGTATTCTGCCCTGATGAGTAAAGTAATGAGCAGTGGTAATGGGTATGTAAAATTCCCGATCAACGAACCGGCAGAGGGTAAGAAAAAATCTCAGGTGGAAGAATATCTGGAATTCTACAATGGAGAAGGTGTGCAGCACGTAGCACTCGCCACCAATGACATTGTTTCTACAGTACGCAACCTCATGAGCAGGGGCGTTGAATTTCTGAAAGTGCCTACTACTTATTACGACACATTGCTCGAAAGAGTGGGACATATTGATGAAGACCTGGAACCACTTAAAGAACTGGGTATACTGGTTGACCGCGACAATGAAGGATATCTGTTACAACTGTTTTCGAAACCGGTTGAAGACCGACCTACATTGTTCTTTGAGATCATCCAGCGCAAAGGAGCTCAAAGTTTTGGTAAGGGCAATTTCAAGGCTTTATTTGAAGCCATCGAACGGGAACAGGAAGCCCGCGGAAATCTCTGATCAGACAGTTGTCTGTAAGTTAAAAGCGGCCACAATTGTGGTCGCTTTTTTTGTCATTTTTCTATGGTGAAAACACCGGTTATCAATGATGATTTACACGCAACAAATCAGATAAAAAACAGTTGCCGGATAATCTCCTCTAACTATATTACTTATTACAAAAGCACCTCTGATCTAACCGCTAACCCGGTTGACTGATATAAGTAGTACCTAACGACAAAAGACGAAATGGAAGAGGTATAAAAAGCGAAACGCCTCCTTTGGGGAGACGTCGGACTGACTAAAAAGCCAGCGGGGAATGAGATAAAGCTAAGGCATTTATTAGATAGCTTCCAAATTTTTTTTTAAAATTTTTAAATGAAATGAACGTATGGAAAATGTGATTGCTTACATAGATGGGTTTAACCTATACTATGGCATGATGGATGCCGGATTTGGACGATACAGATGGTTGAATATGCAATCCCTGGTTCAGTCTCTGCTGAAACCGGCTCAAAAACTTTTACAGGTAAATTATTTCACTACAATGGTTATTAATGATCTGGAAGGCCGGCTGCGGCAAAGAGCCTTTCTTGACGCATTAAGGACACAAGAGTTGGTGAAAGTGTTTTTCGGAAAATTTCAAAAACAGCAATACGATTGCCTGCTTTGTGGAAATGAATTTCAACGTGAGTGTGAAAAAATGACCGATACAGCTATTGTGACTGAGCTCGTAAAAGATTATTATGAAAATAAATTTGATACGGCGATGATCATATCGGGCGATACCGATCTGTTACCTCCGATGCGTCTTATCAATGAAGCCGCTGATAACAAACGGGTACTGGTAGCATTTCCCCCGGCCAGAGTGAACGACGAAATGCGCCTGTTTGCCAAAGGATCCATGGTTATAGGGCGAAAGAAACTGGCAGACAACCAGTTTCCTGCAATGTTAGCTGGTATGGACGGGCGGGATATATGTAAGCCGGAGGGATGGGGGCAGGTATAGTGCGATGTATCAGATTAGTATTTTTTATCGCATTTTACTGCCAATTTATCAAGCACAAATAGTGCACAACGGTGGAAAACTACGTGCCTCCGGGAGTGGTTTTATGGTAAGCTCTTCTCCAATACTGTTTTATCTTTACAAAAGGTTGGCAGAGCTGCCATAATAAACTATTTTAAGCATCGTTAATCCGGGAGCGAAACAGGCATGAATAACCGTTTTATTCTTCTGATAGTGTTTGTAGCTGGTCTTGCATGCGAGGCCATAGCCCAGCCATACAAAGGCGGGTCATCTTTTGTTGATTTCCAGAAGACTTTTCCCCGTCCTGAAGAATCATTTAAGCGCAAAGAAGATACGTTGCAGAAGCAATTTGCCGAGAAGAAACTGGCCTGGCCGGCTCGTTACATTTATATCCGCTCATTCAAGTATGACAGCAAACTGGAAGTATGGGTTAAAAATGAAATGAAAGACCAGTTTAAGTTGTTTAAAACCTATAAGGTTTGTGCACTGGCCGGCTCGCTGGGACCTAAGCGCCTGGAAGGCGATTACCAGGTACCGGAAGGCTTTTATTACATCAATGAATTTAACCCAAGGAGTACTTACTATCTGTCGCTGGGACTTAACTATCCAAATATTTCTGACCGCATACTGAGTGACTCACTGCGTCCGGGAGGCGAAATTTATATTCATGGCAGCTGTGTAACGGTTGGTTGTATCCCTCTTACCGATCAGCAAATCGATGAAGTGTACATACTGGCCGCTTATGCCAGGAGCCAGGGACAGGATTATATTCCCGTACATATCTTTCCGATCCGCTATGATGTGGCCCGCAGTGTAAGTTATCTGGGCAATCTTACCAAAGATGATCCCTCATTAAAACAGTTTACTTCCCGCCTCGAAGATGCGTTTGACTATTTTGAAAAATACAAACAGCTGCCGGTGGTGATGGTTGATGATAAAGGAGAGTATTATATCAACGGAGCTCCCGGCAAGAAAAAAGAACCTGCTGTAGTGACCACAGTACCCAAGAGAACACCCGTTGCACATCGTACCCGAACGATCACCGGCCTTACCGAAGCCGTACATCAGTGGCCCGTATTTCCGGGAGGTGGAGACGCGTTTATGAAATACCTGGATAAACTGGGCAATGATATGACCGAATACCTGCCTCAGGGAACTAAAAAAGCCTTTGTGCAGGTTGAGTTTATCGTGGATAAAGATGGCACACCTACAAACTTCAATGTACTCCGGGGCATGAAGGACGAAGATTTTAATGATGAACTGATCACCCGTCTCGAAAAAATGCCTAACTGGAAGCCTGCTATCCTGCATGATAAGCCGGTCCCGAAAAAAATGGTGCAGACCATCTCAGTAG
>JAGODE010000273.1 GCA_017998385.1 Chitinophagaceae bacterium | reverse complement strand
GGCAATGGATCGTCTGAAGTACTGCATGGCCAGCTCGGGGTTATTGTTGTAAGCATGCAGGTTGCCTATACCGTTGAGGTCAATAGCCCGTTGATAGGGCACATTTTTTTCGTGAATATTATCCAGCGCCTTATATGCAAGCAGGGCATTATCAATCGCTTTATCGTATGCTTCTATTGCTGTATAAAATGTACTCAGGTGCATATAACACTTGCGTAGTATCTCATTCTTTCTTGACCTGGCGGCATCACTGCCTTCCTTCAGCGACTCTGCCAGCCGCAATGCGGTGAGGTAATGGCGCAACGCCAGTATCCTTTCGTTTCGAAACAGATATACCTGGCCAAATGTATTTTCGGTTTCTACCTGCAGGCTGTCGTTATTGAGCGTAGAGATAATAGACGCTCCCTGGTTGGCATATCCCAGCGCTTTATCCTTATCGGGGACCATCAGGTATACATTGGCCAGCCGCAACAGAATGCCACCGGTTTCTGCATCCATTTTATTATCACGCGCTATATTCAATGCTTTATTATAGTACGAGAGGCTTTTCTCTGTATACTCCTTTTGTCCCCCATAGTAGCTGTAGCGTATCGCACTCGACCGGTAGGCAAATATCATCAGCTTACGGTCTCTCGACTCTTCTGCCAGCTCAATCAGCTCCTGACCCGCTTTTTCGGATTGAGCCAGATCTACGCTCATAAGCGTTCGTGCCAGCATATCCATCCAGTAGGCTTTGCCTTCTGTGGTTTGGGCATGGCTCACTGCCTGCCGCATGGAATCTATGGCTGCAGCCTGCTGACCAAAAACAGGAAGTACAGAGATAAGCAGTATCAGTGAAAGCAGTAGCCGGGTCATGTAGGTATTTGTGATGATTTTCTAAATGGTTTAAAAGTATAAAAGTTTAAAAGTGATAGGGCTGAATTTGTTCTTTATACTTTTAAACCTTTGAACTTTTCTTATCTCCACTTCAGCGTATTAATCAAATGCCGCAGATCTTCTTTAAGAAAATTGTTGACAACACTGAGCGAATCTTCATTTGGCGTAGCATCAAAATACAGGGCGCCCCGCAAAAAATGCCGGGTTGAGTCGGTCAGAAAAAACTGGTTGGCAGTAGCCGTATTGCCGCGCAATGAAAAAAAGATACCTTCTACTCCATTAGGCGTGGTCATCACACTGTCTTCTATACCGGTTGATATTTCCGTGTGTTGTTTATAGGCCAGTTTAAAGCCATCACTCACCAGCGAATCAAAACCGGTGCTGCTGCGTACCGGCTTGTAGCTGATATAAATACGACCATGCAGGCGGGGCACATCAATATTCACCCACCAGTCACCGGCTTTTGTATCAAAAAAAGATGTGTCCTTTTTTACCTGTGCATAGGTAGGATATTCGAAGGTGTAGGGATAACCGGGCTCATTAAACAGCTGATACTCTTTTTGAGGGAAATCGATTCTGAAATAGCCTTTTTTCTTGTAGGTATACGGTGAATTGCAGGCTGCCAGTGCAATCAATACCACCACGGCCCCCAGGGGTTTCTTCCAAATACCTGTGCTCATTATGTTCATTCTTTTGATCGGCCTGTATCAGGCATGTTGTTTTATTCTTTCCCGCGTATGGTGACCTGCACCAGTTGTACGCGGTTGCTGGCTGCTTCCAGCACGGTAAAGTTAAAGTCTCCGCTGGTCACCACATCATTTACTTTGGGGAACTCTCCTGCAAGCTCGAGAACTAACCCGCCCACCGATTCGCTTTCGCCCCGTACTTTATCAAATGTATCCAGGGGCAGGTGCATCATTTTGCATACATCGTGAATCATTGTTTTACCTTCAAAGATGTAGGTATTATTATCAATTTTTTTATCGCGCGACACCTCTTCATCGTACTCGTCATGAATGTCGCCGATTACCTCTTCCATAATATCTTCCATAGTCACAATACCGCTGGTGCCTCCAAATTCATCCACCACTACGGCAAAATGAATGCGTCTTTGCTGAAAGTCACGCAGCAGGTCTGCAATCAATTTCGATTCCGGCACGAAATAGGGCTGCCGCATCAGCTGGCGCCAGTCAAACCCATCGCCCTCATGCAGGTGGGGTACAAGGTCTTTGGTATTGATGATGCCGGCCACTTCGTCCATACTGCCTTTATATACAGGCAGACGGCTGTAATGCAGCTCACGTACTTTGGCTGTAACTGTTTCAAAACCGCTGTTGTATTCAACACCATTTACCTCCAGCCGGCTGCGCATGATCTGCTTGACCGAAATGGTACCAAATTTCACAATACCTTTCATGATATTCTTCTCCTCAGGCGAGGCTTCCTCATCTGTCTGAATATCGATCGCTTTATCCAGCTCCTGAATGCTTACAGCTTCTGATTTATTTGCTCCTACCCGGCGACCAATCCGGTCGGCCAGCGATACAACCCATTTACTGATTCCCCCCAGCAGCCAGTGTACCACTTCAACTATAGAGACGGTACCGTAGGCAAAGCGGAGATTATTCTGCGTGGCCCAGAACTTAGGCAGTATTTCGCCCAGGAAGATGATAACCGGGGCAATCATCAGCATTTTAAGGAAAATGACCAGGGCAGGCGTCAGTCCCCTGAATGTCATAAACTGGCCGATCAGGAAGTTTGATAAAACGATAATGCAGATATTGATCAGGATGCTGGCAATAAGCAGGGTGGCAAATACCTCCTTGGGCCGCTCCAGCAGATCTATAATACGGCGGGCTGCGGGATGCTGTTTGGTCTTCAGCATATTTATATCCCTGCTGTTGAGCGAAAAGATCGCTACTTCGGCTCCGGATATAGTAAATGCCAGCAGCAGCAGTACCAGCAATAGAAATACCAGCATGGTAATCACCTGTGTATCGGCAACCAGAAGCGAATAGGATAACGGTACTTTAAGAAATGTCAGCGCCGAATGCGTGTCCAAATGCGAGTGGTTTTGATGTCAGTATGATTAATTAAAGCCCGGCTGCTGTTGCAGGGGCCGGACAAAGTTACAGCTTAGTAGTTAGTAGTTTACATTAAAAGGGCAGTGATTCTGAAGGATCGCCCAGGGGGCTCTCTGATCCGCCCAATCCCTCCAGGCCTCCTGAATCATTCGAGGGCCCATTGACATCCATCCGTTTATCAAGCATGATCAGATTATCACCTACCACTTCGGTAGCAAACTTCCGGTTGCCGTCTTTATCTTCCCAGCTACGGGTACGCAACCTTCCTTCGATATAAACCAGGCTGCTTTTGTGCAGGTATTTCTGAGCCAATTCGGCCAGGCCCCGCCACAATACCACGGTATGCCATTCTGTTTGCGAAACCAGCTTACCCGTACGGTCTTTAAATGTTTCTGTAGTAGCCAATGGAAATTTAGCTACAGCAATATTCCCTTCCAGTACCTGTACTTCCGGGTCTTTACCCAAATTGCCAATGAGCATTACTCTGTTTACGCCCCTCATACGCTATTCGTTTTGCAGATTAATAATTCGTCTTAAGGCAGTGCGTGTTATTTAAAATTAAATTTTTTTATGCGGACTGTGAAATTTTACCTGCCGGGCTAAATCACCCTTTTTTACCTGCCATCCCCGTTGATTTTCAATTCACCACCGTAAAATCACGAATCAATCAAGTTTTAACTGCCACTTAACGGGGCTCTTTGTACTTTAGCTGTGGCTTTACTGATCAAAACCTGATGTATGAAAAAATATCTACCCTTTATTATCCTTTTGCTCACTACTGGATTTGTTTCCAGTCTGCAGGCACAGACCGAACTGGCGGCCAATCAGAATCCCAATTATGAAGTAAGCCGCAGCAAATACATGAAGCTGGCCGACTCTATCAATACCTGGCACAGCACCACAGCACAGGAAACATATAAGGCGATCGATTACATGGCAGACCGTAAGGAAGCACGCGATGAGCGACGTGCCTTCCGCCGTCAGTTGCGCCTGGAACGTAATACCTGGTACGGTGATTATTACTATCCTACTTATGGCAACCGCTGGCTTTATCCGCAGTACAACAACTGGGGACGCCGCAACTGGCGCAACAACTCATTTTACATCAATCCCTGGGGCTTCGGCTACTGGTGGCGTTAAGTAAACACGTTTTCAATCCGGATCAACGCATTTTCCGAAGCCCTCTACAGGCGCTACAGGAATCTTTATATACCAACTACATTAACTCAATACTTATTTTTTTATGACAAAACGTATATTTTATCTTTTGCCCCTTGCTGCCATTCTTCTTATCAGCTCCTGCTCCCGCAAGGTAACCCGCATTGACCCCGCAGAGCAGGTTGACATCAGCGGCCGCTGGAACAATACAGACTCGCGCCTGGTAGCAGAAGATATGACCAAAACTATTCTGGGTGCACGCTGGCTGACCGATCATATGGCCGCCAAAAACGGACAACGCCCCGTAGTAATTGTAGGTTTTGTAACCAACAAAAGTCATGAACATATCGAAGCCGAAACCTTCGTAAAAGATGTAGAAAATTCTTTCATTACATCGCAGCGCGTACGCCTGGTGCAGGGTGGTAAAAAACGTGAAGAACTGCGGGCAGAAAAAGCCGATCAGCAAACCAATGCCAGCGCCAGCAGTATGAAAAAATTTGGCCTGGAGCAGGGTGCCGATTATATTCTTCAGGGTTCTATCAACTCCATAGTAGATTCGCACAAACGTAAAAAAGTAGTTTACTACCAGATCAACCTCGAACTCACCAATATCGAAACCAATGAAGTGGTTTGGATTGGTGAAAAGAAAATAGCCAAATACGTTAAAAACTAATTTCTCAGTCTGTACAACAGTAAAAAGGAAGGAGGCCCGCAACACCTCCTTCCTTTTTTACCCATGCTCCTGCTCCGCTATGCTCCTTAATAGCTCCAATAGGATATTTGTGCTCTGCAGCGTACTTCTGCTGCTCCTCAGCTCCTGTGCCAGTTACAACCGGCAGGCTGCGGGTTACTATTCGCAACTGCGTGCCGGTAATTATGATGCCGCACAAAAGGAACTGGCAAAGACAAAACTGCTGAAAAAAAGACGCAACCAACTGCTCTTTAACCTCGAAATGGGTAAAGTGGCACATCTGCGCGGACAATGGGAAGAAAGCAACCGGTATTTCAATGAAGCCGATCTGCAGATGGAAGATGCGCGTACAACGGCCGGTGATATTGCCCTGGGCAATCTGCTCAATCCGATGATGCAGACCTACCGCGCCGAAGATTTTGAAAAATACCTGGTACACTATTACAAAGCGATCAATTACCTGCAACTGGGTCTCACCGATGAAGCGATGGTAGAAGCCCGCCGCATCACGCTGCGCACGCAAGCACAGCAGGATAAAACGGGCAATAAGGATAAATACAGTGAAGACGCCTTCTCCCTGTCTATCCAGGCGCTGATCTATGAAGCCAGTGGCGATATCAACAATGCTTTTATTGCCTGCCGCAATGCGGTGGATGTATATCTCGAAAATAAAGGCAGTTATTACGGTGTACAGTTACCCGAACAGTTGAAAAAAGATGTGATCCGGCTGGCACAGCAAAATGGTTTTTCGGATGAAGCAGACCGCTATCAGCGGCTATTGGGAATAGATGCGGTGTCAACTGCACCTGAAGCGCCAGGCGGCGAACTGATTCTATTTTGGGAAAATGGTTCTGCACCAGTAAAAGCCCAGGAAGACATCTGGTTTTCGCTCATAAAAGGAAATGGAGGAATGTTCTTTACCGATGCCGGTGGCCTTTACAACATCCCTTTCGACAACAGTTATAACAGCAATGGTGCAAAACTGGAAGATTTGCGCAGTTTCCGCGTAGCATTGCCCAAATACGTTACACAGCCACCTGCATATACTGGTGCCCAGGCACAACTCAACGGACAAACCTGGCGACTGGAAGCCGCAGAAAATGTAAATGCGCTCGCATTTGCCACATTGCGTGAGCGTATGCTGCGTGAACTCTCTTCTACACTCACCCG
>JAGODE010000272.1 GCA_017998385.1 Chitinophagaceae bacterium | reverse complement strand
GATTTGTGTGGAGCAACTGGACCGGTCTGCATATTTCCGGAAGCTGGTATGATGTAGATGATTATACAGGCCAACGTCGTTATACATTACAAAATCTCATACTGCCCGCCATTACGCTGGGCATCAGACCACTGGCAATCATTACCCAACTCACCCGCAGCGCCATGCTGGATGTGCTGAACCAGGATTTTATCCGCACTGCCCGTGCCAAAGGACTGAGCCAGCGCGCCGTAGTATGGAAACATGCGCTGCGCAATGCCCTTAATCCAGTTATTACAGCCGTAACAGGCTGGTTTGCAGAGTTGCTGGCTGGTGCGTTTTTTGTAGAATATATTTTTGGCTGGCAGGGTATTGGCCTCGTTACTGTAGACGCGCTTGAAAAACTCGACTATCCCGTGGTAATGGGAGCCGTGCTTGTAGCCGCCTGCTTTTTTATTCTGATCAATCTGCTCGCAGATATCCTGTATGGGCTGGTTGACCCGCGTGTGCGCATACATTAAAGTCACGCCTGTATAAAATTCTTTTCACTTGAAGCGTTGTTGCCTTAATTAATGTAACTTAACAGACGTTTCCCCCACTATTTCGCTCCGCCTGACTGTATTTTTTAACCATTAAATCCTGGTTATGGAAAACATTACCGTCATTCTGGAACAAAAGCAGCCGCATTTCAACAGGATATCTCCGCAATCGACGGTGAGCGATGCCTTATGCCGTATGGCCTGTCTGCAGGCAGACTATCTCATCGTAATGGATGAAGATGATCAGTTTCTCGGATTAATAACAGATCATGACATTGCCACCCGGGTCATATTTCATAACAAAGATTTTCATTCTATAACTGTACGGTCTGTAATGAACACACAACTGCCTATTGCAGAAACTGCACAGTCTGTAGAAGATTGTATGAAACTGATGAAATCGCATCATGTGCGTTATATTCCGGTCTTCCGTGAACATAGTTTTGCCGGCATCATATCTGCGCAGGATATTCTGGAAGAAGCGGTGAGGCAGCGTCTGGAGATATTTGATGAAAAAGTAGAAAGGGGAAGCGCGTTAAGTAATCCTTATTGAATCACTACTTCCTTAACCAGGTTTTGCCCCATTGCTTCATTTACCCGCTGCATAATTTTTTCACGCTGGTAAATGAGTTCCTGCCGGAGGGGGGCAACGCGGGTAGATACGACCAGCTTGCCGCCAAAGAGTTGCAACTTATCGGTATAACGGGCTACTGTGCGTCCCATAATCTGCTCCCACACTTCCTCGATCTGCATAGCCTGTATATCACCTTTGATACGGCTTTTTTCGAGAAACTGGCGGATAGCATCACCGATTGAATATTCACCCATGATGCAAATGTAGAGAAAAAATGTGCTAATGGGATGAATGTGCCAATGTGCTAATGGAGTAATAAGGTAATTTAATAATCATTAGCACATTAGCCAATCAGCACATTAGCACATTATACTTTAATCAGCCCAAAAGGTAATTGCAGCTCCTCAAAATGATTACGCAGTCGTTCTTCATGCGTATCAGTAATGATCACCTGCCCATCATAGCGGTTGCAGACACGGTCGAGCAGGTTGCGGATGCGGTCTTCATCCAGTTTTTCAAAAACATCGTCGAGCAGCAGGAGCGGGGCAAAGCCTTTCTCGCGTTGCAGCACTTCCATCTCGGCCAGCTTAAGCGCAAACAACAGGCTTTTACGCTGCCCCTGCGAAGCAACAGACTTAAATGGCTGATCGTTGTACTGCAGTAAAATATCGTCGCGGTGCGGGCCTGCAGTTGTACGCTGCGCCATCATATCGCGCTGGCGGCTGGCTGTTAACAGTTCCTGAAAAGATTGCTGCAATAATTCGCTTTCATAAATCAGCCTGACTTCTTCGGGTTGCCGCGCTATCTCCTGATACAGGTGTTTAACCGCCGGCAGAAAACTAACCAGGAAATCTCTCCGCTTATCTGCCACATAATTGGCCGGAGCGATGAGTTGTGTATCCAGCACTTCCAGCAATGCCGCATCGCGCCGGCCCGTTTCTGCCATTGATTTGAGGAGTGAATTGCGTTGTTGCAATACCTTGTTGTAGGTGATCAGTTGCTGCAGATAGGTAGCATCCAGCTGACTGAGCAGTGCATCCAGAAAACGACGGCGTTCTTCACTGCCGCCGGTGATCAGTTGGGCATCATCGGGGGCGATGATCACACAGGGGTAGCGGCCTATATGCTGCGAAAACTTATCATAGGCCTGTCCATTTATCTGAAACTCTTTTTTTCCGTTTTCACGATAAATACAAACAGCTTTTTCCTTTATGCCATTTACCAGGAAATCGCCTTCAATTCTGAAGCCGGCAGAACCCTGCTTCACCAACTGGCTGTCGAGACGGGTAAAATAGCTTTTGGTAAAACAGAGATAATAAATAGCATCGAGGAGGTTGGTTTTGCCAACACCATTATTACCGCAAATACCTATCACCCGGTGGTCCAGACTAAAGACCCGGTTGGTATAGTTCTTAAACTGAAAAAGGGTGATACCTGTAAGCGATAACATGATTCAATATTACACAGAAAACCGATCAGGCTTCCACGATCACCGGATCGAGGTCAATAACATGACAGTTTTTACAAAACTCAGGTGGCTCGTTTTTATACCACATTTTCCGGAACTGCCGGTAATCGCGGTTATTAAGACATTTCATTAATCCATCGTCAAACACACTACCGAAGTTGAGTTCTTTCGGAAAGGGTTTGGCACAACAGGGGGTCGCATACCCGTCCCATGACACATAAAAATGTGACCATACCAGGTCGCATTTGCGAAATCCACGGGGAGCTTCAATATCCCAGGTCGTCAATTCCATATCGGGAAAATCGCGGGCGGTTTGTTTGGCCCTTTTCAATTCTTCTTTAAAAGCCGAAGTCTGAAAAAAATCGTAATAGGATTTATCGTAGATCGTCACAGACGCTACATTAAAAGGAGTAATGTTTACATAAGCCACACCCAATTGTCCGGCCAGTTGTACCACTTCGGCCATCTGCTGATAATTTTCGCGGATAGCCACAAAGTTGAACATGACACTGGCCCGCTTACCCCGGCATACCTCCACAATCTGCCGCATATTTTCGTAAAAGAATGGGTAGTCGCTCTTGAGGCGTACCTGTTCATAGGTTTTACCAATACCATCAATAGATACCTGGATGGTATCGAGCTTATCGGCCAGTTCAGTTACCATGGGTACGCTGGCGGGGAGGTGGGCATTGGTAGAAACGCTGATAATGATACCCTGATTTTTGGCCCGGATATAGTCGACTATTACCGGCAGCTTCTTGTACATAAATGTTTCGCCCAGGCCTGTAAGGCCAATCGAGTCTATGTAGGGAAAAGCTTCGTCAATCACCTTTTTCATTTTCTCCAGGTTCATAAAACCTTTGTCCATCTGGTGGCCATAGGCATATTCCCGGGGACAGGTGATGCAGGCGAGGTTACACTGGTTGGTTATTTCCAGCATAATGGAGGAGGGGTGGGGCACGCGGGTGCTGCGGATGGTGCGCAGGAGCAGTCCGTAAGCCTTATTCCAGCTATATTTCAGGAAATTTATTCCGCCGGGGAGCCTCCGCAGCCTCTGCCAGGCTTTACGCAGGCGCCTCCGGGTGATCCGATTGGCCATGCCACAAAAATAGAACATTTACATCTTGTTCTTTTTCACCGAATTTGCTCAAAAAAGGCCCGGAGCAACGCATTCTTAAAATATCCCGAATTCCCTTATTTTTGCAACTCAAATTTTTAGCCTGTGGCTGCCAAATTTTCCAAAGAGACTTATCTGTACTGGTATGAGCTGATGGAGCTGATACGCCAGTTTGAACTTACGGCCGAAGAAAAGTATAAAATGGAGGGAAAGATCCGGGGCTTTTTCCATGCCTATATCGGGCAGGAAGCCATTGCTGCCGGGTGTATGACGGCCACCCGTCCCGAAGACATGTTCATTACAGCCTATCGCGATCACGGCCTGGCTATTGCCAAGGGCGTATCGGTAGACAGCTGTATGGCTGAGCTCTATGGCAAGGCCACCGGTTGTGCCAAAGGCAAGGGCGGCAGTATGCACTTCTTTGGCAAAAAAGAGAATTTTTATGGCGGTCATGGTATCGTAGGTGCACAAATCGGTACCGGCACTGGTCTGGCCTTTGCGGAAAAATACCGTGGCTCAGACAATGTGGTGCTGTGCTTCTTTGGCGACGGCGCTGCCCGCCAGGGTATCCTGCATGAATCATTCAACCTGGCCATGCTCTGGAAACTGCCTGTTGTGTTCATCTGTGAAAACAACAACTATGCAATGGGTACCTCTGTTGAGCGTACTTCCAATGTGACGGATATCTATAAGCTGGCCGATGGTTATGAGATGCCCGCTGATGTGATCGATGGTATGAGCCCCGAGGCGGTACACGAAGGTGTAGCCCGTGCAGTAAAACGTGCCCGTGAAGCCGGCGGCCCTACTTTGCTGGAGATCAAAACTTACCGTTATAAAGGGCACTCCATCAGTGACCCCCAGAAGTACCGGACCAAAGAAGAAGTAGACGAGTACCGTCAAAAAGATCCCCTCACCATGGTACGCACGGCAATTCTCGAAAATAAATATGCTACTGAAGAAGAGCTCAACGCCATCGATGCCCGTGTGGCAACCATTGTGGCCAACTCAGTAACATTTGCCGAGGAGAGCCCCTGGCCCAATGATGATGAGGTACTGAAAGACATCTATGTGGATGCCAACTATCCTTTCATTGTTGACTAATCTGCACAACACACCGCTTTTACCGTAATAACCATTTTATTAATTATTATACAAAATGTCAGAAAAGAAACATACGCCGGAAGCAGGACAGAGCGAAGTAGCGCTTGCAAAGGCTAAAGATTTTTGGTCACGCAACAGCAAACCCATCCTGGGTATTGGCACTGCCTTACTCGTAGTGGTAGCTGGCTTTTTTATCTATAAACAATACTTTGTAAAACCTAAAGAAGAAAAAGCTGCTGATGTTATGTCAAAAGCGGAAGAATATTTCCGTCTTGATTCTACCCGCCTTGCACTGAACGGAGACGGACAAAATATCGGTTTCCTGGCCGTTATGAGCCGCTACAGTGGTACTGATGCAGCTAATCTGGCTGCTTTCTATGCTGGCGCCTGCTATATCAAACTCGACGATAATGCCAATGCCATCAAATACCTGAAAAAATTCAGCTCCGATGCCAAACAAATCCAACAGCGTGCTTACAAGCTGCTGGGTGATGCCTATGCTGATCAGGGAAATGCGAAAGAAGCACTGGATTATTATAAAAAATCGGCCCATCATTTTGAAGCAGATAAAACTGCTGCTGCCGAAGCGCTGTTTCTGGCTGCTTACCTCGCCGACCGTGTGCTGAAAGACCCCAAACAGGCCATTGCCCTGTTTAAAGAGCTGAAAGAAAAATTCCCGGCTACTCCTCAGGGTACACAGGTAGATCAGTACCTGGCCCAACTGGGAGAATATAATGCAAACTAATCATGGCTGATATCAGCAACAGTAAATTACTTACCACAGATACAGGCATTCTCCACGCAGAGGATGCCTGCATTGTTTTGGTAAAAACCGAATGGAACGCAGCGGTTGTGGATGAACTGGAGCGTGGTTGCATCCGGGCACTGCAAAGTGCCGGCATCAAACAGATCATACAGCTGACGGTACCCGGAGCAGTGGAGATTCCCTTTGCCATCCGGCGCTGCTGGGAGCTGAGTGCCGATACCCGCAAACCTGCCGCATTTGTAGCACTCGGCTGTGTGGTACGTGGCGATACGCCCCATTTTGAGTATGTATGCAACGCCGTGACAGATGGCGTGGTACTGTTGAATCATTCTTTACCGGTTCCCACTATATTTGGGGTACACACCGTAAACACAGATGAGCAGGCGCAGGAGCGTATTGGCGGCAAACATGGCCACAAAGGAGAAGAAGCAGGTATCACCG
>JAGODE010000271.1 GCA_017998385.1 Chitinophagaceae bacterium | reverse complement strand
GTATCATACTGTAGCAGTTGATCCGGCTTTTGATACCACAGCTCATCACAAACGTTACGTATTTATCGAACAAACTGTAATCATATGCCCATGTGCCATTTTTCTTTTTCGTCCATTTGATCAGGCTGGGATAATCGTCGTATGTCTGATGTCCCCAGGGTTCGTTGACAATACTCACGGTGATATTTTTCTGACCGGCTTCTGCCAGCATGCTGTAGTATTTCCTCATTAAATTAAAATGAGCATCACTCCAAAGCTTTACCTGGTGTACTCTTGCTATTGCAGCCGGATGCTGCCAGAGGTCTAACTGATATTTCCAGTCACGGGCTGGTGGCAGTGTTTTATTAATGACAGTGAGCAAAATGTCAAGTGTATATTTTTTTCCTGCATCTACAGTAAGTGTGCCGGCATATTGCCCGGGTATGGTACCGGCAGGCACTTTAATACTCAGCCATACCGGCTGTACGGTTTCAGCAGCTACAGTTGCAGATGGGATAGTCGTATTGATTCTGTCTGCTACCAGCGAAGAATCAAAATCACGTGAGTTGCGGTATCCGCAGCCGTCTTTGAATTCATCCGTCATCACATATTCAATAAATCCGGTAGTAACTGCTGTACGGGGTATGATGTTGCCGTGTTGATCTTTCAGTTCGGTGGTAATAATTTTAAGATTCTTTATTTCCTGCTTTCCCCAGATTAATAACTGAGTATGCACTTTCTCCCCTTTCCATGCGGCGACTGTCCATTTGCTGAGCAGCTCAATTGATGGTACAAGGTCCTGGGCATAGCGTACACTGCCGGAAGCAAAACTTACCTGACAGCCGGCAGGTATCTCCTTCCACGATTGTACGGTGGTACGCTGACTGATAGCTGTAGTCGCGAAAAGAAACATAAACGATGCCACTACGCTTAACGACTTTGTATTTTTCATATCAACAAATCTAACTCTAACTCTTTTGATGTCGTTAAGTTGACATAATTCTGAGCAATCGTTTGATCTGGTCAGGCAGGCAGTGATCGGTGGTCAGGAATCGGACGTAGACTGTTGGAACTATGATTTACCGGTCACTGATCACCCGGCCACTAATCGCAGCAATAAAAAAACGGTCTCCCGGAAGGGAGACCGTTTCGCAATTCGTTACACTCCTGTCTTATCGTCCGATGCTGCCATAGATATCATTCCATTTTTTGGCTTCTGCTTCGAATTTGGCGATCTCGGCAGGTTTGGCATTTTTGGAACGGGCTGCTTTGAAGGTGTAGATATCACCCAGGTAGCCGGCAATTTTTTTGTATTGTTGTTTTTCCTGTGCGTTCAGCTCACTGCCTTTTTTAGCATAGAGCGCTGCAGCTTTTTCATAAGGCTCGGAAGCCTTATAGTAGGTCGCTTCATATTCTTTTTCGAGCTGATCGCGTTTGGCGATGTCTTCTTTTGAAGCGGGTGTGCCGGGTTTGTTGCGTTTGCGCATATCGGCTACATGATCTTCGCGTTTTTTATCAGCCAGGATTGACATGTTAATATAATGGTCGCCCATTACTACAAATGGCAGCGGATCTTCGGGGCGTGTCTGTTGCAGCGATGTCAGCGCCTTCAGCATTTTTTCTTCCAGTTTGGCAGGATCGGCAGGTTTTTTAACATCCTCCTTTTCTGAATGGAGCGCTTCAAAAGCCAGTTCCACCAGGTTCATATTGGCTTTGTAGTTGTTGGGATCTGATACCAGCAACTCATCAATAGCGGCCAGTTTTTTATCAAAATCTGTTTCCAGACCTACTGCGAAATCTACTTTGTCGTAAGTAAAGAATTCGCTTTTAGGATAGTATTTCAGACCAAGTGCTTTATACTTCTCAAAAGAATCCATGTCTTTGTTGGTGAAGTAATAGGTAACGAGGAAACGGTAAACGTTTTCGTAGCTGTCGCCGGTCACATTGGCATCAGCCAGGCGTTTGTAATACTTTACTGCTTCTGCTTTCTGGTCGCTGTTGTCGGCTGTAAACGCAGCAAGGATCAATACGTTGGTGTCAACAGGTGAGTTGAGCAACTGATTTTTGATAAGAAGATCTGAATACTCAGAAACTTTTTTGAATTTGTTGTATGACTCTGCATATTTTTTTGACTGGTAATAGTCGTATCCTTCATTGAAGAGTTTTTCGTACAGTCCAATGGCGGCATTGCGGTAGATGGGATCTTTGATCAGTTCGGCACTGGCATCCATCTCCTGGTATTTTTTCAGCGAAGCTTCAGCTTCCTGCTCAAATGCGTCTGATTTACCGGTCGCCTTGTTGGTGCTGTCGGCCGCCAGGTAGGCATAGATGGTTGCTTTCAGCATATATGCTTCAGGCTTGGAAGCAAACTTGGCATTCGACATTTTTTTGTCTACGTCCTCTTTGGCTTCCTGCAGATTTTTGGGTGTGACGATCAGCAGTTTGTTTTTGATCGATTCATATTGGGCCTGGGCCATTAGCACCAGACTCAGCATCGTTGATAAAAGAGCGATCTTTTTCATCAGTGTGTATTGACTTGAGTATTAATAAATAAGAACAATTTATTGCTCAGTGTTTTCGGGATTTTCGGTTATCTGTCCATTGTCAGACGCAGGGCTGCCGTTATCGGTTGCCTCCGGTGCAGGTGTATCTGTATCTGCGGTCTCTGTCTCTGGTTGCTCCTGGTCGTCCAGTTTTGTGATTGCAGCGATCTCATCCCCTTCATCGAGGCGGATCAGTTTTACGCCCTGTGTTGCACGTCCCTGTTCACTGATATCGGCTACTTTCATCCGGATAGTCACGCCGCTTTTGCAGGTGATCATCAAATCCTGCGTAGGTAGTACATCAAGCATACCTACCAGGCTGCCGGTCTTATCCGTCACATTGATCGTTTTTACACCTTTTCCGCCGCGGTTGGTAAAACGATATTCATCCATGGCGGTACGTTTACCAAATCCTTTTTCACTTACTACCAGTACAGTTCTGGATGCATCTGTGAGAGGATTTACACAAATCATACCAACAACCTCGTCCTGCACATCGTCTACCTCAATACCCGCCACACCAATGGCGCCACGGCCTGTGGGACGAACATTCTTTTCGGAAAAACGTATGGCCCGGCCAGACTTAACGGCCATCATAATCTCCGAGTCGCCATCCGTTATACGGGCTTCCAGCAGTTCATCGCCTTCCACCACCGTAATGGCATTCACACCGGTTTGGCGCGGACGGCTGAAATCTTCGAGTATTGTTTTTTTAATAATTCCTTTTTTGGTGCAAAGAACAATATTATGTGCTTTTACATACTCTTCATCTTTCAGATCTTTTACATCCAGTATTGCACGCACCTTATCATCGGGCGGTAATTGTATCAGGTTCTGAATGGCGCGACCTTTACCAGTCTTTTCACCTTCAGGAATCTCGTATACATTGAGCCAGTAACAACGGCCTTTTTCGGTAAAGAAAAGCAGTGTATGGTGAGTAGAGGCAACAAAAAGATGTTCGATATAGTCTTCTTCCCTTGTTTTGCCGCCGAGTACTCCCCTGCCGCCACGACGCTGGGAGCGGTATTCTTCTGCCGGTGTACGCTTTATATAACCGAGGTGTGAGATGGTGATCACTACATCCTCTTCTTTGATCAGGTCTTTAATCCGTACCTCGTTGTCGAGATAAGTGATTTCGGTTTTGCGTACATCACCGAATTTTTCTTTTATTTCAAGCAACTCGGTTTTGATAATGTCAAAACGCATGGCTTCATTGCCCAGCAGCTCCTGCAGGTGAGCAATCAGTTTCATCAGCTCATCAAACTCTTCCTTGATCTTGTCGCGTTCCATGCCGGTGAGGCGCTGGAGACGGAGTTCAAGGATTGCCTTAGCCTGGATTTCATCAAGCCCCCAGCCAGCGTTGATCAGGTTGTCTTTTGCAATATCGGGTGTGGCAGAACTGCGGATCAGCGCGATTACTTCATCGAGGTGATCGAGTGCAATCAGGTAGCCCTGCAATATATGGGCGCGTTTCTGTGCTTCACGCAGTTCATATTGAGTTCGGCGCACCACCACTTCGTGGCGGAACTCCACAAACTCGCTAATGATGTCTTTGAGGTTGAGTGTGCGCGGACGTCCTTTGGCAATAGCCACATTGTTGATACCATAGGAGGTCTGCAGTTCCGTAAGCTTAAACAGCTGGTTGATGATGAGGTTGGCAATGGCATCACGTTTCAGGTCGATTACAATGCGTGTACCTTCCTTTTCATTTGATTCATTGTTGACATGGGCAATACCTTCAATGATCTTTTCATTTACCAGTTCGCCAATGCGGTTGGTGAGTGCATCACGGTTTACCTGGTAAGGTACTTCGGTGATAACGATTTGCTCGCGTCCGCTGGGTTTGGTATCCACATGCAATTTTCCCCTTACCACTACCCTGCCGCGGCCAAAATGCATGGCTGCTTTTACTCCTTCCATACCGTAGATAATACCACCGGTGGGGAAGTCAGGAGCTTTTACATGCTGTATCAACTCATCGATGGTGATCTCGCGGTTATCGATATAGGCGATACAACCATCAATAGCCTCCGAAAGGTTGTGCGGCATCATGTTGGTTGCCATACCTACTGCAATACCGCTCGAGCCGTTGACCAGCAACTGAGGTATACGGGTTGGTAAAATGGTTGGTTCCTTTTCCGAGTCATCAAAGTTGAGCTGGAAATCGACCGTGTCTTTATCCAGATCATCAAGCATGTATTCGGTCAGTCTTTCGAGGCGCGCTTCGGTATAACGCATGGCCGCAGGGCCATCTCCATCCTGGTTACCAAAGTTACCCTGATGATCGACCAGGGTGTAACGCATATTCCATTCCTGGGCCATACGCACCATGGCATCGTATACAGAGCTATCGCCATGGGGGTGATATTTACCCAGCACCTCACCGACGATACGGGCAGATTTTTTAAAAGGCTTATTGTAATGAAGGCCCAGCTCACTCATGGCATAAAGAATACGCCGGTGCACAGGCTTGAGACCATCGCGCACATCTGGCAGAGCACGGCCTACTATAACCGACATGGAGTAGTCGATATAGGCCGTTTTCATTTGTTCTTCAATGTTGACCGGAATGATCCGGTTGCTGTCATTCGTTTCCAGTGGTTCAAACTTCTCTTCCATATTCGCTTTTTCGGCTACAGTTTTTAGGCAGTGACTTTGGTTGTTGCGGCCTAAAAATCAGGCCATTCCAAAGGTTCGCAAATCTACCTTTTTTAGGCCTCAAAACCTGATCTGGCCGCCTGTTTTTTACCCTAGTTTTCCACCTTTTGTGGATAGTATAAAGCTTGTTAAAATGAAGGGATTATAACAAGCCTTTTGCACTTGACGGCACAGATTTTACGTTGTTATGTGTACCAATAGAGTAATCCCATGAGTACGTATCTTCTGCTCCGCAACAACAAGGAAAGCGGTCCGCACACGTTGCAGGCCCTGCTTACCATGGGCCTCCGGCCTTATGACCTCGTCTGGGTGGAAGGGCGAAGTGCCGCCTGGCGTTACCCTTCCGAAGTAGAGGAACTAAAACCCTATGCCCAGGCCGTAGAGGAACAGCCATTCGACCGTTTTTACAAAAAAGAGGTTTCGCAGGCGGGCGACAGTCCCGTCAAATCGCTGGCAGACATACCCGTTCAAAAACCGTTGGTCAATGCAGATACCGGCCAAAATGAGAAGTACATGCCAGCTCCGGCCAGCAAGGCTGCAGCCCCAGCTGTCCGTAAGTCTGTTTTTGTGACCATGCCGGGTAAAGCGGCGGCGACCTCCCGTCCTGCCCCCGCCCCCAAACCCGTCACGCCTCCTCCGCCCGTGCTACAGGAACGCGAAGCTGAACCAGTAGAAACGGAGATCAAATACAGCCAATCGCTCGACGATATCAAGGATATGTATGTGCAGACGCTGCAGGACCGCAAGAAAAAGCTGGTCCGCCGCTCGCAATGGCGTGGCTATCTTCGTACGGCCGCTGTCATTACC
>JAGODE010000036.1 GCA_017998385.1 Chitinophagaceae bacterium | reverse complement strand
GGTACAGACCGTATAATGGTGGCCAGCGGTTTCAAAAACACCAGCAGTAATACCGATGGATATACCAGCTCCACAAAACGACCGGCTAACCTGCCCGTACCACTGTTGTTGAAATGGCCGCCATCCGGCATTGAGGTTGGTAAGGTTGTGCTGCAGATATTCCTGGATGACTTTCAGCCCGGGATCTTTGCAAAAAACTATTTCGTATACATCGACAATGAACGTATTCCATACCTGGAGTACCTGATCAATAACCTATCACAATCCGGACCTGTTGGCAAACTCGTGACTATCGATATACTGCCACAGTATCTTAAGTTTTTTGAGGATGGAGAAGTGAAAATACTGATTGATGATGCCTACACCCGCAATGGTGACGGATATGCGATTGATTTTATTCAGTTACTCATCAACCCAAAAATACCGGCTAAAGGAATTGTGAAAGGCAAAGTTGTTAATTATAAAAACGATCAGCCCATTGCAAATGCGTTGGTTACGGCATCTAACGGGGCACAGGCTTATACAGATAATAATGGTCAATTCAGGCTCACCGGTATCACAGCTGGCCTGGCTGTGATAAATGCTGGAAAGAGCGGCTTTAAGATCGCATTTACCACAAAAGATGTAACGGATAAGGATACCTCCGATTTTATTAAAATCGAATTGAGGCCCGAAGAAATCACTGACGCCGGAGCCCTGGAGCGGATCATCAAAGAAAAAGGTCAACTGGAACTTCGTACCATTTTCTTTGATGTAAACAGCAGCACCATAAAACCTGTTGCTGAACCACAGTTGAAGGAACTGGCCATCATGCTGAATAAAAACCCCGGTATGAAGCTGGAGCTAAGTGGTCATACAGATAACGCTGGTACCGATGCCGGCAATCTGCTGCTGTCGCGGCAACGGGCAGAGGCCGTGCTGGCATGGTTGCATAAAAATGGAACGGATATAAGCGGGATAGTTCCCCAGGGTTATGGAGCTGCAAAACCTGTGGCAGATAATAATACGGAAGAGGGGAGGGAGTTGAACAGAAGGGTTGAGATCAGGGTAATAAACGAAAGGTAGTAAACAGGTACAGGCATATTCAAAAGTTTAAAATCTGAAAATATGGCTCGCTTATTCTTTATCAGCTTATGCATTGTTTTTTCTCAGTATAGCCATGCCCAGGAGGGGATAGCGAAAACAACTATCAACCCGGTGCGGCTTACATTGAAGAAACATGCTACCGCCGAATCGGTACTCATTGGGGGAGCAGAAGGAAGGGTAACCTCAAAACCCCAATATCTGCTGCTGAGCGGACAGGATATGTTTCAACCACTGCTCATCACTTTTACAGCTGCACAGAAAAATATACCCGTAACAGTAACACTTCATAAAGACAGCTGGGATACAGATGATATGAGTGCCACAACCGATCAAGATGGCTATTGTGAGTTTAAGATAAGAGCATCTGGAGAGGTGGGTATTAAAATAGCAGCCGGTCAGGAAGCAGACTATATGCTCATGGCAGTGGCTGGAAAAGAAATAATGCCTGAACTGGCTTCGCCATTTGTAGATAAAAAGAACACAAAAGAAGCCGTAGTGCCGGCTAAAGAGAAAGAAGGACCCAATACCCGGCTATACCTCATTATTGGCGTTGGGCTCCTCGTTATAATTGCCGTGGTATTATATCTGCGAAAGAAAAAAGCAGCAGGTATGTTTCTGCTGGGTCTGCTGCTGCATGCCGGTGTGCAGTCGCAGCAGGTTGCAGATGGCAATACAGTAGAAGCTATACGTGAAGAGACGGAGAAGAAAATAAAGGAACGTACAAAAGAAACCTACGACAAGTTTGGCGAAAAAGGCGAAAAGGCGGCTAAAATACTGATAAGCGGTGTTGAACTTTGGAAAGCATTTAAAGACCTCAACACCTGCACCAGTTCTGCTACCATGCCGGGGATGCCTTCGGTACCCTCTTTTTGTGCTGCCGATGAAGATACAGAACAGGATTGTGCCGAGTGTTTTAGAGAAGCACGCAAAGAATTTAATGAAGTGCGTTATAAATTCATCAAGCTATCGGCTATTTACCGCTGTACAAAGGAATATGCCGATAAGGCTAAATCATTCGGTGACGATGTCAGCAGTATTCACGCTGTACAGGGCCTTGCCTGGCAGGCCGAGAAAAGGAAGATAGAACAGTCGGTAGATAATCTCAAAAAGGTATATGACGATAAATATATCGAATTGCTGGAGCGGTTGCATACCGCAATGATGAAGCTGGATGCTTGTGAGGCAGATTATGGGGAAGAGGACTGGTTTGATCGTTACGGCTTTATTTTTTATGAGTATATGAAAGAGAGCTACCGTAGAAAGGATTAATATTTAATAACCCGGGAATTCTGTAAACTAATATTATTTCATATAAAACCACAACCATGAACCTGAAGTTTGTTTTATCAGCGGTAATTATCGTTTCGTTGACCGCCTGTAACAACAACCCCGAGAATTCAACAAAAGAAACCGCTGCGCCTTCCACCGAAATGACTGCACCGGAATCAGCTACAGCCGTAGCTGCCCCGGCAGCCAACGAAGAGATGGCGCAGGTCTCTTTTAAAGTGAACGACACCCTGGCGCGAACCCTTCCCAATGGCAGCAGCGACAGTGAGGAACAGCTTGGACTGTATACGGCAGCAGTAAAATCACTGAATCTTTCGCTGATAGGTGATGTGCCGCAACGCCCCCACCGGGGCTTTCTTAATTTCAGTATAAAGGATTTTAAGCTCGAACCAGCTGAGTATTCAATCGCTGCTACTGGAACCCATGCATCTTTTACGCGTTATGAAACGGCCAATGCAGGCGGTGGTGCAGAGTACGTAGCAGACAAACTTCCGGTTAATGCCGGTTCGGAAATGAAGCTCGTCATTACAAAAATGGAGAAGGATACCAAAGCAACATTTGGTAACCCCTGGCTCATTAGTGGCAGTTTTTCGCTAAGGCTGATCAATAAAATATATGGCAATAAAAGAGAGGGCAAAGAGGAAGTGGTAATCAGCGAAGGACGTTTTGAAAATGTGCGGGTGACCGGCATACCGAAAGAATAAGCGGCCCGGGCAATCAGATTTAGTCAAAAAAATCTATCTTGGAAATGTGCCGGACAGCACGAAATGATGAAGAAGAAACTCCGCTTTTTATTATGGGTTGCAGGGTGGTACATAAGCCAGTCCGCTTACGCACAGGAGACGGCCTGGCGCTTTATCAATTTCAGCAATCGGGATGGTCTGTCTAATCGCTATGTATATAGCGCTGCGCAGGATAAACGGGGCTATATCTGGTTGGGAACAGGGGCGGGGCTGTACCGCCATACCGGCAAACGGATTGAGGCATTGCGCAGTTATATTGATAAGCCCGGGCGTAATATTTCGAATGTATTGCAGGCTGTTTTTACAGATGCCAGTGGCCATTTGTGGCTGGGTAGTATCAATGATCTGCAATGGTATAAACCAGACGAAAATCGTTTTTGGCGACCAGATGAAAGCAATCCGGTGGTTAAAAAAATCCTCGATGGAAATATCTATAATTTCTTTACAGATGACCAGGGTGATATCTGGATAGCGACGCAGAAAAATTTTTTCTTTCGGTTTCATCCACCCGATTCAAGTTTTCACCAGTTCGAAAGCCTGTTACGGCCGGGCATAAGCCGTGATGTATTTAAAATCGTTCAGGGTAAAAAGAATACCTATTATGCTATCATGGCTACAGGAATTCTTCGCTTTTCAATGCCTGATAAGAAAGCCATTTTTTTTCCCCGGCCCAACGGCGATATTACGAATGCTGTTTATTTTCAGGATCAACTGCTTCTGGCTACCTACGATAGTGGTATTTTATACATGCAGGAGGACAGCGGCAAACTGGATACCTGGATGGAGGCTGCTCAGTTTGGAAATCAGACGGTATTCTGTCTGCTGCCAACAGGCAAAGACGAACTGTGGGCCGGATCTTATCCGCTTTTTTACATTAAGAACCGGAAGGTGACAGCGGTGAAAACTTCCCGGGAATCTCAATACAGCCTCGGTGTGAGTAAAATAGGGTTTTTATTTTCTGACCGGGAAAACAATCTGTGGATATGCAGTCACAATGGCCTTAGCCTGATGAGCCGGCAAAATCAGCTGGTAAGATCGGTTACATTGCTTGACCCCATAACACAAAAAGAAATAGAGCCAACGGGTATTTATCCCGTTGATGGCAAAGGAGGTTTTTTAATCTCAGGTTATCAGTCTGCGGGTATGTTGTATTACGATCCGCAGATCAGCAAACTGACCGTTATCCCCAATAGGACAGATAAAAAAAGTATCAGCACCATCATCACCGCTCCCGATGGCGCATTGTTTGCCGGCAATGATGAAAAAATGTACCGCTACCTGCCGGATCGGCAGCAGTTTTTGCCCATTGTACTTACCGACCAAAACGGAGAGCTTATCAGGAATGCAGCACGCAGTTGTATTGACAAGAATGGAAATATTTATATCGCATCTGCCGACAATGGCTTTTATGTCTGGCAGTATCCTTCGCGCAGGGTTATTCACTATAATTTATGGGACATAAACCGCTACGCGTCACGCGATGATAATGCCATCTATCCCTGCCTGACGGATGCAAGAGGGCATGTGTGGTTTACATCCAACGACGGTATATACGAATACGACCCCGATACCAGGGAATATTATCAGTACCTCAATAAAGAGTACAGGAATATACCATTGCTTACACAGTCGGTCTATATAGCAGAAGATCAGCAAGGACATAAGTGGATTACAACAATCAATAATGGGTTGTACGAATTCTGGCTGGAAAAAGGAGAGGAGCAGGTCAGAAATTATAATACACAAAGCGGCATGGGGCTGCCTTCTGATTATCTCTATAAAATAAAAGCTGATCAGGAAGGCCGTTATCTCTGGATTAGTTCGGCAGCTGGCCTGCTGCAGTTCGACCCCACGCAGAAAAAGGTGGTTGCGGTGTTAAATGAACAGAAGGGATTGCTGCGTGATGATACTTATTCATTGTATTTTATTCCCGGCGGCAAAATGCTGGCCTCGTATTTTGGCCGGGTAGATATGATTGATTTTAATACCTGGCACCCCGATACCACCCGGCTTTTACCGGTATTTAATTCGGTGAAAGTGCAGGACAAAGAGATGGTACAGAAATGGAATACAGGCAGCGATAAACTGAATCTTTCATACGATCAGAATTTTATACAATTCGATTTCTCAGCGCTGCATTATGCCAATTCCAACATGATCACCTATGCATTTATGCTCGAGGGAGTGGATAAGACATACCGCGAAGACAGAAATGGACTGGCCGTTTACTCAGGATTATCGCCGGGCGACTATATCTTCCGGGCAAAAGCAGCTACTGCAGATGGAATCTGGAGCTCCAGTGAGCTTTTGTATCGGATCACCATTCATCCTCCGTTTTGGAAAACCTACTGGTTTATCGCGCTTGTTCTGCTGGCGGCATTGTCTATTGGCTATTTTTTCTACAAATGGAAACTGCAGTCCATACGCCGTGAATCTGCACTGAAGGAGTCGTATACAAAGCAAATGGCCGAACTGGAAATGAAGGCCCTACGGGCACAAATGAACCCCCATTTTATTTTCAACTCGCTAAACAGCATCCAGAAATATATCTTAAAGAATGATGTATGGAAAGCCTCCCACTACCTTACGCGGTTTTCTAAGATGATACGACTGATACTTGATCACAGCAATCAAAATGCCATCCCTCTTGGAAGTGAACTGGAAATGCTGCAACTGTATTGTGAAATGGAAAAATTGCGTTTTGAAGATCGGTTTACCTGGCAGATCGAAACTGCCGGTCTGACCGGAACCGGGTCATTGCTGATACCGTCTATGCTCATACAGCCATTTGTTGAGAATGCGATTTGGCATGGCTTATTGCATAAACCGGAGCCTGGCCAATTGCTTATTCAGTTTACGCTGCTGCCGGAAAGTATTCTTAAGGTAGTGATAGATGATGATGGCATCGGGCGTGAAAAAGCGGCTGAAATCGGTAGCAAACAATCGCTGAGGAAAAAAAGCTATGGCATGGAACTTACCCGCAGCCGGATGGACCTCCTTAATCAACCGGGTAAGCAGCAGGCATCCTGCGAAGTGATGGATAAAAAAGATGAACAGGGACAGGCAAAAGGCACCCGTGTTATACTACACATTCCAGTAAGATCAATAATAGATGAATCATGATTACGGCAATAATAATCGATGATGAACCCAGCGCACTCGACGTACTGCATATGCAGCTCCGGCAATTTTGCCCTGAAGTAAAAGTACTGGAACTCTGTAATTCCGGTATAAAGGGTATAGAAGCGATCAGGCAGCATCAGCCCCAGTTGGTATTTCTGGATATAGAAATGCCGCATGTTACAGGCTTTGATGTACTGGCGGCAACTGCTCAACTCGATTACCTGGTTGTTTTTACCACAGCTTATGATCAGTTTGCTATTAAAGCATTCAAATATGCTGCTATTGATTACCTGCTCAAACCGGTTGATGCAGATGAACTGGTCATGGCTGTTGAAAGAGTTAGCCGGTTCAGCCACAAACAAGATCTGGCCGGTAAACTCAGTTCATTATTGAAAAATTTACAACCGTCAGCACAGCGCATTGCGTTACCTGCCGATAACGGTATGCAACTGGTTAACCCTACCGATATTGTACGCTGCGAAAGCGATAGTAACTATACTACCATATTTTTATTGTCGGGTAAGAAAATTGTTACTGCCAAAACGCTGAAAGATGTGGAAGAAAGCCTGGCGGGTTTTTCTTTCTTTCGCATTCATCAGAGCCATCTTATTAACACGGCGCATGTAGTACAAATAATAAAAGGTGAGGGCGGCTCCGTAATAATGCAAGATGGTGCAAGTCTCCCCCTCAGCCGAACCAAGAAAGAAGCCTTTCTGGAAATATTCCGAAAATTATGATCAACTGGGCGTGAAGGAAAATGTGCTAATGGGGTAATGTGCTAATGGTTTGAAGATTTGTGGATTTGAAAATTTGAAGATGGTGGGAGAATATGCTAATGTGGTTAATGTGCTGGTGTGCTAATGTGCAATAGTCAGGATTTGATCTTACAGACAGTGTCAGATAAGCTAAGCACTTATGCTTATTTGGCTGCCGGTAACAGCGTTTTTTGGATAAGGCTTAAAAGAAGGGGAATATTAGTATTCAGATACGATAGTTCTGTATTGCTGCTTTTTGAACGCTTGTAATTATTCTTTTTTATATCGGATTTGTATAACACCATTGACTGCAGAATATAGTTTAGTGATCTGTTCATATTTTCACGCTCCCGGTCATCGGGTACAACTTTTTTTAGTTCAGCAGCAAATAACTGTTTATAACCGGTGGACAGTCTGGTAAGACTGTCCAGTTGAACTATTCGCTGTTTTTCAGTAAACTTCGTATTATTGATCGTTTGCTGAATGCTCATCAGGTAGTTTTTTACCACCCACAGGCTATCAGCACCACCCGCGGACTGTGCTGCGCCAGCCAATGGGCCGGTGAGCAGTAGGCATATCAGTAACTGCTTAATCATACCAAAACCTGTTTTCGATTTTTAGTCCAGCCTTACCAAAGGCTTTTATGAGCTTATTTGCCAGGGCTTCATTTTGTTTTTCGGCATACAGATGGAGAAAGAACAGGTTCGAATAACGGATTTCTGCCGCTTGTGTACTGGTAGCATCTAGCGGTAGCTGGGTTATACGTACGGCATCCGGCTCGGTTTCGAAAATTACATTTATATCTTTTACAACAGCCTTTATTTTATTCAGGGCAATTTCCTGCTTTTCTGTATAATATTTATCGTCATTGTATGCCTTAATCTTCACTGTTACACTCAATACATTGCTGTCGATACGATAGGGAGTAATCACCCAAAGCGTATCTGCAGAAAGGTCAGGGTCTTTAAGCCGCAGACGGGCCTCTTTGTTGAGTTCCTTATTGAGAATTTTTACGATTTCTGTCTGCTGCGAAAAGGATGCAAAAGAAACGCATAACAGGATAAGCAGTAGGCTGTATCTGTATAGTTTCATTGGGATTGGGGTTTTAACTCTTAAGTTATTGCGTGTATGGAACGTTTGATTGAACTAAAATATTGTAAAATACATATATGGCCGGAGATGGCGAATACTCCAAAAGAGGGACAACTTTTTCCGGTAATATGATATAGTATCGCAGCCTGCATTTTAGCTTTATAAGCTGCTGTCCCTCTTTTTCGGTATTGCACTTCTTTTACGCCTCTTATAGTTTCGCCTCCTTTTAGAGCTTTAACCAAACCGGAAAAATCATTGTGCTTACATTTCAGTACCCTTTCGGAAAAACTACTGTAGTTTCTATCCGGAAAATTACTTTCTTACTGCTGCATGTATTGCTGCCACTGCTTGCGGGCATGGCTACTTACCTGTTTTTGAGACCGGGTAATACCATTATTGAAGGGGTAGTCGGATGGACTTCGTCTCATGCAGGTCTGTCTCCATCATCTTCGATTGGGAAAGGGATATGCGGAATGCTGCCTGACTTTTGCTGGTTATATGCACTGCTCCACTTGCAGGCTTTTATCTGGGGAGGTATTCGGAAAGTGCCCCGGTTGTTAATAGTCTGTCTTTTTGTGCTTCCTGTTTTAAGCGAATTTTTCCAGTATATGCAGTGGATAGCCGGCACCGGCGACTGGCTGGACGTATTGGCTTATTGCATTGCAATCATTGTATCCTATTCACCCAAAAAATAAAAGAGAAGTTTATGAAGTTTGTAAAATGGTTGCTAAGTGGCGTGGTAATGCTGGCATTTGCCTTCATGTTCTGGGCCAGTTCATCGAGTAAGCCCCTGAAAACGATTACACCCACTTATTCCAGTACCGATCTGGCGCCGGCAATTACTCCAGATGCCAAAGAACTAACCCGTATTACCAATGATAACCTGCAGGAACTATATCCGGCAATCAGCCCCGATGGCAAGCGGATTCTGTATTACTCGGAGGACCCGATGCAGACAGGTTCCAAGCGTTATCATCTCAATGTGAAAGTGCTGGGCGAGCAGGGCACTACTCCTTTGCTTACCGAAGGTTGTATTGATGGCTCCTGGATGCCGGATAGCAAAGGTTTTTTCTTTAAGTATGTAGTGCCGGGCAAACCTGTTATTGCCAAATCGAAGATTGATCAGGGGGGTATCAACTATGTATCTCCCAACTCAAACGGTGAAAATGATGAGCGTCCGCACCTGTTTAAGGGCTTGAATAAAGTTTTGTTTGACACAAAAATCGGCGATTCTTACCAGATCGCTACCATGGATCCGTCAGGACTTAACTTTACTATTCTCGGTGCTGGTTTTGGTACTTACCCGCATCCCAAAGCCAATAGCTTTGTATTCAATAAATGGGTAGGTAATTATATCCAGATATTTACTTATGATATGACAACAGGTCAGCAGACACAATTGTCGAGCGGTGATTATAATTATGCCAATCCGCGTTACTCTCCCGATGGTAAATGGATTGTATTCCAGAAATATCCCCGTAAGGCCGACCTGAAGAGTACAGAAGTATATTCCTGTCATATTTTTCTAATGAATGTGACTGGAGGAAATGTGAAGCAACTGACTACCGGCAATACCTGGAATTCTCTTCCTGAGTTTGGAGTAGATGGGTATATCTATTTCTCCTCTAACGCAGGCAATACGGACAAAAACCGGAAGTTTGATAACTATGACATCTGGCGTGTAAAACCAAGCCTGACCGAATAAAACTATTCTGATAATTAAAAACTGTCGTGTCCTTTCTGGAATAGCAGTCAGAAGCACGACAGTTTTTTTATTATTACCGGTCAATAGCTCAGTTCACCGAATTTACCCTGTTTATAATCCTCCATGGCCTGTTCAATCTCTTCTGCCGTATTCATTACAAAATTGTCTTTAGCAGCTACCGGCTCTTCGAGCGGCTCGGCTGATAAAAACAGTACCCGGGCATCGGTATTCGCCTTTAAAACAATAGACGTATTTTCTTTTTCAAAGACCAGCAGGTGATACGGCATTGCCGGTTGATCATTTACCTGTACCTCGCCACTGATAATATACAGGAGTGTCCAGTAACCCTCCACGGCAGTTAGTTGTACTTCTTTGCCTGCAGCAACACTACCCAGCATGGAGATGACTGGCGTAAATTGCTGTATTGGTCCGTCCTGGCCATTATAGTTGCCGCTTGCCAGCCGGAAAGCGACCCCATCCTGCTCAATAACCAGGGGTTGCTCTTCTTGCGAAGCAGACTGATAAAAAGGCTGATTCCATTTCTGCGATTGCGGTGCGTTGATCCAAAGCTGAATGGATTCCTGCACGCCGCCATTTTTCAATAATGCATCGGTGGGGCCTTCGCTGTGGAGGATGCCTTTTCCGGCAAACATCCATTGCACTCCACCTGCTTTCACCGTATGATCATTGCCGGCATTGTCGCGATGAAATCCTTCGCCTTGCAGCATAAAAGTATAGGGACTGAAGCCACGGTGCGGGTGTGGGTGTATTCGTTCTTTTGAACCGGGAGCAATTGTGCGGGGACCGAGATGATGCAATACGATAATCGGATTGGCAAAACGGAAATCCTTATGCGGCAGGGGTTGCTTTACAACTTCTTCTGCAGAAATCTGTTTTTCGCGGCCCAATAAAATATGTTGTATTTTCTTTTTCATGTAAGTCTCAATTAGATAGACGAATGAGAAAATGATAAAGCCTTTTGGGCTGTAAACTTAAGAAATTGTAACTTCCCTTTACCCAGTCGTATTTCAGGGGCATATAACGGTTTTGGTTGTTGATTGATAGCATAAAATTAAAACAACGTATATGTCAGCAAAATCAGCTCTTGACCTCGTAAAAGAGGCCAAACAGGGGATTGAGAATCTTACTCCACAACAGGTACAGCAGGAGTTATCTTCTCCAAACACCGTTTTAATTGATATCCGCGAAAGCGAAGAGCTCGCAGCCACTGGTGTCATAACGGGATCTGAACATGCACCGCGCGGCATGCTGGAGTTTTATGCAGACCCATCCCTGCCTTACCATAAGCCGGCATTTGACAGCCAAAAGCGGATCATATTACATTGCGCCTCGGGGGGACGGTCGGCCCTGGCTGTGAAAACACTTCAGCAAATGGGTTATACAAATGTGGCCCATCTTGATGGCGGAATAAAGGCCTGGAAGGAAGCAGGTCTGCCGGTAACCTGATACAATCACGAATCTCTTTTTCCTGTTCCCTTTTTTGTATTTTGCAAACAGGGAACAGGAAAGTTTTTTGTATGACTGGCGGAGCAGGAGGATACTGTTTCCTATGCCGAGGGATTTTTCTTCAGATTGGCCACGTACGATGAGGGCGATTCGCCAAACTGTTTATGAAAGTCGCGCGAGAAATTACTGTTGAGACTGTAACCGACCATGCCAGCTACTTCATTAATTTTATGTTCACCACTGGCCAGCAGTTCGGCTGCCTTCTTGAGCCGCGAAATATTGATCAGCTCATTGGGCGTAAGATCAGACAATCCCTTGATCTTTCTGTAAAAACTGGTACGGCTCATGTTCATCATACGCGAGAGCCGGTCTACATCGAGGTCGGTATCGGTAATATTTTCCTGTATCACACGATCCAGTTCTTCCAGAAAGCTTTTGTCAGCCTTTGAACTGGCTATCCCCTTAATATGCGCCAGAGGCGATTTGGCAAAATATTCGCGGATGATATTGCGGTTGGCAAGCAGGTTATTGATCTGTGCTTGTAAATGCTCCAGCGAAAAAGGTTTTTCGATATAGGCATCTGCGCCTACTTCCAATCCTTCAATTTTAGCATGCAGGGTATTTTTGGCTGTAAGCAGGATAATGGGGATATGACTGTACTGTATATCATTTTTCATGCGCCGGCATAATTCAATACCATCCATCACCGGCATCATGATGTCGCTGATCACCAGCTCAATATTTTCAGCCGACAATACCTGCAGCGCTTCTTCACCGTTGTGAGCTCTGAAAATGGTGTAATGGCCGTGCAGTTCGCGCTGAATGAATTGCAGTATCTCTTTATTGTCTTCTACGAGCAACAGGGGCAGTTTGGCCGGGTCTGTTTCTTCGGGGGCAGGTTGCTCTTCGTCACCAAAGGTTTCGATTGTTTCATACTCCTGCAGGTTGATCTCATTTTCCTGATGAATGGGAATTGACAACTGGAAAATGTTCATGTTGTTTTGCGGCTCTTTCAGGTCCAGTACACCTTTGTGCAGTTCTGCCAGCGAGCGGGCCAGCGGCAGGCCGATACCGGTGCCGGCCTGGCGTGAAGTCTCCCTGAGCCGGTAAAAAGGTTCAAATATTTTTTCTTTCAGCTCATAGGGGATGACGAAACCATCGTTGCGAAACTCGATATGAAAGACTTTGTCTTCGCTGTTAAAAGCCAGCAAACGTACCACTACGGTGCTGTCTGCATATTTGATGGCATTGTTAAACAGATTGCTCACAATTTTTCGGAATGCCTCGGGATCTACAGACGCATAGAGCGGCATCCGTGGCAGTTCCATCCGTAAGGCCAGTTTCTTCTGCTCCGCTACCGGCTTAAAGGCTGTAAATAACTCTTTCAGCAGATCGGATATATCTGTACGGATAAAACTCAGGCTGAAATTGTTGGCTTCGGCCTTGCGAAAATCAAGCAGCTGATCGGTAAGATCGATCAGGCGGTTGGTATTTTTTTTCATCATTGACAGACTTTCTGAAAGTGATGGATTGTCTTTTTCTTTATTAAGGAGCTTATCAAGTGGCAGCTTGATAAGGGTAAGAGGCGTCCTTATCTCATGCGCTATATTCGTGAAAAATTCGATCTTGGCATTATATATTTCCCGTTCTTTTTCTATTTCCAGGGTTTCGATCTTCCGTTTGTTTTTTTCCTTCATTGCCATATGATAATAGCGAAAAATTGTCCAGAGAATGCCGGCTATTACCAGTGCATACAATCCGTAAGCCCAGGGACTGCCCCACCAGGGTGGCAATACCCGGATTTGAAGAACGGTCTCCTGCTGATTCCAGATTTCACCACTACCACTTCCTTTTACCCGGAATGTATACGAGCCCGGAGGCAATTTGGTGTAAAATATCTTGCGGTTATTTTTGAGATAAGTCCATTCCTTGTCCAGCCCTTCCATGATATAGGCGTATTCATTAGCCTCAGGAGTGATGTAGCTTAATGCGGCAATTTCAAAACTCAGCGAAGAGCTGTCGTGCGGCAGAACTATTTTGTCTGCATATAAAATGGATTCCGGCAGAGGCGATCCCGGCTTACCGGCGCCCATATCTTTATTGTTGACCTGCAATCCGGTAATAAACACCGGGGGCACAAATTCTTCTTTGCGGAAGGCAGCAGGATTAAAGCTGATCATTCCTTTTACGGTCCCAAAATAAAGAGTGCCGTCATGACTTTTGTAGCCTGAATTGTAATTGAACTGTTCACTAAGCAATCCATTTACAGTGGTATAGGTTTTGGTATTACCGCTTATCGGGTCGAGGCAAAGAAGACCTTTGGAAGTGGAAATCCACATCAGTCCGTGGCCGTCTTCCAGTACACGGAATACCTGTTTGTCGGCCAGTCCATTTCGGTCGAAGCGTAAAACCAGGCCTTTCTTACGGTCGTATTTGCAGAGCCCGGCTTCGGTACTGAACCACAGATCATGATTGCGGTCTTCATATACGTTATTGACGTAGTTATTAGGAAGACTGTTGCTGTTGGAGGCATCATATCTTAACCGGCCACTCTGATTGGTAAGCGGGTTATGATAATAGACGCCGTTTCCATAGCTGCCAACCCATAATGTGCCATCGTTGTCTTCATGTATGCTTTGAATCTGCATTGTAAAGAAAGCATCGCGGGTGAAGCTGTCGGTTTGCCGGTTATACCTAAAAAGGCCATTCCAGGTACCTACGAGTATTTCTCCTGCCCGGGTTTTATACAGGCTTACAATGAAGTTGCCTCCCAGCGAGCTGTTTTCAGTAGAGTAATGGCGGGTCACTTTGCCAGTCCGTATGTCCATACGGTCGAGACCATGCTCATACGTACCAATCCAGAGATAATTGCCATCGGCCACCAGGCCATGCAGGTTTTGATAGGCGATAGAGCCGGGGCCACTGCCGGGTAAATAACGGGTAATACGGCCGGTACGCAACTCCAGCTTATTGAGCCCCGCGTCTTCCGTACCAATCCACATATTACCATCATCATCCTCACAGATCTCGTGTACAAGATTACCGCTGATGCTGTTTTCTCCTTTATAAGGAAAATACTTGCGAAAGCGGTTGAGTTGAGAAGAATAGTAATTAATGCCTCCAAAGAAACTGCCAATCCAGGTACCTCCTTCCCGGTCTTTGCAAAACGAATAAATCACATTGTCGGTAATAGAGTACGGATTGCTGTATTCTTTCTGCAGCAACTGATGCTGCCCTGTTTGCAGGTTGATGATATAAATGCCTGTTTCTGTTCCCAGCCAGTATTCGTCGCCCTGCTGCCGGATGATTTTATGGGTTTGTACACTGCCGGCGTTGGGTAAAATATTGGTCAGCGTATTTTTCTTCCAGTTAAAAAGCAGGGCCTGATTCATGGTACCTACCAGTACAGTGCTATCGCTTACCGGATGCATATCCTGGATAAAGGTGAGGGGTTTGGCACTACGGGCATTCAGATCAAAAGCGGCAAACTCATTGCTGAGCGGCAGGTATTTTTTTAAGGTACCATAATTGGTGGCAATCCAGGGATTCCCTCGGCTATCCATCGTGAGCGCAATTACACGGGTACTGTCTGCGGAGAATGTATGGAGACGCTGATGCCTGAAATCATAACGCGACAATGTAAAGTTGTTTACAATCCAGATATTGCCCGAACTATCGCGGCTGATGTACCTGGTTTCTCCCGCAGGCAGTTGTTTAAAGGCCGTGAACTTTTCTGCCACGGGATCATAAATGTAGATGCCTTTGTAGGTGCCTATCCAGAGTCTTTCCGCATCATCTTCGCAAAGACTTAGAATGGAATTGCTGCCCAGGCTGAGACTGTCTTCGGGATCATTTCTGAATATCCTGAATGTGGAGCCATCAAAACGGTTAAGCCCATTGCGCGTACCAAACCACATAAACCCTTTTTTGTCCTGTAAAATGCTGGTGATGGTATTGCTGGAAAGTCCGTTATAAACCTGGTAGTTTTTGAAGTAATAGTCCTGGGCATCCGGGCAAAATGGAAGAAGATACAGCAGTAATAATATGAAGACCCGTTTTCCCAAATACATAATTATGGCAGCATATCAAAGTTAATGGTTGAGGGTGAGACAAACAGCCTGTTGTATGGTTTGGTACATTTTGAAAACAAATTGGTACGCCCCGATTGCCCCAGTTGAGGAAATAGTACTTTTTTCGCGTACTATCCTGCCGCCAGGCAGAATAGGGTGATTCACATATTAATTTTTTACCAAACGATTGCTTTATGCTTAACAGCATTTCCGGATTTGCACGGTATTTTTCCGTTCTACTGCTTTTCCTGTCTTTTGCATTGGGCGCGGTTGCGCAAACCAGCCGTATTGCAGGCAGGGTTTTTTCCCTGGATGATAATAAACCGCTGGCCGGCGTATCGGTTCAGCTCAAAGGACGTTCTGCGGGTGCTACCACCGATGAGTCGGGGGCTTTTTCCATTTCAGCCCAGGCTGGCGACACCCTGGTGTTTTCGTACGTGGGTTACGAAGACCAGGAAATTCCTTTTTCTACTGTCAGTGCTGGTAGTATAAACGTACTACTCCGCCCCATCAATACTGCCATGCAGGATGTGGTAGTGGTAGGTTATGGTACACAGCGCAGAAAAGATCTGACCGGCTCACTAAGTTCCATCAGTGGAAAAGACATTAAATCATTACCTGTTCCGAATGTGGGCGAAGCCCTGCAGGGCCGCGCAGCCGGTGTTCAGATAGTGTCTTCGGGTGCTCCGGGCAGCAATGTCACCATACGGGTACGTGGCACAGGTACCATCAATAACAGCGACCCGTTGCTGGTTATCGACGGTGTGCCTTCCGACATGCCGCTCAACAATCTGAATATGGATGATGTGGCTTCTATCGAAGTATTAAAAGACGCTTCTTCAGCCGCTATTTACGGATCAAGGGGCGCCAATGGTGTGGTGCTGATCACTACTAAAAGAGGCGCAAGCGGACGAAATACACTTGAGTTTAAAACATTTGCCGGTGCGCAGAAAGCAACAGATATGGTTCCCATGCTGACGGCCCGCCAGTTTGCTTCCCTGCACAACGAAATGATGGCTAATAATGGCCAGGCTCAAAATCCTGCGTTTGCCGATCCTAATACGCTGGGCAACGGAACCGACTGGCTGGGTGCTCTGTTTCGCTCCGCACCAATGCAGAGCTATACATTATCTTATTCCGGTGGTAACGCTAAAAGTACCTATTATGTATCGGGCAATGTATTCGATCAGCAGGGTATTGTACTCAATACCCGTTATCGCCGGTATACGGTACAGTTCAATAGTGAATCACGCGTATTTGACTGGTTGAAGTTTGGTAATAATCTTTCACTCAGCCACGATATAAAATCAAGCGGCTCTTACGATATCCGCAACGCCATGTCGGCACTGCCCACACAGAATATCTATAATCCTGATGGTACTTATGCAGGACCTGTTGGTCAACCCTCCTGGGTAGGCGATGTGGCTAACCCGATCGGGAAAGCAACACTTAATAAAAACACTACGAAAGGATACAATATCCTGGGTAATATATATGGTGAGCTGACGCTGATGCGGGGCTTGAAGTTTAAAAGCACAGCGGGCATCCAGGCTGCATTCTGGGATAGCCGCAACTGGGCGCCGAAGTACAACTGGGCACCCATACCACAGCCTAATTCATACCTGGCACAGGCTTACAATAAATCACTTACCTGGCTTTGGGACAACTATTTCACTTACGATACGCGTTTTGGCGATCATAACCTGACCGTGCTGGCTGGCAGCAGCGCCCAGGCCAATCGTTACGATGGCATGAACGGATCGATACAGCAGTTTGCCAGTGATGTGACGCAGCAGTTGAGCAATGGTACGCTGCTGCCAACTGTCGGTGGCGGAGCCAACGAATGGGCCCTGCTTTCGTTTATGGGCCGGGTAAACTATGGGTATAAAAATAAATACCTGCTTACGGCCACTGTTCGTCGCGATGGATCATCACGTTTTGGTAAAGACAACCGATATGGCACATTCCCCTCGGCTTCTGCCGCCTGGAGAATATCGGAAGAAGACTTTTTCCGTAAAACGGATGCAATCAATGACCTGAAACTGCGGGTTGGATATGGTGTAACCGGTAACCAGAATATTGGCAACTACTCGTTTGCCTCTGTTCTGCAAACCGTTCAGTACAACTTTAATGGAAATGCAGTAACGGCTATTGTACCCCTGATGATTCCCAATCCCGGTATCAGATGGGAAAAGGTAGAACAGGCCAACTTTGGTCTCGATGCCACCCTGCTCAACAATCGTATTAATGTAACAATCGACGGTTACATAAAAAACACCAACGACATGCTGGTGCCTATGTCGGTGCCTATCTCCACCGGATATTCTGATATTGTTGTACCCAGCATTAACCTGGGGAAAGTTCAGAACAGGGGTGTGGAGCTGACTATCAGTTCGCAGAACACCAAAGGCGCTTTTGTATGGAATACCAGTTTCAATATCGCCTATAATCAAAACCGGATACTGAAACTGAACGATACCATCCCCATGTATACAGGTAGCATTGGCCTCAATCAAAACCTCTCTATTCAGCACCCCGGTGGTTATCCGATCAATGAGTTTTATGGATTTGTGACCAATGGTATCTTCCAGACGCAGAAAGATGTAGACGATTATGCGGTGCAGGTGCCCGGTTCTGATCCCTTTAACCGCACATCGCCGGGCGATATCCGCTTCCGCGATCTGAACAATGATGGTAAAATAGATGATAACGACCGCACATTCCTGGGTAACCCTAATCCTTCTTTCATTTTTGCACTCAACAATACGTTCAGCTGGAAAGGCTTCGATCTGTCAGTCTTCCTGCAGGGTATTGCAGGCAATAAGATTTACAATGCCAACCGCATTTACCAGGAAGGAATGGCCGTGGCCGTAAACCAGACAACTGCTGTGCTTGACCGCTGGACCGGTGCGAATACCAGCAACACCATGCCCCGTGCAGTATTTAATGATCCCAATAAAAATACGCGTGTGTCTGACCGGTTTATTGAAGACGGCTCTTACCTGCGTATTAAAAACGTAACACTTGGGTATACGCTGCCTAAAGCAATTGCTGACCGGCTGAAAATGTCTTCTGCGCGGATCTACCTGTCGGGTCAGAACCTGGCCACGTTTACCAAATACTCAGGATTTGATCCCGAAGTACCATCCAATGGCATCGATCTGAATGTATATCCCGTTACACGCACCATCAGTGCTGGTATCAACATCACTTTTTAACAGCCAAATTGTTTCTGTATGAAAACAATCAAACATACTGTGATCATTCTTACTGTAATGCTGGTTAGCAGCTGCAGTAAATTTCTTGATAAAGCTCCGCTTGATTCTGTGAATACGTCCAATTTCTGGCTCACAGAAGACGATGCTATTTCTGCAATCAATGGCGCCTACCAGCCGCTGCAATGGCCCAAGCTGTATAATCTGCGTATGTGGACCACAGATATCTGGGGTGGCAACTCCATTGTAGGTGCCGGTGGCGGTACCGATGGTATCGAAACGCAGGATATTGCCAACTTTGTAACGTCGACCGATAATGCGGCAGCGCTTGATATCTGGCGTGGCCCTGCTCCGGGTATTTTACGTGCCAACCTGATCTTGCAGAATGTGCCCGGCATGACGATCAAAGAAGAACTGAAAAACCGCATACTGGGTGAGGCTAGATTTTTGCGTGCTTCCTACTATTTTATACTGGTGCGTTTGTTTGGCGATGTGCCTTTGATCACCACACCGCAAACGCCGGCAGATAATCTGCGCCCTTCGCGCAGCAGCAAAACGGAAATTTATAACCTCATCATCGATGATTTTACCGAAGCAATTAACCTGCTTCCGGCACGCAGCAGCTACTCCGGAAAAGATATTGGCCGCGCTTCAAAAGGTGCCGCTGCCGGTATGCTTGCTAAAGTGTATCTCACACTGGGGCAGTATGAGAAGACGCTGGCTCTTTGCGAGCAGGTAGCCAGCCTGGGCTATACGCTCAATGCCAACTACAGCGACAATTTCAGTCCGCTGACCAAGAATTCGCCCGAGTCGCTTTTCGAAGTACAATACCAGGGAAAAACCAGCTATAGTTTTTGGGACAATGAAAACCAGGCATCCTGGGTAAGCACTTTTACCGGTCCCCGCAACAGCGATTTTGTAGGCGGCGGTTATGGCTGGAACCAACCCACCCAGGAGTTTGTGAATGCATACGAGCAGGGCGATAACCGGAAAGACCAGACCGTACTGTATCCTGGCTGCCCTGACTTTGATGGCAAAGCCTATTTGTCTTCTTATTCCACTACTGGTTTTAACCTGCGCAAATTCCTCGTGCCAAAAACTATTTCTCCGGACTACGATACAAATCCTGCCGACTTTCCGGTACTGCGTTATGCCGATGTATTGCTGATGCAGGCAGAAGCCCTCAATGAACTGGGGCGCACTGCTGAGGCACAGGCTGCGTCCACTTCTATCAACCAGGGCGGACCACTCAACCGGGTAAGAAGAAGGGCCGGGCTGGACGATGTACAGGGATTGTCGCAGGCAGCATTGCGCGGAAAAATATTGCATGAGCGCAGAATGGAACTGGCATTTGAAGGTCACTGGTGGTTTGACCTGATCAGAATAAATAACGGCCAGTATGGGCTTGATTTCCTGCATAGCATCGGTAAAACAAATGCTACCAGCAAACACCTGCTGCTGCCCATTCCGCAAAAAGAAATTGAAGCCAATCCCAACCTGTCTCAGAACACTGGTTACTGATTGCTATTACTATGAACCTCAAAAAATATTTTATGCCATATATCACCAAACCGAAACTGTCACTCGCGGGCAGCATGCTGGCGACCTGCCTGCTGTTGCTGCTGTCCTGCACCAAGACAGATAAAATGGAATTGAATAAAGGCGATAACCCCCTTTCACTGACGGCTGATAAGAGCACTGTAGTGCTCGAAGAAAAAAACCGCAATGCAGATGCGGTTACGCTCAACTGGACAAGTGGCTCCAATAAAGGAACCAATTCCGCTATTTCCTATACACTCCTGATAGATAAACAGGGAAATAATTTCAGCAATGCTGTATCGGAAGACATGGGCAAAGCTGTATTTTCCAGGAAGTATACAGTTAAAGACCTGAATGACCTGGTAATTAATAAATGGGCCGTTACACCCGGTACTGAAGTAACGCTGGAGGCCAAAGTGGTCATTGAAGTGGCAAACAATCCCAAACTTGCCGATTCGTCGGCTGTATTTGTATGGACAGTAAAAACCTACCAGGCCGTCACCACAACGCTGTACCTGATAGGCGATGCGGCTCCCAATGGCTGGGATAATAACCAGGCAACTGCGCTTTCGTTGAGTCTGAGTGAGCCGGGCGTATTTACCTGGCGTGGTCAGCTGCGGGCTGGTGAATATAAATTTATCACTACCCTTGGCCAGTTTCTTCCCTCTTACAATAAGGGAGCAGATAATAACCGGCTTGTATACCGTACCGAAGACAGTCAGCCCGATGATAAATTTATGAATGCTTCGCAGGGCATGTATGATATATCGGTAAACCTGCTCAACCTCACGATATCTGTGACAGCAGCAAGTACTCCGCCTTATGACAGATTATGGATGCTGGGTGATGCAACTCCAACTGGTTGGAATATTGACAATCCCACGGAAATGCGTGTAGACTCTTCCAACCTGTTTGTATTTACTTACGGTGGCATGCTGAATGCCGGTGAATTTAAAATACCCGTATCTACCGGCGATTTTGGTACGGATTATTACATGCCACTGACCAACCATCCTGCTATTACAGAAACGGGTGTGCAGCTGGTACCCAACGGAAATCCCGACAATAAATGGCAGATTACTGCAGCAGGTGCTTATAAGATTAAACTTGATCTGCAAAACATGACGATCAATATTAAGCCATTTGTTCCTTATACGCAGATATGGATGGTTGGCGATGCCTCACCTGCAGGCTGGAATATCAATAGCCCGCAGGTTATGACACCTACACCTGGTAATCCATATGAATTCAGCTATACAGGGCCATTAAGTGCGGGCGAATTTAAGTTTCCGCTTGCAACAGGCGACTGGGGCTGCGATTACTTTATGCCGGTAGTGAATGGTTCTGGTCCCGGAAGTACACAAATGAAGTTTGTGGCATCCGGAAGCCCCGACTTTAAATGGCGGATCACAGAGGCAGGTAATTACAAGGTTACCATCAATCAGCTCACAGAGACAATTTCAATCGTTAAGCAATAAGTGTTTCAGTAAAACCCGATGATGACGACGACAATACATACCCGGATGAAACTACTGGCCTGTTATCTGTTACTGACCGGCTTGTTAATGGCCGGCTGTCGCAAAGACGGTCCCAAGAATGATCCCATTACGTATGGCAACTCCTTTGCGCTTACTATTTATACGGATAAGGCTATGTATAAACCAGGCGAGGTAATACAGTTTTCGCTCAATAAGCCATTAGCCGGAAATATTAAGATCCGTTACAGGCACCTGGGAGAAACGATCACCGAAGCCACTCTTTCCGGCAACAGCTGGAGCTGGACAGCGCCGGCAGCAGACTATACCGGTTACATGGCAGATCTCTACGAGCAGGTAGATGGTAAGGAAAAAATACATGCCAGCATTGCTGTGGATGTTTCTTCCGACTGGTCCCGGTTTCCCCGCTATGGATTTCTCACCAATTTCGGACAGCTGAGTACGGATGAGATGAATAAGGTGATCAAAAATCTGGGTCGCCACCATATCAATGGTCTGCAGTATTACGACTGGTTGTATAAACATCACTGGCCAATGGCCGGCACAGCCGCAGCTCCGCAAAGCAACTGGAAAGAGATCGCCAATAAGGATGTATATCTCTCCACGCTCAAAGGGTATATCAGTGCCGGACATGCGCAGAATATGCGCTCCATGTTTTATAACCTGGCTTTCGGGGCATTGAATGATGCTGCCGCTGATGGCGTAGCAGAAGAATGGTATGCCTATAAGGATGCCAGTCATGGTACAAAAGATAAACATGATTTGCCTGAGCCCTTTTTTAAAAGCGATATCTATGTACTGGATGCCGGTAACACCGGCTGGCAGAATTATATAGCTGCAAAAAATGCAGATGTGTATGCCACTCTTGATTTTGACGGGTATCATGTAGATGCTCTGGGCGACCGGGGAAATCTGTATACCTTCAATGGTCAGTCGATCAACCAGGCGGCCACGTTTAAGCCGTTTCTGGAGGCTATGAAAAATGCAGCGCCGTCAAAGAAGCTGGTGATGAATGCGGTAAATCAGTATGGACAGCAGGCCAGCATTTCGAAATCGCCCGTTGATTTTTTGTATACAGAAGTATGGGGGCCCAACGAACGTTTCGAAGATCTGGCCACGATTATCACGAACAATGATTTTTATAGCAGTAACACCAAAAAGACAGTACTGGCTGCTTATGTCAATTACGCGAAGGCCGATAATCCGGGTTATTTCAATACACCGGCTGTGTTGCTGGCCGATGCAGTGATCTTTGCATTTGGCGGCTCTCACCTGGAACTGGGCGAGCATATGCTGGGGAAAGAATATTTTCCCAATAATAATCTGCAGATGAGTGATGAGCTGAAGGCAGCCCTGCTTCGTTATTATGATTTTCTGGTAGCCTACGAAAACCTGTTGCGTGATGGAGGAAACTTTAATCAACCAGCTGTCACAAGTACCAGTTTGCCTCTGTCGGCATGGCCGGGTGCTACCGGCAGGGTAGCCGTGCAGGGGAAAACAGTAGGTAACCGCCAGGTGGTTCACCTGTTCAATTTTTCTAACGCCAATTCACTCAACTGGCGCGATACAGATGGCACGCAGACTAAACCGGCTGTTATTGAAAATGCGGCTATGCAGTTTACGGCTACAGGCACGGTTAAAAAAGCCTGGATCGCTTCACCAGACAGTAATAATGGCGTTGCCATACCTTTAACGTTCACACAAACCGGTAATACGGTTTCTTTTACCCTGCCTTCCCTGCAATACTGGGATATGCTGGTGTTTGAATATTAAAAAGTTAAGGCTCTGTTTTCTTATGAAGAATTTATTAATTGTTTTTGCCGTTTTGATGCTTGCTTCCGCCACGAAGGCCCAGGTGCAATCGCCTGGTAATTGCCGCTCGTATACGGTGGAAGGTACCAACGTAATATTCAGTTGCGATAATGCAAAAGTGCTGGTGAAAATTTGTTCCGGCTCGTTGCTGAAAATATGGTACTCGCCCTCAGGTGAGTTTAAACGAAAGAATGAATCGTTTGCTGTTATCAAAGAAGACCTGGAAGATGTGGGAAAGATACAGGTAGAAGAAAGACCGGAGTCGTACGAAATATTTACTTCACGCCTGCGTATACGGGTCGATAAAGCTCCTTTCCGCCTACAGATTTTTGATAAGTACCAGAAACTCCTGCTGGGCGATTATCAGAGCAAAGGCCTGCTGAAAGACAGCAATAAGCTGATTGCCTATAAGACGCTTCGCAATGATGAACATTTTTTTGGGCTGGGAGAAAAATCGGGACCACTCAGCCGCCGTGGCCGCACATATACTATGTGGAATAGCGATAAGCCCTGCTACACGGCTACCGAAGATCCGCTTTATAAAAGCATACCATTTTTCCTGAGCAGTTACCGATATGGTGTTTTTTTCGACAATACATACAAAACAGTTTTTCGTTTTGGAACGGCTTCCGACGATTATTACAGTTTTGAAGCACCCGGTGGCGAAATGCTCTATTATTTTATTCATGGCAATGACTACAAGCAGATCATTGAACAATATATACAGTTGACAGGTCAGCCAATCATGCCGCCCGAGTGGGCACTTGGTTTTTCGCAGTCGCGGGGTATGTACACCAATGAACCACTGGCGAGAAAGGTAGCAGCGGAGTTTCGTAAGCGCCGCATTCCCTGCGATATCATTTACCAGGATATTGGCTGGACAGAAGGATTGCAGGATTTTCAATGGCGTAAAGACCGGTACACCAATCCAAAGGGAATGTTGCGTTATCTTGATTCGCTGGGCTTTAAAATGATTGTGTCGCAGGACCCCGTGATCTCGCAGGCCACTGCACGACAGTGGAAGGAAGCCGATTCGCTGGGCTTTTTTGCGACCGATGTGCGTACCGGTAAGTCGTATGATATGCCCTGGCCCTGGGGTGGCAATTGCGGGGTGGTTGATTTTACTAAACCAGCTGTAGCAGACTGGTGGGGCGCATATCAGCAAAAGCCGATTGATGACGGCGTACGTGGTTTCTGGACAGACATGGGGGAGCCGGCCTGGAGTAATGAAGATGCCACCGAGCGTTTGATGATGAAGCACCACTCGGGTATGCACGATGAAATTCATAATGTATATGGCCTCAGCTGGGATAAAGTAGTAAAGGAACAATTTGAAAAGCGAAACCCCGGTAAACGGATTTTTCAGATGACACGTTCTGCATTTGCCGGACTGCAGCGTTATACTTTTGGCTGGTCCGGCGATAGTGGCAATGGTGATGATGTACTCGATGGCTGGAACCGTCTCGCCAACCAGATACCCATGGGCCTTTCTGCCGGCATGGGGGGCATACCTTTCTGGGCTACTGATATATCCGGTTATTGCGGCGATATAAAAGATTATCCGGCAATGGCGGAGTTGTATACCCGCTGGATGCAGTTTGGCGTATTTAATCCACTTAGCCGTGCGCATCATGAAGGAGATAATGCCGTGGAGCCCTGGTTGTTTGGAGAAGAAGCCGAAAAGAATTGCCGGACCGCCATTGAATTAAAGTACCAGTTATTTCCCTACATATATAC